>JAOAHO010000001.1 GCA_026415195.1 Bacteroidia bacterium | reverse complement strand
ATGCGGGTGACTTTTACCAATACAGCCCCCACCTGGGCCTTTACGCAATGCGACCTCTTAGCCAGTTCCAGGGCCAACTTCATGTAAATTTCATCGAAGGTAGGGCGCTTAATCATAAATTCATTTTCTGCTCCACACAAGCAATAATTTCTTTTTCTTTTTGAATTGCAAGGTTCAGGATTTCTTTACCTTTATTTAAAATACTTCTTTTCCATTCTTCATCTTCTACACCTGCAGCATTGATACAAACATTCATCCATGCTCCCCATACTGCACTTCGCGCACACAAAGCACCCACCCCGGCATCGGATGCGGAAGCCGGATTTCCTTCTTTGGCCATGGCCTCCAGAAGTCCCATACATTTCAAGCTTTCTTGCATTACCAAAAAAGGAACCTCCATGGCACGTTTATTTGCATCCGTAATTGCCCTTTTCCTTAAAGCCATTTCCTCTTCATTAGACCTTGGCAAAGCAAGCGCTTCCATTACTTTTTTGAAGGCTAAGGTGTCTTCGTTAATAAGATTCAATAAAATTTCTTTTTGTTTTTGCCCCTTTTCAGCCCAATCGGAAAAAAACTCCCAACGATGATCCCATCCGCGTTTGTGAGAACTTAAATTTGCCACCATGGTACCTAATGATGCGGCCAAACTGCCTAACAGGGCAGCAACAGAACCTCCTCCAGGCGCAGGACTTTCCGATGCTGTTTGGTCGGCAAAATCGGCAATAGAAATTTGGGTAAGTTCTTTATCGATTTTGTCTTTAATTAAATACTCTATTATCCTTTCTTCCGGATTAAATGGCTTAAGATCATCAAGGCCAAGGGATTTTACAGCTATTTTAATAAGTTCTTTTTCCGAAACGCCTGCCGAACGTTTTTGCTTTTTTAAAAAATATTTTCCTGCATCCAACAGGCATTGCAACGGTATTAATCCTACCAATTCACTTCCCGTTACACGCAATCCTCGCTCGCTTGCTTTCTTACAAACTTCATCAAAAGCCACATGTAAAGGTGTTTCACGTATGTTGGTCAGGTTCATGGAGACTTGGGCAATTCCATACTCTTCAATATACCATCCTATGGCTTTTACATGCTTCAAAGACCCCGGAATAACTTTTGGTGTTCCATCAGGATTATAAACAATTTTACCAGTGATAGGGTCGCCCTCGCGCATTACTCTTCCTGCTTCACGAACATCAAATGCCACCGAATTGGCCCTTCTGACAGATGTGGTATTTAAATTTACATTATAAGCAATTAAAAAATCGCGGGCACCAATAACCGTGGCACCACGTTTTTCATCCATGATTGCCGGACCGAAATCAGGCTTCCACTCCGGAAGTTGAATTTTCTTAAAAAAACCTTCGTATTCTCCGGCACGGATTACCGACAAATTTTTTCTTTCTTTCTTCGGCTGGGCTTCTTCATACAGATAAACCGGAATTCCCAATTCTTCCCCTACCCTTTTGGCAAGCTTAAGAGCATATTCAACCGTTTCTTTCATACTGATTCCATAAAGAGGAACCAGTGGGCAAACGTCAGTGGCTCCCATTCGCGGATGCTCGCCCTTATGCTTACGCATGTCGATTAATTCGCCCGCTGTCTTAATTGATCTGAAAGCTGCTTCAACCACGTCTTCAGGGGCACCCACAAAGGTAATAACAGTCCTGTTGGTGGCTTTGCCCGGATCAATATTTAATAATTTTATCCCTTCAACCGAGCGAATGGAATCGGCAATTGCCCGGATAACTTTTTCATCTTTGCCCTCGCTAAAATTGGGCACACATTCAATCAACTTTTTCATAAAATAAAAAAGCCCTCTGTTTTTTTTCAGAGAGCATAAATTTAATCAGATTTGACAAAGTATTATTCCTGAGTTTTGGAATTATTTGAATTTTCCACAGCAGGTTTATTTTCGGTTGCGGGAGTTGATGATTTTTTCCTGCTACGACGGGTCGTTTTCTTTTTCTCGGTTTTTTGCGGTTTTCCGCTATAAATCTGATTAAAATCCACCAGCTCTATCATGGCCATTTCGGCAGCATCCCCCTGACGGTTACCTATTTTAATGATGCGGGTATAACCTCCGTTACGATTGGCTATTTTTTCGCTCACTTCACGAAATAGGATTTTAACCGCTTCTTTATTCTGAAGATAGGAATAAACCAAACGCCTGTGATGCTGGGTGTCGGTTTTGGCTTTTGTAAGAATGGGTTCTACAAAAGTCCTTAGGGCTTTCGCTTTGGCCAAAGTGGTAAAAATTCTTTTATGTTGTATTAATGAATTCGCCAGATTTCGCAGCAAAGCCTTACGGTGTTTAGTGGTACGGCTTAAATTATTGATTTTGTCTCCGTGTCTCATGGCATGTTAATCTTTATCAAGTTTATATTTTGATACGTTCATACCGAAATGCAACCCTTTACTTTGCACGAGTTCTTCCAGTTCGGTAAGGGATTTTTTTCCGAAATTTCTGAATTTGAGCAGGTCGTTTTTGTTGAATGCCACCAGATCGCCAAGGGTTTCAACATCGGCAGCTTTAAGGCAATTTAGAGCACGCACGGAAAGGTCTAAATCCACCAATTTTGTTTTCAAAAGTTGACGCATGTGTAAGCTGCTTTCATCCAAATCATCTTCTTTTGCTCTTTCCGGAGTATCCATAGTAATTCTCTCATCGGAAAAGAGCATGAAATGATAAATAAGGATTTTGGCGGCTTCTTTCAATGCATCTTTAGGGGTGATGGAACCATCGGTAAGGATTTCAATGATTAATTTTTCATAATCGGTTTTTTGTTCCACCCGATAATTCTCAACGGAATATTTGACGTTTTTAATAGGGGTGTAAATGGAATCGATGAATATGGTGCCATGAGGAGCATTATTTGTTTTATTTTCTTCGGCCGGAACATAACCGCGCCCTTTGTTAATGGTTAATTCCATTTTGACGCGAACATTGGGTTCGCAGTTAAATATAACCAAATCCGGATTTAACACCTGAAATGCGTTAGAATATTTGGCAATTTCACCGGCAGTGAATTTATCTGAACCTGAAAAGTGAATGGTGATTTTTTCAAATTCCTGATTTTCCAGTTGTTTTTTAAAACGAACTTGTTTTAAATTCAAAACAATTTCGGTTACATCTTCCACTACCCCTTTGATGGTACTGAATTCATGTTCAACTCCTTCAATTCTGACACTGGTAATGGCAAATCCGTCCAGTGAAGACAACAGTATGCGCCTCAAGGCATTTCCTATGGTGATGCCAAAGCCTGGTTCAAGCGGACGAAATTCGAATGCTCCTTCCCTGTCGGTGGAATTGAGCATGATTACTTTATCGGGCTTAATGAAATCAATGATAGCCATAGTTGTTATTATTTTTAGGGGTTATTTAGAATACAATTCAACGATAAGTTGTTCGTTGATGTTTTCGGGAATTTGGGCCCTTTCAGGACGCTGAATGAAAGTACCCTTAAGTTCGGCAGGATTAAAATCTATCCATCCGTATTTGTTTGAGTGGGTAGCCACTGAGTTCACAATTACATCGAGTGATTTGCTTTTTTCCCGAACTTCAATAACATCGCCGGGCTCCAGGGTATAGGATGGAATATTGCACACCTTTCCGTTTACTAAAATATGACAATGAGAAACAATCTGGCGTGCAGCTGGACGGGTTGGTGCAATTCCCATTCTGTAAACAACGTTATCAAGACGACTTTCAATGAGTTTTAAAAGGTTATCGCCCGTAACACCTTTCATTCGGGCTGCTTTTTGGAAGATACGCGAGAACTGCCTTTCCAGAATGCCGTACATGTATTTGACTTTCTGTTTTTCCTGCAGTTGCAAGGCGTATTCACTTTGCTTTGCCCTTTTCTTCATTAAGCCGTGTTGGCCGGGCGGATAGTTTTTTCGTTCAAGCCATTTATCAGGTCCATAGATAGGCTCCTTGAACTTTCTCGCGATTCTCGTTTTAGGTCCTGTGTATCTTGCCATTTTAAATAAAATTTAATTGTTTTTATTTAAGTTATCAATCCTATAGATTGTAACTCCAAACTTCTGCATGGGCAGAAGCTGGCGAATTATACTCTTCTCTTTTTTGGGGGTCGGCATCCGTTGTGAGGGATTGGAGTGACATCCACAATTTCCGTTACTTCTATGCCCACTGCTCCTATGCTTCGTATGGCACTTTCTCTTCCGGCACCGGGTCCTTTAACAAAAACTTTCACTTTCCTTAAACCAAGATCATAAGCCACTTTGGCAGCGTCAGTGGCTGCAAGCTGGGCCGCGTAAGGTGTATTTTTCTTTGACCCCCTGAAGCCCATTTTCCCGGCACTCGACCAAGAAATGACTTGCCCCTGAGGATTGGTTAGAGAAATTATGATATTGTTAAAAGTAGCATTAATGTAAGCATGACCCGCAATATCTACTTTAACATTTTTCTTTTTTTGTGCCTTAGTAGCAGTTGCAGAAGAACTATTTGATGTTTGCTTTGCCATAATAATACGTAATTATTTGGTAGCCATTTTCTTATTCGCAATGGTTTTACGTTTTCCTTTACGTGTACGAGCATTGGTCTTGGTTCTTTGACCCCTGACCGGCAACCCCGTACGGTGACGAATGCCACGATAACAGTTAATATCTACCAAGCGCTTGATATTCAATTGGATTTCTGACCTGAGCGCACCTTCTACTTTAATGTTTTCGTTAATATATTTACGAATGGCTGCTTGTTCGGCATCTGTCCATTCCGAAACTTTTTTATCGGGGAAAATACCACATTCATTCAGAATTTTAGCTGCGGTACTGCGCCCGATTCCGTAAATATAAGTAAGGCCGATAACGCCTCTTTTGTTTTTAGGTAGATCTATGCCCGCTATACGTGCCATAAGATTATTTTTGTCTTTGTTTGAATTTAGGGTTCAATTTGTTTATTACATAAAGCTTTCCTTTCCTGCGTACGATTTTGCAGTTTTCGCTTCTTTTCTTTATGGATGCTCTTACTTTCATAATGTTATTATTTATAACGCATGATTATTCTTGCTTTGGTCAAATCATAAGGGCTCATTTCCATTTTAACTTTATCGCCGGGAAGAATTTTAATGTAATTCATCCGCATTTTTCCGGAAATATGAGCCGTAACGATATGGCCGTTTTCAAGCTCCACTCTGAACATGGCATTGCTCAGTGCCTCTTTTATAATTCCATCAACCTCTATGTTGCTTTGCTTTGCCATACGAACATTTAAGCTTGTTGCATCATCATGGCCCCTGAACTCCTTCCTTTTATCCTGCCCGATTTCATCAGTCCGTCATAATGACGATTTAACAAATAAGTTTCGATTTGCTGTAAAGTATCCAATACCACCCCCACCAAGATCAATAATGAAGTTCCTCCATAGAAATCAGCAAATGCACTGTTTACTCCTATTTTTTGGGCTATAGCAGGCATTATGGCCACAAATGCCAAAAACAATGAACCGGGCAAGGTAATTCTGTTCATCACCTTATCGATGAACTCGGCTGTTTTTTTACCGGCAGGAACACCGGGAATAAATCCTCCATTTCGCTTCATTTCATCTGCCAACATGGTCGGATTAACCATAATGGCCGTATAGAAATAAGTAAAAACGACAATCAAAATAGCAAAAATAAAATTATACCAAAAACCGTAACGTTCATTGAAAATACCTCCGCTCAGATTGGTATATCCTGCAATGGCAGACGGAATGAACATAATAGCCTGGGCAAAAATGATAGGCATCACACCGGCAGCATTCACTTTCAAGGGTAAATACTGACGAACTCCGCCATATTGCTTATTCCCAATGATTTTTTTAGCGAACTGAACGGGAATCCTCCTAGTTCCTTGAACCAAAAGAATGGAAGCAATAACCACCATTACCAGGAAAACAATTTCTACAAGGAATACAATAAGTCCTCCGCTTCCGGTTAAGCGTGAATTCACTTCAGTAAGAAAAGCAAAAGGTAATCGTGCAATAATACCAATCATGATAATGAGAGAAATTCCGTTACCCAGTCCGCGGTCCGTAATTCTTTCACCAAGCCACATGATAAACATGGTGCCCGTCACTAAGATCAGTATCGACTGGAACCACCAAAAAGTTGAGTTATCCAGGAAAGCATTGGGTGCTGTAGCCTTTAATGAGGCCAAATAACCCGGAGCCTGAACAGCAGTTACCCCGATTGTTAAAAGACGTGTATATTGATTGATTTTCTTTCTTCCACTCTCCCCTTCTTTTTGAAGTTTTTGGAAAAAAGGAACAGCCATGGTGAGTAATTGAATTATAATGGAAGCAGTAATATAGGGCATTATTCCGAGGCCAAAAATGGAAGCTCGAAGAAAGGCCCCTCCTGCAAACATATTAATCAATCCAACCAGGCCACGTTGATCGTTACTGTTCGTCATTTGCTCGAGTACGGCAGTATCCACACCGGGCAATACTACGAATGAACCCAATCGATAAACCATAATAAAGCCCAAAGTGTATAAGATACGCTGCCGTAACTCTTCAATTGACCAAATATTCTTTATAGTATCTAAAAATCTTTTCATATTAAATCAGTTCTGCCTTCCCACCGATAGCTTCAATTTCATTTTTTGCCGATTTTGAGAAGGCATGAGCTTTAATGGTACATGCTGAATTTAGCTTTCCTTTAGCAAGAATTTTAATGTTGTCTTTTTTGGAAGCAAGGCCGTGTTCTACAAATACAGAAGGATTAAATTCCTTAATGTTGTGTTTTTCCATTAAGGAATTAATCAAAAAAAGATTAATGGTTCTGTATTCGGTTCTGTTCAGACTTTTGAAACCGAATTTAGGCAACCTTCTTTGAAGCGGCATCTGTCCGCCTTCAAATCCTCTTTTCAGACGGTATCCGGAACGGGATTTGTTCCCTTTGTGTCCACGGCTGGCTGTTCCACCTGCTCCGGAACCTTGACCACGACCGCGGCGAAAATTATTTTTTACCGAACCCTTGGCGGGTTTTAAACTACTTAAATTCATAAATTCTCAACTTTAATTAAGTGTTTTGTCCTTTTAATCATACCTTCTATGGCAGGATTAAGTTCTTTAATTATGCTTTGGTTGATTTTTTTTAATCCCAGAGCATCAAGGTTGGCCAATACTTCCTTGCTTTTTCTTATCCTGCTTTTTATCAAAGTAATTTTCACTTTCGACATGGCTTTATTCTATTATCCGTTAAATACTTTTTCCAGAGATATGCCACGCTGCTTTGCAACGGAAATGGGATCGCGCATTTTTGTGAGGGCATCAATCGTGGCTTTAACTACATTGTGAGGATTTGAACTTCCTTTCGATTTAGCTAGAATGTTTTTAACTCCCACGCTTTCTAACACCGCACGCATTGCGCCTCCTGCAATTACACCTGTACCTGGGGCAGCCGGCTTTAAAAATACCCTGGCACCGCCAAATTTACCTTCTTGCTCATGAGGTATGGTGCCCTTCATCACTGGTACTTTGATTAAGTTTTTCTTTGCATCTTCAATGCCTTTGGCTATGGCATCAGCCACTTCATTGGCTTTACCAAGACCCTGGCCAATTACGCCATTTTCATTCCCCACCACCACAATGGCAGCAAAACTGAAATGACGGCCTCCTTTCGTAACTTTTGTAACCCTGTTAACAGCAACAAGGCGATCCTTCAGTTCAATGTCGGTGGCTCTTACTCTGTTATATCTTTTGTTCATGATGAAAGATTAAAAAATTAAACCATTCTGACGTGCACCATCAGCCAATGCCTTAACTCGGCCATGATATAAAAATCCGTTTCTGTCGAAATAAACTTCTTTAATCCCCTGACCGAGGGCTTTGGATGCAATGGCTTTTCCAACTTCAGAAGCGATTTCGGTTTTGGTACCTTTAAGATTAGCAAATTCTTTGGAAAGTGAAGAAACAGAAAATAAGGTTTTTTTGCCTTCACAAATTTGGGCATAAATTTCTTTGTTGCTTCTGTATACTACCAGACGGTGCTTACGGGTAGTAGATTTTAATTTTTTAGCAATGCTTTTTTTAAGTTTTAACCTTCTTTCCAAACGTGATAATGCCATAGCTTTTATTATTTTTTAGATGCTGATTTGCCTGCTTTTCTTCTCAGAATTTCTCCTACAAACTTAATACCTTTACCTTTGTAGGGTTCCGGCTTACGCAAACTGCGTATTTTGGCAGCCACCATTCCCAGAAGTTCATTATCGGCACATTCCATAATGATGGTGGGATTTTGTCCTTTTTCAGCCGTGGTGGATGCTTTAATTTCTTTTGGTAATTCAAAAACAATGTTATGAGAATATCCTAACGAAAGTTCCAATAATTGACCTTTAAGGTTAGCACGATATCCCACACCAACCAATTCCTGTTCAGTTCTGAACCCCTCCGAAACTCCTTTGATCATATTATTGATAAGGGCACGGGTTAATCCATGAAGTGCCTTATGTCTTTTCTGGTCGGTGGGGCGCTTAACTAGGATTTTTCCATCTTCCAATAATATTTGCATGTCAGGATGAAATGTACGGGTAAGGGTACCTTTAGGTCCCTTAACGGTTAATATATTGGAATTAATGGTTGCTTCCACCCCTTTGGGTAACAGCACCGGTAATTTTCCTATCCTTGACATAATTCTTTGAATTTATAATTATGAAACATAACAGAGAATTTCACCGCCAACATTCAATTGGCGGGCTTCTTTATCTGTAATCACACCCTTAGGGGTGGAAAGAATGGCAATTCCAAGACCATTCATTACCCTGGGCATATTATTCACTTTGGTGTATTTACGCAAACCCGGTGTTGAAACTCTTTTAAGGTTTTGAATGGCAGGTTCCATGGTCCTTGGATCATATTTCAAAGCTATTTTAAGGGTGCTTTGACCTTTTTCATTGGTTTCGTATTTATAATTAAGGATATAGCCCTTTTCATAGAGAATTCGGGCAATTTCCTTTTTTATCTTGGAACCCGGAACTTCCACCACACGGTGCTGGGAACGAACAGCATTACGAATGCGTGTCAAAAAATCTCCTATTGTGTCCATATTTTTTTATTTTTTATTATATGTTACCTCCCACAAAAGAAGGTAATTATATAATACAATTTTTTAGGGGCGCAAATTTAGTAATAATATCATTAACAACAAAATTAAATTACCAACTTGCTTTGGTTATTCCCGGAATTATTCCAAATCTGGCCAATTCACGGAATGTTACGCGTGAAATTCCGAAAATCCTCATATAGCCGCGGGGTCTACCCGTGAGCTTACAACGGTTCCTTGCCCTGACTGGGGAAGAATTCCTTGGTAACAGTTGAATTTCATCCCATTTACCTTCCTTTTTCAGGCGATCACGCTTTTCCGCGTACTTTTTTATCAGTTTTGCCCTTTTTACTTCGCGGGCTTTCATTGATTCTTTTGCCATGCTTATTTTCTTTTAAATGGTAAACCAAATTCCGAAAGTAATTCAAAAGCTTCCTTGTCATTATTGGCTGAGGTTACAAAGGTAATGTCCATTCCATTGATTTTACTGATTTTATCAATATCGATTTCAGGAAAAATAATTTGTTCCGGAATACCGAGCGTATAATTTCCTCTTCCGTCAAATCCTTTGTCGCTAACCCCTTTAAAATCCCTGATACGAGGCAATGCTGCAGCAATAAGCCGTTCCAGAAATTCATACATTCTGTTTCCCCGTAATGTAACACGAACACCAATGGCCACTCCTTTGCGAAGTTTGAAATTTGAAATATCTTTTGTGGAATATGTTGGTACGGCTTTCTGCCCGGCAATCAGGGTCATTTCTTTAACTGCCTGTTCTATAAGTTTTTTATCTGCTACGGCATCGCCTACACCTTGATTAAGACAAATTTTTTCTAACCTTGGAACCTGCATTACCGATTTATAGCCCATTTTCTTCATCAATGCAGGTACAATTTCTTCTCTGTACTTTTTCTTAAGTGTGGGTATGTATGTTGTTTCCATATTTTAGTCAAGAACTTTATTTGATTTTTTTGAATACCTCACCAGTTTTCCGTTTTCTTCCCTTCTTCCAATCCTGACCGTTTTGCCGTCTTCCACATACATCAGATTGGAAATGTGAATAGGGGCTTCTTTTTTAACCAATCCTCCTTTGGTGTTTTTGGCATTAGGTTTTTCGCTTTTGGTAACAAGATTTATTCCCTCCACGATGGCACGATATTTTTTAGTATCAATTTTTAAAATCTTGCCCTCTTTTCCTTTATCATCTCCGGAAATAACTCTTACCAAATCGCCTTTTTTTAGTTTAATTTTAATTTTTCCCATAAGCTTTATTATTATTATAACACTTCAGGAGCCAATGATATGATTTTCATGAACTGCTTATCACGAAGTTCCCTGGCCACAGGTCCAAATACGCGGGTCCCCCTCAGTTCATCCTGATTAGTAAGAAGAACCACGGCATTGTCATCAAATCGTATGTAGGAACCATCGGGCCTTCTGATTTCCTTTTTAGTTCGGACAATAACGGCCTTACTTACCGTTCCTTTTTTAATGTTTCCTTGAGGAATGGCATCCTTTACGGTTACGACTACCTTATCACCTACACCCGCATACCTTCTGCGCGTACCACCCAGAACTTTAATAACCAAAACCTCACGTGCGCCGCTATTGTCTGCCACAACCAACCTGGATTCGTTCTGTATCATAGGATAAATTATTTGGCTTTTTCAATAATTTCCACTAACCTCCAGCATTTATTTTTTGAAAGCGGACGGGTCTCCATGATTTTAACCAAATCGCCGATTCCGCATTCATTTTTCTCATCATGAGCCATAAACTTGCTGGTTTTATTCACGAATTTTCCGTATTTCTTGTCTTTTACCTTACGCATCACAGAAACCACGATGCTTTTGTTCATTTTATTACTGGTAACGACACCAATTTTAACTTTTCTTGAATTCCTTTCCATGGTTTATTTCTTTTTTCTGTTCGAGAGTTCAGTAAGCATACGAGCGATATTTCTTCTTGCGATTCTGATGGAAGCAGGATTATCAATAGGAGAAATTTTATGATTCATTTTCGTTTTCAAAAGTTGTTCTTTCTCCATTTTAATTTTTTCAAGGAGTTCTTTGTCGCTCAAACCTTTAAAATCCTCTTTTTTCATAGGTAATTAAATTTCAGTTCCGTAATCTCTTCTAACTACAAATTTGGTGGTGACGGGTAGTTTTTGAGCAGCAAGCCTCAAACCTTCTTTAGCCACTTCAATCGGAACTCCTTCCACTTCAAAGAGTATCCTTCCGGGTTGAACACGAGCTACCCAAAATTCGGGATTTCCTTTACCTTTACCCATACGTACTTCTGCAGGCTTTTTGGTTACGGGTCTGTCGGGAAATATTCTGATCCACACCTGTCCTTCCCTTTTCATGTAACGTGTGATAGCTACACGTGCCGCTTCTATTTGGCGGGCCGTGATACGGGAAGCTTGCAATGATTTTATGCCAAAGGAACCAAAGGCAAGCTGATCGCCCCTTTTGGTGATCCCCTTGACCCTCATTTTTTGCGACTTCCTGTATTTTGTCCTTTTAGGTTGTAGCATCGTTTTAGTGTTTTTAAAATTATTTATTATTCCTTTTTTTGCCGGATCTGCCTTTTTCTTCTTTTTTATCCTTCATACCGGATAATGGGTTAAGATCGGGCTTACCGAAAATTTCTCCTTTGCAAATCCAAACTTTAACGCCTATTCTTCCGTAAGAAGTGTGGGCTTCGGCAACGGCATAATCTATGTCGGCACGTAAAGTATGCAGAGGGATTCTGCCTTCTTTATACCCTTCACTTCTGGCAATTTCCGCTCCTGCCAAACGACCGCTTACTTTAACTTTTATACCCTCGGCCCCCAATCGCATGGCGCTGGCAATTGCCATTTTTGTAGCACGGCGATAGGATATACGGCCTTCAATCTGACGTGCAATACTGTCAGCCACCCAACGGGCATCCAATTCCGGTCTTTTAATATCATATATGTTTATCTGAACGTCTTTCTTACAAAGCTTTTTGAGTTCTTCCTTAAGCTTGTCCACTTCTTTACCTTCCTTACCAATTATAAAGCCCGGGCGGGGAGTTTTAATGGTTACCGTAATAAATTTCATGGTCCTTTCTATCACCACTCCGGTAACGGTGCCGCGGGGAAAACGAGCATTAATATAATTCCTAATTTTATAGTCCTCAACGATTTTATCTGAAAAATCATTGCCTCCAAACCAGTTGGACTCCCATCCTTTGATGATGCCAACCCTTAATTCAATCGGATTTGATTTCTGTCCCATTTTATTTCAGTATTATTTAGTACCTAAAATAAGTGTAACATGGTTACTTCTTTTACGAATCCTGTAGCCACGCCCTTGGGGTGCCGTCCTGAGCCTTTTGAGTTGAAAACCGGAATCCACCTTAACTTCTTTAACATACAAGGAATTTTCATCTGCTCTTGAATTGGTTTTGGCTTCATAATTGGCAATGGCAGACTTCAGGAGTTTTTCTAATTTTTTGGCAGCATCCCTTGGAGTAAGGCGTAATATATTCAAAGCCTTTGATACCTCTACACCACGAATAAGAGCCGCTGCCTGATTCATCTTTAAAGGTGAAGAAGGGCAGTTCCTCAGTTTAGCGAAATATTGGGTTTTTCTGGCTTCTTTCCTTGCTTTTGCAACTAATTCTTTCCTTCTTGGCATAACCTGTTATTTTTTATTGTGACCAGCGTGTCCTTTGAAAGTCCGTGTGGGTGCAAATTCCCCTAACTTATGCCCCACCATATTTTCTGTAACATAAACAGGAATAAATTTATTGCCGTTATGCACGGCAAAAGTGTGCCCCACAAATTCAGGGGGTATGGTGGACCTGCGGGCCCAGGTTTTTATTACGGACTTTTTTCCTGTTTCGTTCATCTTCTCAACCTTTTTCATCAATTTGTAATCGATGAAAGGGCCTTTTTTCAGTGATCTTGCCATAATTCAAATATTAGTTGTGAATTCCATTTTTTGGAACCATTAAACCAATTATTATTTCCTTCTCTCCAAAATATATTTGGAGGTAGCTTTTTTCGGATTCCGAGTTTTGTATCCTTTAGCAGGTATACCCTTTCGTGAGCGCGGATGCCCGCCGGAAGCCCTTCCTTCACCTCCGCCCATCGGATGATCAACGGGGTTCATGGCAACACCACGCGTACGCGGCCTGATCCCTAACCATCTTTTTCTGCCGGCTTTACCGTGAACTTCAAGATTATGATCGGGATTAGAGACCGCACCAATGGTAGCTTTACAGGTTACCAACACTAACCTTTGCTCTCCTGAGGGTAATTTGATTACGGCGTATTTTCCTTCCCGTGAAGTTAATTGGGCATAGGTTCCTGCCGACCTTGCCAAGGCTCCCCCCTTACCGGGATGCAATTCAATGTTATGAATGATGGAACCAATTGGAATGTCGGAAAGATACATGGCATGACCAATTTCAGGCAGAGCTTTTTTACCGGACATTACCTTGTCCCCTACTTTAATACCCTGTGGGGCTATGATATATCTCTTTTCTCCGTCTTTATAAACAACCAAAGCTATCCTTGCAGAACGGTTCGGATCGTATTCAATCGTTTTTACTGTTCCTTCAATATTTTCTTTATCACGCTTGAAATCAATTATGCGGTAAAGCTTTTTATGTCCTCCACCAATATACCGCATGGTCATCTTGCCCTGATTGTTACGGCCTCCGCTTTTCCTGTAAGGAACCAATAATGATTTTTCCGGTTCACTTGTGGTGATGTCAGTGAAATCGGAAATCTGCTTGAACCTAAGCGATGGTGTTAACGGTCTGAATTTCTTTAATCCCATATTTTTTAAAATTAAATATTAGCAAAAACATCAATTTTATAACCTTCCTTCAAGGTTACAATGGCTTTTTTGATTCGATTCACCCTGCCGAAATTCAAACCGTTTTTTGTGTTTCTCATTTTAATTTTACCCACATACTGTTGGGTATTCACCGATTGAACCTTTACATTGTAAAGTTTTTCAATGGCGTTTTTGATTTGATATTTGTTGGCACGGCGATCGACCACGAAGCCATATTGGCCAAGTTTTTCGGCTTGACGTGTCATCTTTTCCGTAATAATAGGCCTGATGATAAGTTCCATGTTTTAATTATTTAAAAGTTTTTCTATTTTTTCTATCGCACTCTCAACAATAACCAGCGAATCGGCATTTAAAATATCATAAGTATTAATGTCCTGAGCAGGTAAAACGTTGGTTTTGGGAATATTTCTTGCAGACAGGTAAATATTTTTATCGGAATCAGGTAGAATAAAAAGCGTTTTGTGAGTATCCAATCCAATGTTTTTAAGCAACTCTACAAAATTTTTTGTTCTAGGTTTGTCGAAAGTAAAATTTTCCAAAACCGTTATTTTATTTTCCCTGGCCTTGTAAGTCAGCACTGATTTTCTTGCCAACTGCTTTACCTTTTTGTTGATTTTCATGGAATAATCACGCGGCTTTGGGCCAAACACGGTGCCACCACCTATGAATAAGGGTGATTTCATGGAACCGGCCCTTGCTCCACCCGTTCCTTTTTGTCGTTTGAACTTTTTTGTAGTTCTGTTTACTTCAGCCCTTTCTTTGGTTTTATGCGTTCCCTGGCGTTTGTTTGCCAAGATGGCTTTCACATCCAAATATATGCAATGATCATTGGGTTCAATTCCAAAAACCGATTCGGGCAAATCGACTTCTTTTGAAGTTTCTTTTCCGTTTAAGTTTAAAACTTTAATGCTTGCCATAATAATTACTTTTCAATAATTACATAACTTCCTTTTGCTCCCGGAACTGAACCTTTAACAAGGATCACATTTTTCTCGGGCAAAATTTTCAAAACTTCCAGGTTTTGGATTTTCTTTTTTTCTCCCCCCATACGTCCTCCCATTCTCATTCCTTTAAGCACGCGTGAGGGATCGGATGAACCGCCCAATGAACCGGGAGCACGTTCGCGGTCGTGCTGACCGTGAGATTTATTGCCATGGCCAACACCACTAAATCCATGCCTTTTCACAACCCCCTGAAATCCCTTACCTTTTGAGATTCCACTTACATCAACATACTCACCTTCCTGAAAAATATCTACTTTAATAATATCCCCAAGATTCTTTTGCTCATCGAATTTAAATTCCACCAATTTCCTTTTCGGGGTGGTATTGGCCTTTTTAAAATGGCCCATCATGGCCGCGGGAGTATTTTTTTCTTTTTTATCATCGAAAGCCAACTGAAGGGCATCATAACCGTCTTTTTCTTTGGTTTTTACTTGAGTTACCACACAAGGACCAGCCTCAATGACTGTACAGGCAACATATTTGCCGTTGGAGTCAAAGATGCTGGTCATTCCTAACTTTCTACCAATAATTCCTGACATATTGTTTGACGTTTATTTTGGGTTCTTTAAACTTTTATTTCTACTTCCACTCCGCTGGGAAGTTCCATTTTCATCAACGCATCCACTGTTTTAGATGAGGAACTGTAAATATCAATCAAGCGTTTATAAGTGCAGAATTGATATTGGTTCCTGGCCTTTTTGTTGACATGCGGAGATTTAAGAACCGTAAAGATTTTCTTTTCCGTAGGTAACGGAATGGGGCCATTTACAATGGCACCCGTATTCTTTACGGATTTAACTATTTTATCCGCTGATTTGTCCACCAGATTGTGGTCAAATGATTTTAGTTTGATACGTATTCTCTGATTCATAAAAAGAACGTTTAAACTTTTTCAGTTTTACCCTTAGCCTTGGCAATTACATCGGCTGCCAGATTTGCCGGAACCTCTGCATAATGCGAGAATTCCATTGTGGATGTTGCACGGCCGGATGTAAGCGTACGAAGTTGGGTTACATAACCAAACATTTCAGCCAAAGGAACTTTGGCTTTAACCACCTGAGAATTACCCTTGCTGTCCATACCTTCAATTTGGCCACGACGGCGATTCAAGTCGCCCACCACATCACCCATATTTTGTTCCGGAGTGATGACTTCCACCTTCATGATGGGCTCCATCAATACGGGTTTACATTTGTGAAGGGCCTCGCGGAATGCATTTCTGGCACAAATTTCAAATGAAAGAGAGTCTGAGTCAACGGAATGGTATGAACCATCTATTAACCTTACTTTCAAATTCATTACAGGGTACCCTGCCAACACACCGTTGGCAAGGGATGCCCTAAATCCCTTCTCAACAGCTGGAATGAATTCCTTAGGAATATTTCCACCAGTAATTTCGTTGATGAATTGTAAATCACCTTCAAATCCGGGATCGACCGGACCTAATTCCACAAAAATATCAGCATATTTACCACGACCACCGGTTTGTTTCTTGTAAAGTTCACGGTGTTGGGCATAAGCAGTGAGGGCTTCTTTGTAGTTAACCTGGGGGGCACCTTGGTTTACTTCCACTTTGAATTCACGCTTCAATCGGTCAATAATGATTTCCAAGTGCAATTCTCCCATACCGGAGATTATTGTCTGTCCTGATTCTTCATCGGTTTTAACACGAAATGTGGGGTCTTCTTCAGCTAATTTTGAAAGTGCCATTCCCAGTTTGTCGAGGTCGGCCTGGGTTTTAGGTTCAATAGCCAAACCGATTACGGGTTCCGGGAATTTCATGGACTCCAAGACTATAGGTGCATTTTCAGCACACAGGGTGTCACCTGTCTTGATATCTTTAAAACCTACGGCTGCACCGATATCTCCAGCTTCAATAAAATCAATTGGATTTTGCTTGTTGGCATGCATTTGGAAAATGCGGGAGATTCTTTCTTTATTTCCGGAACGCGTATTTAAAACATAGGAACCCGACTCCAACCTTCCTGAATAGCAACGAAAATAACAAAGCCTTCCTACGAAAGGATCAGTAGCAATTTTGAAAGCCAAAGCGGTGAACGGTTCTTTGGCATCAGGTTTTCTGACAACCTCTTCACCGGTTTGGGGATTTTTTCCTCTGACATTGTCTTTATCCAAAGGCGATGGCAACAATTCACAAACAATGTCCAACATGGTTTGAACGCCTTTATTTTTGAAAGCAGAACCGCACAACATGGGTACGATTTTATTGGCGATACATGCTTTCCTCAATGCATCTAACACTTCACGCTCGGTAATGGAAGCGGGGTTTTCGAAGAATTTCTCCATTAGCGAGTCGTCAAATTCTGCCACGGCTTCAAGCATTTTTTCCCTCCAATGCAGGGCTTCTTCTTTCATGTCATCGGGAATGGGAACAACTTCATAGGTCATTCCTTTATCGTGTTCGTTCCATATCATTCCACGGAAGTTGATCAAATCAACAACTCCCTTAAAATTATCTTCTGCACCTATGGGCAATTGAAGGGGCACGGCATTCCCTCCCAAAATTTCTTTTACCTGCTTTACAACATTGAGGAAATCGGCACCCTGGCGGTCCATTTTATTGACAAATCCGATGCGGTTCACATTATAACCGTCGGCCAAACGCCAGTTTGTCTCGGACTGAGGCTCAACTCCGTCCACAGCTGAAAAAAGGAAAACAAGACCATCCAGGACCCTGAGTGACCTGTTCACTTCCACAGTAAAATCCACGTGACCGGGAGTATCAATGATGTTGATTTTATATTTGTTACCACGATAATTCCAGTAGCATGTGGTTGCTGCAGAAGTTATGGTGATTCCGCGTTCCTGTTCCTGCACCATCCAGTCCATGGTGGCAGCTCCGTCGTGCACCTCACCAATTTTATGGTTAACACCGGTATAGTAAAGAATTCGCTCGGTAGTGGTGGTTTTACCGGCATCGATATGGGCAGCTATTCCGATATTTCTGGTAAATCTGAGGTCGCTCATGGATTAAAATCTAAAGTGTGAGAATGCTTTATTGGCTTCCGCCATTTTATGAGTATCTTCTTTCTTTTTAAATGCGGCACCTTCTTCCTTGGATGCGGCAATAATCTCAGCAGCTAATTTCTCGGCCATGGACTTTTCATTACGTTGGCGGGCAAAAGTGATAAGCCATTTCATGGCCAAAGAAGTTTTACGCTCAGGACGGATCTCGGAAGGTATCTGATATGTTGCCCCTCCAACCCTTCTGGAACGAACCTCTACCTGAGGAGTAACGTTGGCAAGGGCTTTTTTCCACACTTCAAGTCCGTCTTCATTAGTTTTTTTGGCAATTATTCCCAATGATTCATGAAAAATTTTTGTAGCAAGGTTTTTCTTTCCTCTCTTCATGAGATTATTAATGAACCTTGCCACCATTTCATCATGGTAGATTGGATCTGGAAGGATAATTCTTCGCTTTGCTCTGCCTTTTCTCATATAATATTATTTTTTAGCGCCTTTTGCGGGGGCTGCTGCTCCCGGTTTTGGACGCTTAGTACCATATTTCGAACGTTGTTGTTTTCTTCCATCTACGCCGGCCGTATCCAAAGCCCCCCTGACAATATGATAGCGAACACCGGGAAGATCTTTCACACGTCCGCCACGCACCAAAACTATGGAATGTTCCTGAAGATTATGGCCTTCACCCGGAATATAAGCAATTACCTCTTCCTTGTTAGTAAGGCGTACTTTAGCAACTTTTCTCATAGCCGAATTGGGCTTTTTAGGAGTAGTGGTGTAAACTTTCGTACATACTCCCCTGCGCTGCGGACAGGAATGTAACGCTGCCGACTTGCTCTTTGAGGGCACTTGTGCCCTTCCTTTTCTTATCAGTTGCTCAATAGTAGGCATTTTATTTTTTTAATTGCAGTTTTTTTCCAAAAATAGGGACGGCAAAATTACAAATAAATTCAGAATTCCAAACAATTTAATTAAATTTTTTTTGAAAGATATTCTTATTGATATTTGTCCGTTAAAAATGACTATCAAAAACTGGTTAATAACCGGATGCATTCTGATCTACGTAATGCTGGTGGTGGGATGTATCACCCGCCTGACGCATTCCGGGCTGTCCATAACCAATTGGTCGTTATTCGGTTCTTTTCCTCCGCTAAATCAAAATGATTGGCAAGCGCTTTTCGAACTTTATAAACAATCGCCCGAATACAGAAAAGTGAATTATTTTATGGAAATTGAAGATTTTAAATCCATTTACTTTTGGGAATATCTGCATCGAATGCTTGGAAGGTTTATAGGATTGGTGTTCATTTCTGGATTTTTTTATTTTTTAATTAAAAAAAAGCTGAATCAAAATCACTACAAAAAATTTATTTTTTTATTTTTACTGGGATTATTACAAGGTTTGATTGGGTGGTGGATGGTAAAAAGCGGTTTGTCTGATAAACCAGCAGTCAGCCACTACAGATTGGCCATTCACCTCATAAGTGCTTTCATGTTATTCAGCCTGACCTTTATATTTTATTTGGATGAAGTAAATATTCCACAACACAATTGCCTTTCACATAATATAACAAATATTAAAAAAATAAAAATTGTTTATATTTTAACACTTACCCTCTTTATTGTACAGGTAATTTTCGGTGCTTTCACGGCTGGCTTTGTGGAAGGCAACAATTCTAAAGTCAGACCGGGCAATATATTTAATACCTGGCCAAAAATGGGAGAAACGTGGTTCCCTGACTTTGCCATATTTCGATATGACAATCATTTTAAAAATTTTTTTGAAAATGCGGCAGGAATTCAATTTATTCACCGCTGGCTGGGTTTTTTAGTTTTAATGTGCATTATCATTCTTGCCTCACAAACAAAAAACCTTCCGAAGCAAAATAAAATATATATTTGGATTACACTGATGTTATATGCCGTAGTATTGCAATTGCTTTTGGGGGTTTACACCCTCGTAGAAAATGTTCCGGTTTACATGGGGGTGTTGCATCAATCGGGAGCATTGTTGTTGTGCATGACTTTGATAGGTACCGGCTATTATATTTTCAAAAAAGATAAGGTTAATGGAAAAAAAATTATTGTATCACAAAAACCGCTTTGAATTTATAGGTAAGGCCATTACACTTGGGGCGGCAAAAGTCGGAAATAATATTATTGCCGACTTTCCCGTAAGCATACCGCTTTTGATGATGAACAGGCACGGCGTGATTGCCGGCGCTACAGGTACCGGAAAAACCAAAACTTTGCAGCTGCTGGCCGAGGAACTTTCACTTGCCGGAGTAAGTTGCCTGATGATGGACATTAAAGGCGATTTGAGCGGGATCGGAAGGCCCGGAGAAAAAAAAGATTTTATTTCAAAGCGGCATGAGGCTTTGAAAATGGAATGGAATGCCGTTCAACTGCCCGTCACCTATTATTCTTTGTCGGGTAAAGAAGGAATTCCCATGCGGGCAACCCTTTCCGAATTCGGCCCCTTATTGCTTTCCAGGATTTTAGGACTTACCGATATTCAGGAAGGTGTTTTGCAGGTGATATTCAAATATGCCGACGACAAAAACCTGCCCATACTGGACATAAAAGACCTTCAGGAATTGTGTAAGCACATTCAGGAACCGGAAGTAAACAAAGAAATAAAAAACCAATACGGTTTAATTACCTCTTCCAGTATCAGCGCCATCTTGAGGGCTTTGCTGGAACTGGAGCAACAAGGAGGCAATGTGTTGTTCGGAGAACCCAGCTTTGATGTGCAGGATTTAGTTCAGGTGAATTCCGAAGGGAAAGGCATGTGCAGCGTCATACGCCTTTCCGACATGCAAAATAAGCCCAAACTTTTTTCCACTTTCATGCTTTGCCTGATGGCTGAAATTTACCAAACTTTTCCGGAGCGCGGAGATGCCGATAAGCCGCTCTTGTGTATTTTTATAGACGAAGCGCATTTAATTTTCGAAAATGCTTCCAAGGTATTGATGGAACAACTTCAAATGATGGCCCGCCTCATAAGGTCAAAAGGCATCGGATTATATTTTATTACGCAAAATCCCACCGATATTCCTGATGAAATCCTGGGTCAGTTAGGATTAAAAATCCAACACGCCCTTCGAGCATTTACCGAGAAAGACAGAAAAGCCATCAAAGCCATGGCCGACAATTTTCCACCCTCCGACATTTACAACATTTCCGAATTACTTACTTCCGTTGGTATTGGCGAAGCCATCGTTTGCGGCTTGGATGAAAAAGGAATGCCGCTGCCTCCCATCCATACGGTAATGAAAGCGCCCAAAACCCGAATGGATGTTATCTCTCCGGCCGAACTTCAGGAAGCATTAAATTCGTCTAATTTGAGTAAGAAATATGGTCAATTGGTGGACAGGGAAAGCGCTTATGAAATACTTCAAAACAAGTTGAAAAAAGAGAATGAAGAAGATGAAAAAGAGGAAGTAAAAGAAGAAGCCCCCAAGAAAACTGCCAAAAGCGGCCCGGGTACTTTTGAAAAAATACTGAAATCGTCGGTAACCACCACCATCGTAAGGGAAGTAACACGCGGATTACTTGGAGTTTTGGGGTTAGGCGGAACTTCAAGAAGGCGCAGGAGGTTTTAAAAATTGAATTTATGATAAAAAAAATTGTTTACATATTTTTTTACTTTTTCGTTTTTGAATTACTTTATTCACAAACGGTTACTTTTCCCCATAACGGGGCGCCCGACAACCGTCACACGCTATATGCCCTGACCGGACTGGAAGTTTACCAGGACGAGAAAAATGTTCTAAAAAATGCCACCATTCTAATCAAAGACGGTAAAATAACAGATTGCGGAACACAAATAAACATTCCTCCTCATGCCATAAAAATTGAACTGAAAGGTTGTGTTGCCTATCCTTCTTTCATCGATTTATTTTCATTTCAAATGATTGAATTTCCCGAAAAATGGCCTATTAAGCCCGGCTCTGGATGGAATCCTGCAGTTATGCCGCATGAACTTGCCCTTGATTACTTCAAGTTCAACGAAGAAAAAGCCAATGAATACAGAAAATCGGGATTTGGTGTGGTATTATCCTCCATTCCTCAGGGAATTTTCAGAGGATACTCCGTATTGACCACTCTTAACAATCAAATTCCTAATTTGAACGTGATTAAAGAAAAATGCGCACAGTTCATATCTTTCAATAAAGGCAAATCCCCGGAGTCATACCCTTCATCACTGACGGGGGCCATCGCGCTTATCCGGCAAACTTTTTATGATGCTTTATGGTATTCTGGATCGGATAAAAAAGAAAAAAACATATCCCTGGAAGCCATAAATCAATCTTCGTTGCTTCCGGTGGTTTTTGATGCCAATGATAAATGGAACATTTTTCGTGCTTATGAAATTGCCAAAGAATTTAAAAAAGAATTTATTTATAAAACCTCAGGTAATGAATATCAAAGAATACATGAACTTGCTGAATTAAATTTAAAATACATTGTACCTCTTCAATATCCTGAAAAGCCCCTGATACAAGACCCATTGGACGGATTGAATTATTCCCTGCCGGAACTTCGGCATTGGGAAATGGCCCCTATGAACCCTGCAATCCTGGAGAAATGGAACCTGCGCTTTTGCCTGACTATGTTCGGACTGAATAAATCGGAAGATTTTTTTAAAAATCTGTTCAAGGCAATGGATTACGGATTAAGCCACGAAGCAGCCATAAAGGCACTGACATCAGAACCGGCCAAATTCATTGGTATGGAAAACGAACTGGGATATATCAGGAAAGGAATGATGGCCAATATCATCATTGCAAACACTAAATTAGGTGACAAAAAATTTAAAATTCTGCATCATTGGATTCAGGGCACCCCCTATATATTTAATCCTGCAACACCGGAGACTGAGGCTTATCAAATACCCTTTTCATTTAAAAACCAAACGTATCAGATTTTTACCCGTTATGAAAATCATACTCTAAAATTTGAAATAAAACTTGATACTCAGAAAGTTTCGGTGAATTTTAAAGAAAACGGATCTATCATTTCCTTTCAATTCTCAACCGACAAGAAAAACTACGTTACCGGATTGTTACAGTTAGGGCCCGACAAAAATCCGCTTTTCCTCGCCCTTCAGGATGAAAAGGGAAAAACCACATGGTATCCCGTACTTCAAGCAAAAAGTGAAAATGCCAAACCTGAGGAATCTAAAAAAGACAGCATTGTCCCCTTGCCCCCAACCTATTTGTTATATCCGCATTCCAGTTACGGTTACACCGTGGATGCTTTTGACAAAGGATGGAAAAATTTTAAAAATTTCATCAATGCCGATAATCAAAAAAGTACTGTTTTAATTAAAAATGCCACCTTATGGACAAACGACACAGACAGTATCCTGGAAGGTTATGATCTTTTAATAGAAAACAAAAAAATTTCCAAAATCGGAAAAAAACTGCAAGTTCCGGCTGATGCTATGGTTATTGAAGGCAACGGATTGCACGTTACCCCCGGCATTATTGATGAACACAGCCATATTGCATTACAAGGGGGCGTAAATGAAGGCACCCAGGCAAGCACGGCCGAAGTGAGGATGGGAGATGTGGTAAACCCTGATGATGTCAATATTTTCCGCAACCTAGCCGGAGGTGTAACGGCCGTTCAACTTCTGCACGGTTCTGCCAACCCCATCGGGGGGCAAAGCGGCCTGATTAAGCATCGTTGGGGATGCAACATTCAGGACATGAAAATTGAGGATGCACCTGGTTTTATAAAATTTGCCTTAGGCGAAAATGTCAAACAAAGCAACTGGGGTGATCATGCCATCTGGCGTTTTCCACAAACACGGATGGGGGTTGAACAAGTATTTGTCGACCATTTTATACGTGCCAAAGAATACCTGAACAGGAAAAAAGATTTTTATTCCAGGCCAAAAATAAAAGGCATCACCGAAAATTTCAGGATTGACCTGGAAATGGAAGCACTCGGGGAAATCCTGGAAGGCAAAAGGCATATAACATGCCACAGTTACGTTCAAAGCGAAATCAACATGCTGATGAAAGTGGCCGACAGCCTGGGATTTAAAGTCAACACCTTTACGCACATTTTGGAAGGATACAAAGTAGCCGATAAAATGAAAAAACACGGTGCCAATGCATCTTCGTTTGCCGATTGGTGGGCATATAAAAACGAAGTCATGGAAGCCATCCCCTACAATGCCGCACTGCTTACCCGGGTGGGTGTGAACACGGCCATCAACTCCGACGATGCCGAAATGTCGAGGCGGTTGAACCATGAGGCAGCCAAAAGCATACGCTACGGAGGGTTAAGCCCGGTACAATCTTTAAAGTTAGTAACCTTAAATCCGGCCAAAATGCTGAGGTTAAATCATCGCATGGGTATGTTAAAACCGGGTATGGATGCGGATATAGTAATTTGGTCGGGCCCTCCGCTGAGCATTTATTCCAAAGCAGAAAAAACCTTTGTAGATGGAGTATTATATTATGATCGCAGCCAAATTGACAACAAAAGAAACTGGATAGAATCGGAGAAGCAAAGAATTATTCAATTCATACTCCAAAGCGGCAGCGATGAATCGCCCAAATCATTCCGAAAAAAAGGGAAACGCCAGTACCATTGTAATTCCCTGGAATGGGTAAACGATGAAGAATTAGAACACATACGCTAACATGAAACGATTTTTTATCCTTGTTTTTCTTGCCCTGAATGCGTTGACCTATGCGCAACGGCAAAAATTTGCATTACTTAATGCCACGGCACATATTGGCAACGGCAAGGTAATAGAAAACAGCATCATCGTAGTGGAAAAAGGGATTATCAAACTTGTAGCCGATGCCACTACGGTTCGCATCAAAAAAGATGAATATGACACATTGTATTCACTTCCTGGAATGCATGTATATCCTGCTCTGATTAACCTTAATAATGTATTGGGGCTTCATGATGCAGAAGCTGTGAGGGCTACACGCGACTATCAGGAAACCGGAAATTACAACCCGCATGTAAGAGCCCTGATAGCATATAATACCGACAATTTAATTGTTCCTACCATTCGTTGTAATGGAGTATTATATACACAAGTAACTCCCCGCGGAGGCATTATCAGTGGACAATCCTCTATTATGGCTTTGGATGGATGGAATTGGGAAGATGCCGTGGTTAAGCCCGACGACGGAATTCACCTCAATTTTCCCAAATTAATTTCGGTGAACTGGTCGTTCGATGAAGGTTTGATTTCCGAAACCAATAAAAACTACTCCAAAGAGATGGAAGAACTCAAACAATTCATGGCTGAATCCAAAGCGTATGCGCAGGAGAAAAATCCCGTTGAAAAGAACCTCCGCTTTGAAGCCATGAAAGGTGTTTGGAGCGGCAGCAAAAATCTTTACATCCATGTGGAATACGCCAAAGATATCCTGGAAGCCATTCATTTTATTCAAACCTTTAACATCCCTAAACCGGTACTGGTGGGTGCAACCGAAATCGGGCATGTGTTGCCTGCATATAAAAAATTTCGATATCCCGTTATTTTGAACAGGACACACCAATTGCCTTACAGGGAAGACGATCATTTGCATTATGTTTACCAACTTCCCAAAATGCTCGATTCGGATTCCATCCTATTTGCCATAAGCATGCACGGAGACATGGAAGCCATGAACAGCCGTAACCTTTCCTATAATGCCGGAACAGCAGCAGCTTTTGGCCTCGATAAGGAAAAAGCGCTTCAAAGCATTTCGTTCAATGCCGCAAAGATTATCGGAATGGAAAAACATTTAGGAACACTGGAGGAAAACAAATGGGCATCTTTTTTTGTAACAAAAGGCGATATTCTGGACATGGCAACTTCTGAAGTGGTGTTGGCTTTCATTCAAGGAAAACGAATTCAAATAAGAAACAAACAGCTTGAACTTTATGAAAAATATGAACGAAAATACAAAGAAGGAAAATAACACATCTCACTCATACAAACCTCATGTTTTTATCAGCACAGGTGATCTTAATGGAATCGGCCCTGAAATTATTTTGAATACCATTAGTCAACCGGAATTGCTGGACATATGCGTGCCGGTAGTATTTTCCTCACAAAAAGTCATCACGTATTTCAAGAAAAATCTTGAACTGGAAAATTTTAATTTCTTCCCTGCCAAAGATCTATCACAAATAAACCCCAAAAAAGTGAATGTTTTTATTACCTACGACCAGGAAATCAATATTCAACCCGGCACCCGCGACAAAAATCTGCGATCTTTTGCCATTCTTTCATTAAAAAAAGCTTTGGAGTCCGTTAGAGCAAAGAAAGACAGCATCTTATTGACGGGGCCGATTGACAAAGAATTGATGTATGGTGAAGATTTCCCTTTCAAAGGACATACGGAGTGCCTGGAAAGGGTTTATCAAACCGAAACCCTGATGATGATGGTGGACCAGGAATTAAACCTGAGGGTAGGTCTTGCCACCGAACACACTCCCATTGCTCAGGTTGCCGAAAAACTGAATGCGGAAAAACTGGAGAAAAAAATTAAAATTTTTTATAGATCTCTTCAGCGCGATTTTCTGATTAACCGCCCCAAAATTGCCGTATTGGGTTTGAATCCCCATGCCGGCGATCACGGCACCATCGGAAATGAAGAGCAAAACATCATCATTCCCGTGATCGAAAAATTAAAAAATGAGTTTTCCTACATCTTTGGCCCGTTCGGAGCCGACGGATTTTTTGGTTCGGGGGAATACCGTAAGTATGATGGTATTTTGGCAATGTATCACGATCAGGGGCTTATTCCTTTCAAAACCCTTTCGTTCGACAGAGGGGTAAATTTCACTGCCGGAATCCCCATTATCCGAACTTCTCCCGATCATGGCCCGGCATTCAGTATTGCAGGCAAAAAAGCTTCGAATCACACTTCATTTATGAATGCTTTGTTTTTGGGATTAGACATTTTAAAAAACCGCAATACGTTCGATACCATGCACAAAAACCCTTTGCCAAAACTCACCGTTGAAAATTCCGATGCAGAATAGAAATCATTACGACCTGATAGTGATTGGCGGCGGGCCCGGCGGATATGCGGGAGCCATGCGTGCCCTTGACTTTGGAAAGCGCGTGTTGCTTGTAGAAAAAAATAAATTGGGCGGTGCCGGGATTTACGACGGTGTACTGACCTCAAAAACCTTATGGGAACTGGCCATGCGGACATTAACCTTCAGGGAAATCAATCCTGAATTTATACCCGAATTTGAAAGCATCAATCAAATCGTTAAGCAAGCCATCTTTGAAAGAAAATCACAGTTGCAAATCCATTCGCATTTATTGTCGGTGAGGCATCAGGATTTATTCAAATATATCAGGGGAAAAGCATCCTTTATGGATCCGCACACCATCGAAATCACATTAAAAGACGGCAGCACCCTCAGGGCATCGGCCGACTTTTTCCTGATAGCTACCGGTTCTACTCCCCGCATTCCCAAAGGCGTAGAGGTTGATGAACAGTTCATTTTAACCAGTAACGGAATCAAAAACTTAACATCCTACCCCAAATCCATGGTGATTGTGGGTGCCGGGGTGATTGGCTGCGAATTTGCTACGATTTTTTCCATTTTAGGCAAAACAAAAGTTTACCTAATAGATAAGGCCGAACGTATTTTACCATTTGAAGATGAAGACATTTCGGTACTGATTGAAAAACATTTTAACGAGCTCGGCGTACATATCCATCATGGTTCCCAGTGGAATGAAATTAAGAAATCGGAAAATGGAGTAGTTTATACACTATCGGAAAAAGACGGAAATAAGAAATCATATCAAGTGGAAAAATGCCTTATTTCGATAGGCAGGGAAGCATGGTTAAAGGATTTATGCATTGAAAACGCCGGACTGAAAATTAACGAAAGAGGAGGTTTGTGGGATTATGACACCCAAACCAATGTATCGCACATTTATACTGCAGGCGACGTCAGCACGGATGTGGCATTGGTAAATGTTGCGGAGAGGGAAGGCCGGCATGCGGTGGTTAGGATGTTCGGACATTCAGTGCCTCCGATAAATTACAATAACGTTTCTACAATCATGTTTTTATATCCTGAAGTGGGGGCTGTGGGGATGAATGAATTGCAATGCAGGCAAAAGGGCATACCCCATAAAGTGGTGAAAATTGATTATTCCCTTATCGCCCGGGCTATTGCCATGCGTAAAACAAAGGGATTTTTCAAAATCATTGTCAGTAACGACCATTCCATGCGCATTTTGGGTATGAGGGCAGTGGGCGAACATGCCAGTTCAGCCATTCAGGCCATTGCCTACCTGATTCACCAAAACAAAGGCATACGGGAACTTGCCGACATGCTCCACCCCCACCCTTCCATCATTGAAGGCATACAGGAATGCCTGAGGATGTTGCTTCAAAAATCGATTTATAAGCCCGAAATTTTTGAAGACAAAATGCAATGTTATACCTGGGAAAACGATAAAATAACACCCATTCATTACCTTTTGCCCGATCATGATTGAATTTCTTAAAACCCTCACCGACCCGAACAGCATTATTCAATACGGAGGCATCGGGCTTTTATTATTTGTGATTTTTGCCGAAACAGGCCTATTTGTGGGATTTTTTCTGCCGGGCGACAATCTGATTTTGCTTGCAGGAATTATATGCCGTTCGAAGCCGGAGTTGTTATCGGGAGTTCCATTCGGAGTTTTGCTTTTGCTGATGATGGCAGCCGCCATACTTGGAAACTGCTTTGGTTATTGGTTTGGTTTAAAATCGGGGGATGCCTTATTTAAAAAAGAAGATACATTTTTTTTCAAAAAAAGCCGATTAGAATTGGCCAGGAAATATTATGAAAAATACGGAGGGAATTTGGCCCTGATCATTGCAAGGTTTTTACCGGTGGTTCGAACCTTTGCACCTATTTTGGCCGGAGCCATAAAGGTGAACTTCTTTAAATTTATGATTTTTAATATTGCAGGATCCGTTATTTGGATAGGTACTTTGGCAACCTTGGGATTTTACCTGGTTTATTTTTTTCCACAAATCGGAAATTATTTGGGATACATCTTTGTATTTTTAATTGTGATTACTGCCTTGCCTTTATTGAAAATGTTGATCTCAAACAGAAAAAAAGCTTAATCGCTTGATTTAAAAATTATTATATTTGTAAGAAATATGGGTAAATATACATGGATTTTTGCTGTAATTTTTATCTTTTTTCCGTGTATTTATTTTTCTCATCCAACTCCATTTTCAGATTTAAATTCATTTAACCCCAGAGCAGGATGTTTCATTGAAAACAAAGGGCAGTGGCCTTCAAAGGTTCTGTTTAGGGCAGATATTCCCGGGGGTATAGTATGGATAACGAAAGACGGTGCACTATTTGACTATTATTTCTACATTGATAATAAAAAAAATAAAAAAAATGATACTAGAAATAATCTAATTGACTCTATAATCTGCCAAGGACAAAGAATCAAGTTTGAATTTCTCGGATGCAATAAAACCATTACCACCACAAAAAATAAACCCAAAGACGGAGTAATGAATTTTTTTATTGGGAACAAGAAAGAGAATTGGGCAACGGATGTCGGACGATTTGAAGAAGTTACCATTCATAATTTATATCGTGGAATTTCGTTAAGGTATTACTTTGACAAAGGAAATTTAAGATATGATTTTATTATTGAAAAAGGCATTAAACCTGATAAAATAAAAATTCGCATTGATGGCGCTAATTCCTCAATACAGGATAAATCACTGACCATCAACAGTATTTTCGGAAAAATAGTTCATAATGAATTGAACGTATATCAAATCGGTAACAAATCAGGCCAAATTAAATTAAATTCAAAATGGAAAAAAATTAATTCCAATATCTATTCATTTGAGATTGAAAAGTATAATCCGAAACTAAAAATTGTTATTGATCCGGTCGTGTTTTTCTCAACCTACCTTGGAACCAGCAAAAGTTCACCAACATACACGCATTCTGAAAAAGGAATTAAAATCAAAGCCGATTCCAAGGGTAATTCAATCGTGGTGGGAACAACAAATGAAAACAAATTTCCAGAAGGTGTTCAAACGGGAACATACTCAGCCGCAGTACCTGAAGAAGAAATTTTTATAACCAAATTAAATCAAACTGGAAACCAGCTATTATTTTCCACTTTAATTGGCGGGGAAACTACGGATATTCCAACTGATTTTCTATTACACCCCAGAGGCATTTTTGTTTGCGGCAGGACGCTTTCAGATCAATTTCCTATTACCAACATGACTTACCAAAACCTTAACAATGGCGATTTTGACGGTTTTATTATTAATATTTCACACACAGGCAATGCCTTAGTCCGTTCGACCTATATTGGAGGAAAATTGGATGATGATATTTATTGCATTAAATATAACTTCAAAAACAGAAAAATATATATTGGAGGTTCAACAGATTCAAATGATTTTCCGGTTAAAAATGCTTACTTCTATCAATTAAATGGAAGTACTGACGGCTTTATTTCTGCATTTAATATCACACTTGATACTTTATATTATTCAACTTATTTTGGAGGAAATGAATCGTTTGATGAAGAGTACATCAGCAGCATTGAAATATCGAACGACGGGAACATCTACTTTACGGGCATGACAAATGCTCAGAACCTGCCTACTGTAAACACCTACGGAACCGATTTCAGCAGCATAATCAACTCCGATAATGATATTTTTGTAGGAAAAATTAATTTTAACCTGAACAATATTTTTTTTCTTGGTTATTTAGGCGGATCGGAAGATGAAAGTTTTCCGCTTATCAAATACAGTCATAAAAGAAAAGAATATATGCTTTTGTTTAACACTAAGTCAAATTTCATTAACTCGGGTTGCAATCCTTTAAAACCATTCAGCGGATCCTATTTAGACGATGATATTTACATAGCCAAATTTGACAGCACACATCATATAAAACATTGCACTTATCATGGCTCAATCGGAGGGGATCAATTATCGGATTTTGATTTCGACATTCATGGATTCGTATACGTAACAGGCACCACTAAATCCCTAAATTTTCCACCCGTAGCGACTTTTTTTAATCAAAATTATGCTTCCACTCCAGACAACAATATTTCTGTTTTTATAACCGATTCTATACTGAATACAGTATATTCTGAATCGTTTAAATATTTAGGTAACGATAAAGGGAATGGAATTTTTGTGGGAAAAAACAGTAAAACAATTTATTTAACCGGAGAAATAAATAGCGTAAATTTTTATACAATTAATCCTTATCAAAACACGCTTCTATCTTCCATCGATGCCTTTGTAATGAAATTTAACTTAAACTATACACAAATTCTGAGTTGTGAACCAACCAATACGGTTTGTATCGGTTCAAATTTTCTTTTCTCCTTATTGCCCTCCTCAACAGGACTTTACACTCTGAAAGATCCAAATGGCAATATAATTTACTCCGGTGGAACAAGTACTTTTTCAATACCGTGTAATTCCAATACCCCGGTGGGTACGTATTCTTTAATTTCTAATAACTCTTTCGGTTCACACACACACACATTTAATCTGTACGTTACTCCCCTACCATCCTTTAATTCCTATACCCTTTTGCCAAATGATACCGTTTGTGTCGGTTCAACGGTTACACTATCTTTAAATAACATGGTAGCACCCTTCTATTACTCCGTTCAGGGCATTCCTGTTAACTCCGCATTTACGGTTAACCCAAATACTTTTACCGTTATAGCATTATATGAAAATATTGATGAAGTTTGTATACATACCAAAAACGATATGTTTATTGTAATGCCACCACCTGCAACCACATTAGCTACCCAACCGGGTTATTTAGAATATATTCCATCCTATTCTACACCATTAAGCTACCAATGGTATCATTGTTCAAATGCTCAAGCCATTCCAAATGAAACCAATACAGTATTTTATCCTCCCTTTTCTTCTTCATATTACCTTCAAATTAATAGCCCCTATTGCAGTACGACTACTCCATGCTATAACATACAGGCTATATATCCCTACATTACCTATACTATCAGCCATATTACTTGTTCCGATAAAAATAACGGCTCTATCCAATTTCAAATCAATTACAATTCCAATATCTTTTATTTTGATAAAATTAAATGGAGTCCTTCGGATTTATGCCCGGATGATGATTGTTTGGAATTAAAAAATCTGTCGGCAGGAAATTATACGGCAGTAATTTTCTTTAAAAGTAATTCCAGTACATATAATGACTACTCAAAAACCTATACATTTACCATTTTTCCCTCTACGAATCCGTGTATTATAAAGCCTTATTCGGCCGTAGTGAAAGGAGGCAGTAATGCTTATTTTCATATCGATTTCATCAATGAATTTCCGGATAATATAGTTCAGATTTTTTCTCGATGGGGAATTCCCATTAAAACAATTAAAGGTTATAATAATACAGATAGAAAATGGCCGGAAAATAATGAATACGTAATTCCTGGAACTTATTATTATGTTATTACATTAGATAAAAATTCTAAACCCATAAAAGGATGGTTAGAAGTTACGGAATAGTTATTTTGTGGATTGTTATCTATTGCTGCTTCGGACAGCAGGAACCACAGTATTCATTGTATCAATTCAATCCCACGCTAATAAATCCGGCCTATGCCGGATTCAAAGAAATGGGCAGCATTAACCTTGCATACAGAAACCAATGGGTAGGTTTTGATGGGGCACCCAGAACCCTGATGGCCTCCGTAAATGCTCCGTTTTTAAATCAAAAAATGGGTGCAGGAATAAATTTTATCGCTGATAAAGCTGGTGCAAGAGATTTTAATGTATTGGCTGCAAATCTTTGTTATAATCTGAAATTATCCTCAAAACTTACGTTCGGCATAGGCTTCGCACCAAATTTTCAATTTTTTCAGTTCCGCTACGATAAACTGGAATTTAAAAATAATGAAGCAGCTTTAGCGGCATTAAATAATATCAATATTTCCAAATTTAATATGGGTATCGGATTATTGTTACGTTCAAAAACATTCTTTTTTGGATATGGAAGTTTTAATCTTATTGACCGAAACGTTTTTGAACAAACCATAACCCTTCCGCAATCATCAGGTATTAACTCTATTATCGTCAAATATAGAATGAGGAATCACACTTACATTACCTTGGGCAAATCATTTGAAATAAATGAAAACCTCATTTTTTCTCCAACACTTCTGCTTAGAAATTCTAATCACATTTCCAATCTCGATTTGAATCTGAACTTTTTCCTGAAAAAAGTCATTTGGTTTGGCCTTATTTACCGACATCCGTTTGGTCCCGGCTTTCTGGTTCAATATTATGCAGGCCAACGCTTCAAAATCGGATATGCTTTTGATACCGGATTGGCTCAAAAAGTCAGGTTGAATTCGCACGAAATCTGCCTCACTTATGACCTTTATAAAATCAAAACAAATTTTATCTCGCCCCGCTTTTTTTAAAATATGAAAATAATAAAAAAATTACAGACATGCCTGAATTTTTTTCCGATCATTTTACTTTTTGTTCTTTATTCGTCTTTTGCCCAGGATCACAAAGGCGACAAATACATGAAAAAAAGGTTATTCGTGAAAGCAAAAAAATCTTACTTGGCTGAATTAAGAAATAAGCAAGATCCTGCGCTTTATCTTAAGCTTGCCGAAGCACATTATACACTGCATGAATACAAAGAAGCCAAAGAAAATTATGCCAAAGCATACCCAAACGGATTTAACAAAGAAGCCGACTATTTGCATTATGCCATGTCGCTGAAAATAATTGGCGATTATGAAAATGCCGCAAAAGTATATGACGCCTTCCTGAAAAAATATCCTCAATCGGAAAACTATAAGAAAGCAAAAAAATTCTGTGCCGAAATTAAATATTGGCAAAGCAGGCCTGTAGAGTATTATATTAATAATTGCACCAACATAAATTCCGAAAAATCCGAATTCACCTCTTGTGTTTATAACAATAAATTATATTTAACTGCCGAAAAAAGTTCGTTCAATTTGGTCTTTTTCAATAAAGATGAAAGCATGGATAGGGATTTTTACGATATTTTTTATTCAGAAATCAATTCTTCACCCAAAAACTTAAAACCTTTTTCCGGCAATATCAATTCCGATTATCATGAAGCATGCCTGAGCATATCCTCTGACGGAAAAACCGCTGCCTTCACCAGAACCGATAACCGTTCCAAAGGAAATTTAAAAAAACCTAAGATTTATATTGCAGATTATACCGGCAAAACCCTAAAAAACATAAAACCCTTTGAACACAATCAGGATGAATACATTTTTTCCCATCCAACCCTGAATAAAAACGGTACTGTATTGTATTTCGTAAGTGATATGCCTGGGGGTTACGGAGGAACCGATATATGGTTTTCCGAAAAAAACGGGAACGCATGGAGCAAACCCGTGAATGCCGGCCCAGATATCAACACTCCCGAAAATGAAATGTTTCCGTATTTACGTGATGACGACTGGTTATATTTTTCATCCACCGGTCACCCCGGTTTTGGCGGACTGGATATTTACTCTGCACGGAAGAAAAAAGGAACTTGGCTGGTCGAAAAGCACGAAACTATGAATCTGAACAGTTCATACGACGATTTTGGAATTTGTTTTTTAAACGACACAATGGGCTTTTTCAGTTCTAATCGTCCGGGCGGTAAAGGCCTCGACGACATTTACCAATTTACTTATAAAAACAAATTCATTGAATTTTCAGGGTATGTTCTGAATACTGAAAACATTGACGACGTTGCAAAAAACGTTAATTTAATCCTCATGGACACCCTTGGAAATTCTATCCAGGAAACCACCACCGATCAAAACGGATATTTTATATTTAAAAATCTTGACGCCGATAAAACCTATCTTGCTTATATCGAAAATCCCGATCCGAAATATTCTGGTAAGGCCAGATACTATATGACAGATAACTCGAAAACCATTCATCGTATTAGCAGTAGTAAGTTAGGACATCCTTTTGTTTTCAAAAATTTGCCCATACAAAAAAATGCTATTCCTGAACTTTATACCGACGATAACCTTACCCTTGCCGGTAATTTGTTATATGGAGAAAATCCGTCCAAACCTTTAAAAAACACCAAGATTCGTTTGAAAAATGAATTCGGTGACGTGGTGGAAGAAACCACCACTAATGAATTCGGAGCATTTACTTTCAAATTTTTGCCCGTTAATCAAACTTACATGGTAGAAATTGTCGAAACCGATGTGGAACTTTCGGAAAATACCAAGATTACACTTACCAACAGAAGCGGTAAAGAATTGAAAATTGTGGAATATCGTAAAAACAATCAACTTTTTAAAATACTCCCTGCCGATAAAACACTTTTAAAAGAAATGTATGCCCCGGATGAAGATTTGATAATGGACCTTAAGGGGTATATGTATGATCAGAACAAAACTCCCCTTAGTAATATAAAACTTATAATTTACGATCAAAAAAATCCCCTCGACAAGAAAACGATTAACACCGGTAACAACGGAAAATTCGAATTTAAAAATTTAGATGCTGAAAAAAACTATGTTTTTCAAACCGAAGAAAACGACCCCAGTCTGAAAGATGTTGTAAAAATTTATCTTGCCGATCATCGTGGACGTATTTTTAAAGTATTATCGCGCGATGGAAAAGGAAGTTTTGTATTTAAAATTTTGCAAGCCGATAAAACATTGTTGGGGGAATTTGTAGTAGATGATCCATGGTTACAGGTACTGGAATTAAAAAATAAACAACAAAAAGAAGCCCTTACCATAGTTGAAAATATATATTATGAACTGAACGATTTTAAATTCGACCATGCCGGACAAATCATACTTGATAAAGTAATCCAAATACTGAAAGACAATCCTCATTTGAATGTTGAACTTAGTTCCCATACCGATTCCAGGGCAGGGGATGCTTATAATTTAAAGCTATCTCAGAAAAGGGCTCAGTATGCCGTTGATTATATTATTTCGAAAGGTATAGACAAAAAGCGTTTGAAAGCCATTGGATACGGAGAAACCAAATTGCTTAACCGATGCTCCAACGGAGTAGATTGTTCAGAAGACGAACATAAAATCAATCGACGCACGGAATTTAAAATTGTGGACACCTCCAAACCCCAAGCTCAAAAATGAGTTACGTTAGCTTATTCGACCCTCCTGAAATAAGAAAAAAATTATTACCTTTTACCTTCATCAGAACTATTGCAGATATTCGAATTGGAATTTTAACCATAAAAGAAAAATGGCAACACCTGCTTAAACCCGAAAAAATATGCTTTTTTACTGATGATTATTTGCAACGTATTTATGAATCTCCCACTCCTAATACAGTTCAACTTTTCATTAACTCCAGTATTTTGCCTTCAGAAGCGTTTTTAAAAAGCATTCGACAAATAAAAGAAAACGAAGCTCTCCTGGATGATAAAGATAACATTTTGGCATGCAATTCTACATTTGAAAATTTTAAAAACAAAAATTTTAATAAAAAACATACGTTTACCGAAATCAATCAACTCATTAACAAATGGGATATATTCCTGAAAAACGGCGAAGAAATCTCAAAAGATTTTGAACTGTTAACCCACAATAAAAAATCAGGTTCACTTTCCCCTACCAACATCATAATTGGCAATCAAGAGGATATATTCGTGGAAGAAGGGGTTCAGGCAGAGGCCTGCATTTTTAATACCACTAAAGGAAAAATATATCTGGGTAAATCCGTCACGGTAATGGAGGGCAGTATGATCAGGGGGCCTTTTGCAGCATGTGAAAATGTGGAAATAAAAATGGGAGCAAAAATTTACGGCCCCACCACTCTCGGCCCATACTGCAAAGCAGGAGGTGAATTAAACAATGTGGTCATGTTCGGCTATAGCAACAAAGGGCACGACGGGTTCATCGGTAACAGTGTTATTGCAGAATGGTGTAACCTTGGTGCAGATACCAATTGCAGTAATCTGAAAAACACATACGATAACGTCAAAGTTTATTCCTATACCACTTCCGACTTTGAAGACAGCGGACTACAATTTTGTGGCCTGTTCATGGCCGATCATGTAAAATGCTCCATTAACTCCATGTTTAACACCGGAACCACAGTGGGTATCTGCTGCAATATTTTCGACGCAGGATTTCCTCCGAAATACATACCATCTTTTACCTGGTACGGAAACGGAAAATCTGAAATTTTTAAATTAAACAAGCTCTATGAAAGCATTCAAAATACCATGGCCAGAAGAAATAAAGAACTTAGCCAGGAAATGAAAGAAGTTATTGCTTACTTATATTATTCAAATCAATCATAATTTTTTCATTCGTTGAAAACCACACGAATGTTTTTATTATTTTCGCCTGATACTGTAATTTCACCGTCCAGTTGATCAACCAATGCCTTTATTAAATAATATCCAAATGTTTTTCCATCAGCAAAAGCAGTATTTTCCGGTATGTTATAGGAATTTTTTCTTCCATTGTCAGAATAATTCAAAATAATGGTGTTTGAATTCTTTTGTACGGACATCACAATTTCAAGATTTTTTCATTCAACATATTATGCTTCAAAGAATTGGTTAATAATTCATTAACAATTAATCCCAAAGGCATGGCTTTGTCTATGCTGAGTATTATATCGTCTGAATTAAAATTTAATTTTATTCTGTTTGACTGATTATGATAAACCGAAAAGAATTCCTTTCCAATCTCGTGAAGATAGTTTGAAATGCTAATTGCTTTATCATGTTTGTAAATTAACTTCTCGTAAAGCGATGAAATGGCATAAATTCTTTGTCTGAATTCTTCAAGAACCTCTTTAATCTCAGGACTTTCAGTGCTGTTCTTTTTCAAATTTAACAAGCTGTTTATAATATTCAGATTGTTCTTGACCCTGTGATATACCTCAGCCAGCAATATTTCCTTTTGTTTAATTAATTTTTTTAGTTTTATATCATTCAGGTAAGATTCATATGTTAAAAATAAACCAAAAGAAAAGGCAGTAACAAAAAATATCAGAATGTTGTACTTACGAAGAAAATTAAATTCATTTTGAGGAAGAATAATTTGATAGGATTTTCCGGATTTAAATATCAGGAGATAAATTACAACCAACAAAATAAAAATGGAAATATAAAACCATTTCAAATGACGTATATGCTTTTCAGAACCTAGAAGATTATTCAAAGAAAAAATCATGATAATTAAAAAATAAATGACATTGCTTTCAATACCCATCAATACCGTTAGGATGCCAAAAAACAAAAAAGACAAAATAAAATATGTATATAATGCATTAATAAAATTTCCCTTGTAGATCTGAAAGGGAATGGCAAAAGCTAGTATCAAAACGGAACAAAAAACAAAATTAAATTCACTGATTCCATTAAGGTTTTCAATAATAAATGCCAATAAAATCAAAAAATATCCGAAATAAAAAATGATATTCAATTTTCTTATCAGCACACGATCTTCATAATCAAAATCCTCACGAATGCCAAAATTGATGATATTGTATAACCACTTCATGGCTGGGTTAAAAATGTTTCAGGATTAAATTCACCTACTTTCTTTCTTAAAATTTTTCCGTTCTTGTTCACCAAAAAATTTGTTGGTAAAACCCTGATACCTATATCCTGCCATTCGGCAGCCAATAAATAAAATTCAAACGGGCCTCCGGTCTTGTTTTTCCATTTCTTTACAACCCCTGGAACCTCATTACTGATCACCACACATCTGATGCCTTTTTCAGGATATTGGGCAAAAAAATCTTTTAAAGTATTCAGTTCCCTCCTGCAATTCGGGCACCAGCTTGCCCCCATCGAAACCAAAGTAATATCGGAAGAAGCAAAATCCAATCTGATAGGGTTTTCATTTAAGTCATACAAAGGCAACGACTGAAAAGAAATATCGGGAATTCTATGATTAGAGCAATATTTATACAATAAAAAAAACACCGAAACTGATACAAAAACCAAAAGCCCTATAATATTAGATTTATTTTTAAACATTAAAATTTGCATAAAAATAATGCTTTATTGCTAACTCCCGAATTCCATGAAATAACTTTGTGTGTTGTTCATCATACGATTGATATTCAGAATACTGCTTAAGGTATTTTTATGGTTTGTAATACTGTCGGCCGGAGGGGTATTATGGTATCGTTTTGTTCCGGTTTATATTACCCCTTTGATGATTATCCGTGCCGTGGAAAATGCAACGGATGGCAAGCCATGGAAATGGAAGCATGAATGGAAAAATTTGGAAGACATAAGTGAAAACCTTCAATTGGCCGTTGTGTGCAGCGAAGACCAAAATTTTCTGGAACATAACGGTTTTGACTGGGAAGCCATGAAAAAAGCATTTAAAAAGAATAAAAAAGGCAAGCGCATCATAGGCGGAAGTACCATAACCCAACAAACGGCAAAAAACGTTTTTTTATGGCCGGGAAGAAATTATTTCCGTAAAGCCCTGGAAGCGTGGTTTACGTTATTAATAGAACTTCTTTGGCCGAAGGAACGTATAATGGAAGTGTACCTTAATTCCATTGAAATGGGCCACAATATTTACGGGGCAGAAGCCGCCGCACAATATTGGTTCGGGAAAAGTTGCAGGAAATTAAGTAAGGATGAAGCCGCCGCCATTGCTTCCATTTTGCCCAACCCACGGGTTTGGAAAGCCAATCCTCCTTCCCCCTACGTAATGAAAAGAAAACTGTGGATAAAAAAACAAATGGCTTTATGGGGCAACAAAATAAATTACGATATTAACGAAATAGATCATGACCATTAACTCTCGCAAAATAATTTGTTTTGTTGTTCTACCTCTGAGCTTATTTCTGCTTACTTCTTTTTTTCCTCATGCCGTTCGAAAATCTCCCCTACCCTTCCATACTGAACCTGTAAAAGAAATAAAAGCCGATATCAAATTGATTACTGCCAAAAAGAACCTCCCCTTGGTGGATTCCGCTTTGATGGCCTGGCACAATAACAAACATCTGAACGGAGCGGTTTTGGTTGCCATTGGCGGGGAAGTAGTTTATGAAGATTATTTTGGATATGCCATCCCAAAAACTAAAGTAAAAATTCAGCCCAATTCTGCTTTTCAGATTGCATCGGTCAGCAAGGTTTTCACGGGTGTCTCGGTCTTGATTTTAAAAGACCGAGGGTTGCTTCGCCTCGATGACAGCATCCAAACCTATCTTCCCGATTTTCCCTACCACGACATCACCATCAGGCATTTGCTTAGCCATCAATCCGGATTGCCGAATTATGTATATGCCCTTTTGCCTAAACTCAGGGAAATCAGTAATCCCAGTAATTCGGAATGGTACGCGCTTTTTATTAATGCGGGCCTGAAGCCTTTATTTGCACCGGGAAAAAAATTTCATTATTGTAATACAAACTATGCACTGCTGGCCTATCTGGTTGAAAAAATAAGCGGCATGAAATTTTCCATGTTTTTAAAAAAAGAAATTTTTGAACCCCTGGGAATGAAAAATTCATTCACCTATCCCGAAAGCCATTTGCGCACCAATACCTGCCATGCCTTTACCAAAAAAGGCAAACCAGAAAGTACCGATGCCAACGATTATATTCTGGGAGACAAAGGAATATTCTCAACCCCTTCTGACCTGCTTAAATTTTCAGTGGCCTTACATACGGGAAAAATTTTATCCAAAGAAACCTACAAGGAAGCTACAACCCCTCAGGCAAATGAATATGAAAACAAAGATTACGGCCTCGGATTCCGCCTGAGAAATTCTTCCGACTCTTTGAACAAAGATATTTACCATAATGGCTGGTGGCATGGTTACCGTTCTGCTTTTCACTACTACCCTGCCGACGACCTCTATATCATCATGCTCAGTAATCAACTGGACAAACATGTCTATTACACCTCCATCATTCGTGGCTTAATCATGGGCCATTCTGCCAAATCCAATGCCCAGCCACAAGATGATGATATTTGAAATACGTAAATTTACGCCCCATTGATTATGTACCTTATCTTCCTGAAAGATATCCGTGTTTTTTTGTTTTCCTTAATCGGTTATTTATCGTTGGGGATCTTTTTTACATTAACTTTTCTTTTTCTTTGGTTCATTCCATCAGAGGCAGGCGGAATGAATATTCTCGACAACGGCTATGCCACTCTTGAGCCTTACTTTCAGTTCACTCCTTGGGTATTCTTGTTTTTGGTTCCCTCCATCACCATGAGAAGCTATTCCGATGAAATGCGAACAGGCACCATGGAACTCTTGCTGACGAAGCCCCTCACGCTGAACGCCATTATATGGGGAAAGTTTTTTGCGGGATGGTTTTTGGTTTTGCTTTCCATTATGCCTTTTTTTCTTTATTATTTTACGGTTTATCAACTGGGATTCCCTAAAGGAAACCTTGACGCAGGAGGAACCTGGGGCGCACTTATCGGGCTGATATTTTTGGGCGGAGTGTTCATTTCCATCGGAAATTTCTGTTCATCCTTAACCGACAATCAGGTAGTGGCTTTCGTCCTGGCAGCCACACTATGCTTTCTGATATATGTGGGCTTTGATATGCTTTCCGAATCGGGCTGGTTGGGTTCGTTCGGATATTTTATTCAAAAGCTCGGCCTGGCCGAACACTACAGGGGATTGAGCAAAGGTGTACTCGACTCGCGCGATTTGTTTTATTTCCTAAGCATGATTTGGGCTTTTAACATTCTGACGCTGTGGTCGGTAAAATCTAAATATCAAAGCATTTGAAGAAAGGAATAAAAACATACGGGCGACTGATTTATTTTCTTTCATTGCTGGCAATATTGTTTTTTGCCAACTTTCTGGCTTATATGTTCTTTTTCCGTATCGACCTGACAGAAGATAAGCGCTACACCATCCACCAAGAAACCAAAAAGCTTCTCGACTCCCTCGAAGAAGAAATTTATGTGAAAGTTTACTTAATGTCCGACATCACGCCCGGATTTGTACGATTGAAGCACGAAGTACGCGAAATGCTGGATATGTTCAGGCAATATTCCGGCAACAAAATTCAATATGAATTCATAAATCCCGATGAACAAGGCACTAAGGAAGAAGTTGCCCAATTTCAAAAACAACTTTATGAAAAAGGCATTATCCCGGAACAAATTGCGGAAATGCGTAACGGAAAATTGATTCAGGGGATTGTTTGGCCCGGAGCGATTTTAAATTACAAAGGAAAAGAAAGGGTTTGGCAAATATTTAAAAGACAAATCGGATACTCCACTGAAGAAAACCTTCAGAACAGCATACGCGACCTGGAATATGGTTTGGCACAAAATATTTACATGCTCATACGAAAAAAAATTCCTGAAATTTCATTTATCGAAGGCCATGGTGAACTTGATACCCTGGAACAATACGATTTTATGCGTTCTTTATCTGAATACTACTACGTTAATCGAATTCAGATTAACGGCAAATTGTTTGCCCTTCGTGATGCAGATGCCATAGTGATTTCCAAACCCGATTCGGCTTTTTCCGATAAAGACAAATACATCATAGACCAATATATAATGAAAGGCGGAAAAGTACTGTGGCTTATTGACCCCATCGATATAAACCTCGATACCCTCCAGTCAAAAGGATATACCATGGGATTGTATCGCGAGTTAAATATCGAAGATATGTTATTTAAGTATGGTGTTCGCCTGAACCCCCAACTTATTCAGGATTTGCAATGCAGCCCCATTCCCATTAACATTGGCTTCAAAAAAGGACAGCCTAATTTCAAGCTTTTCCCATGGCCCTACTTTGTTGTATTGAAGCCTAATTCCGACCATCCCATTGTGAAAAATTTAGATGTTATCCGTACAGAATATATATCAAGCATCGATACACTCGTAAATCCCAATATTAAAAAGACCATACTCCTTTCCACTTCTAAATACACCCGTATTCTGCATGCTCCAGTTCGAGTTACCCTGGGAAGTGTCATGGCTAAAATTCCGGAGCGCCAGTACAAATATTCATACTGTCCTGTGGCCGTACTTTTGGAAGGAGCCTTTAGCAGTGTGGTAGAATATCGCCTGCCTTATGCATTATTGCAAGACACCAATTTCAAGTACATCGACCAGGGAAAAACCACCAAAATGATTGTAGTGGCCGATGGCGATATCGCCAAAAACGATGTTTCATATAAAACACGTACTCCCATGATATTGGGATATGACAAATTTTCCAGACAATTGTTTGGTAATAAAGATTTTCTGATAAACTGCATTCATTACCTGGTTGATGATAAAGGATTAATTCACTTAAGAGGTAAAAAAGTGGAACTTCGTCTACTCGACAAAAAGAAAGTAGAAACATCAAGAAAAAAATGGCAATTCATTAATGCTGCCCTTCCTCTTTTGGCTTTATTTTTGCTTTGGATTATAATGGAGTTTATCAGAAAGAAAAAATATGCCTTCTGAACAAAAACATATCATTAAAATTCAAAATATGGAATTTTATGCCTTCCACGGTTGTATGACTGAAGAGGGAAAAATCGGAGGGAAATACCGGGTGAATGTAGAAATTGAAGCCAGGGTTCCGGAGGCATTAAAATCGGATGAATTGACGGATACCGTGGATTACGTTAAGATATATGAAGCTGTTAACGAAGAAATGGGCAAGCGCTCCAGGCTTATTGAACATGTTGCCTCCAGAATTATGAGCAAGCTAAAAAAAATCAGCAATAAGATCCGGCACATAAAAGTCGAAATCACTAAAGTGAAGCCGCCCATAGAAGGTAATGTAAGCTGCGTGAGCTTTGTGCTTGAAGAAGATATAAATTAAACCATGGACAGAGACTTTTTGCTGGTACTTATTTCAACACCGATTTATATCATCGTCATCGGGCTGGAAATCATATTTAGTTCTTTCAGGAAAATTAAAACTTATACATGGAAAGACACGATTGAAAACATTTATCTGATGTTGCTTAACATGGGATTGGATGTTATTTTCAGAGCATTTACGCTTTATGTTCTGTCATTTTTCTTTGAAAATAAAATTACCTCGGCTCCGCAAAATGCCATAATGTATTGGCTGTTGCTTTTTCTATTTGAAGATTTCATGTACTATTGGCTTCACCGCATCGATCACTACTGCCGTTTTTTCTGGGCCATTCATGTAACCCATCACAGCAGCGAGCAATTCAATTTTAGTGTAGGATTTCGCTCTTCTGTTTTCCAGCCTTTGTACCGGTTTTTATATTTTATCCCCATCGCCTGGTGCGGGTTTGAACCATTGGATATCCTTTTCATGTACAGTGCCACCCAAATTTGGGGCATCCTAGTTCACACACGCCTGGTAGGAAACCTCGGACCATTCGAACATATTTTGGTAACTCCTTCCCATCATCGCGTGCATCATGCTTCCAATGCCCTTTACCTGGACAGGAACATGGGCATGGCGCTGATAATCTGGGATAAAATGTTCGGAACTTTCCAGAAGGAAATTCCTGAAGTCCCCGTCAAATACGGGCTCACCAAAAACCTGGAATCACATCATCCTTTGCATGTAGTTTTTCATGAATGGAAAAACATCCTGAAAGACCTAAAAAAACACAAGAAGCACAGAGATAAATTTATGGCCGTTTTTGGTCCTCCCGGTTGGAGCCCCGACGGTTCTACCAAAACAAGCCGTGAACTTCGAAGAGAATTCCTGAATGAAAACCCATCCCTATCTTGACACTATTCAAAACCTTATTTTTGCCTTAAATCATGAATGGGAAGCTGAAAAAGATTATATTCAACGTATTTTTCATACAGACATACAAAAGCAAATTGCTTTAAATCAAATAATTTATCCCTTGCCTTCCTATGAATTTGAAGTACTGCAAGCCGAGTACATGTTAATAAAATGGGAATTTCAGAATCAGAAAGAATTTCCGGAATGGGCAAAGCAAGGCAGCCCGGTGTCGGTTCGATGTCTGAAAACTAAAAATCATGAAGGTCTTAACGGAGTACTATATAAAGTATTGTCAAATCGAATTGAAGTAATGATGCGATTGGAATTTTTCGAAAAATGGCATGAAATTTCCGACCCTTCACTCTTTCCCTTGCCCGATGATAAAACTTATTTCACCCTGAAAAAAGAACTTAAGGCCATACTCCAATCTAACAATAGGCATTTAGACAACTATTTTAATATTCTGCATGAAAAAAAAACACTTAAAATAAATAAAAAAAATACCTTTCATATCTCCGAAGCGCTAAATCAATCTCAAATTGAAGCTCTACACCATGCTCTGAATTCCGACGGTCTGTTTTTGGTCCATGGCCCGCCCGGTACCGGAAAAACCACCGTACTGACGGAATCGGCCAACATTTTTCAGCAACAGGGTAAAAAAATTTTAATAACAGCTCCTTCAAATGTCGCATTGGACGTGATTGGAATGCGACTGGTAAAAAAAAATTTAGACTTTGTCAGATTAGGGCATCCTGCCAGGGCAACACCGGAAGTCTGGGAATTTTCCATGGACATGAAAAAACAAAAATCCATCTACGCCAAAGAATGGAAAAATATCCGGTTGAATATCGAACAAATTCACAAAGAGCTTTCTGTATATCACAGAAATTTTACCAAAGAAAAAAGAGAAACCAAATCGTTTTTAAAAGACGAATTGAATGCCCTCAAAAAAGAGCTGAAAGAACTGGAGGATTTCATGGAATTAGATGTTATTACCAATACACAAATCCTGTTATCCACCCCCGTAAACCTCGATCACAAGCATTTGCAAAACTTTCAATGGGATATTTGCCTGGCCGACGAAGCTGCGCAAATGCCTGAACCCATGTTCTGGATGTGCGCGCGCAGAAGCAAAAACATAATTTTATTTGGCGATCCTTTTCAATTGCCTCCGGTATGCAGATCGGAAAAAGCCAAAAAACTGGGATATGAAACCACAGTGGCCGACAAACTGTTACGTATTCAAAACAGGCATTATACCTTATTGCAACAATACCGGATGAATTTGCCCATACAGGAATTGGTGAGCCACGGAATGTATGAGGGGAAGCTTTTTTCTGATGCCACCATTTCCTATCAGTATTTCCAGAGGGATAACGGAGAAGGATTTTTTAAACCCTGTTTGTGGATAGACACGGCAGGTATGGGATTTGAGGAAGCCATTGATGAAAAAACTTTAAGCAGGTTTAATGAAGGGGAAGCAGGAATGGTAAAAAAATATTTGAATTTTTTATGGGAACATTATGAACCGGAATTCCTGACGGATATCGGAGTGATATCCCCTTACAAGGCTCAAATTTCATATATCCGGAATTTGTTATCAGAAGACGTTTATCGTCAAAACATCATCTCACAACGTATTCAAATTCAAACTGTGGATGGTTTTCAGGGCGGAGAAAAAGACATCATTATCGTTTCGTTGGTTAGAAGTAATCCAAAAGGGGAATTAGGCTTTTTGTCGGATGACAGAAGGTTAAATGTGGCTTTCAGCCGTGCAAGGAAAAAACTTGTCATCATCGGCGACAGTTCAACGTTGCAAGGTAGCCCCTATTTGGCTAAGGCATTGGATTATTGTATGAAAAACAACTTTTATGTGTCAGCCTGGGAATGGTTGGAATAAAAAAATTGGAATTTTTTTCGGGAGTACCCGGAGCCGGACTCGAACCGGCAAGGATGTTAATCCATTGGTTTTTGAGACCAACGCGTCTACCTATTCCGCCATCCGGGCAAAAAACAAGAGCAAATATAGGGAAAATATATGCACTGCAAAGGATTTCCTAAATGAAAAAAGCATGTTATAAGAATAAATTACAAAAAGATTAATTCTATTTTCCATGAAAGAATTGTTTTAAGAATTTAACTATTTTTTTGATGGATTTTCCTGTGTTTGAGGAATAAAGTCTGAAATTATTTATCTAAAACCTTATTTTTGCTCCAATGCACCACCAGAAAATCATCATAATCGATTTTGGTTCGCAATACACTCAGTTAATTGCCAGAAAAATCAGGGAATTGAACGTTTATTGTGAAATTTATCCTTACAACAAAATTCCGCCCTATGATGAAAACACCAAAGGAATAATTCTTAGCGGAAGTCCATATTCCGTTCATCAGGAAGGAGCACCTAATCCACATTTAAATTATCAATACCAAACCTTGCCATTGCTTGGAATTTGTTACGGTGCTCAGTGGCTTGCGCATGTGAACGGAGGTAAAGTGGAACGATCCATGCATCGTGAATATGGAAAATCCAAATTAATCATCCAAAAAAAAGACCATCCTTTGTTTGCCGGAATACCCGAAGAGTCGACAGTATGGATGAGCCATGGTGACAGTATTACCGAATTGCCTTCGAACACTAACGTCATTGCCAAAACCGAAAATATCCCCGTAGCGGCCTATGAATTTCAAAATCAAAAAGTTTTCGGAATACAGTTCCATCCGGAGGTCTATCATTCTGAATACGGCATAAATATCCTTAAAAATTTTGTGTATGAAATTTGCGGTGCGAAAGGAGATTGGACACCTGCTCATTTCATTGAAGAGTCCATCGAAAACATTCGTTCTGTTGTTCAGAATGAAGAAGTGGTGTTGGCCTTAAGCGGCGGTGTAGACAGCAGCGTGGCCGCTTTCCTTATTCACAAAGCTATCGGCAAACGCCTGCATCCGATTTTTGTTAATAACGGACTCTTAAGAAAGAATGAATTTAAAAATGTTCTGGATGCCTACAGGCAAATGGGGTTGGAAGTTCACGGAGTGGATGCCGCAAAAGAATTTCTGGAGGCACTAAAGGGCATTTCCGATCCGGAACAAAAAAGAAAAATTATTGGAAAAAAATTTATTGATGTATTTGAACGTGAAAGCAAAAAATTTAGCAACGTACGTTGGTTAGCCCAAGGCACAATTTACCCAGATGTAATTGAAAGTCTCAGTGTTAAAGGGCCATCGGCAACTATCAAATCACATCATAACGTAGGCGGACTTCCGGAAAAGATGAACCTGAAAGTTCTGGAACCCTTAAAATTTCTTTTTAAGGATGAAGTCAGAAAAATAGGAAAGGAACTCGGGCTTCCGGATATCATACTCCAAAGGCATCCCTTCCCGGGGCCCGGCCTTGCCATCCGCATCATAGGTGAAATTACAGAAGAAAAATTACGCTTAATTCAGGAAGCTGATGACCTTTATATTCATCACCTCAAACAATCGGGACATTACCAAAAAATTTGGCAAGCAGGTACCATCCTTCTCGATACCAAAAGTGTGGGGGTGATGGGAGATGAACGAACCTACGAATATGTAGTGGCTTTACGGGCCGTAACCAGCACCGACGGCATGACCGCCGACTGGTATCCGATGCCCTATGACCTGTTGGGAAAAATATCCAACGACATCATCAATAAAGTGAAAGGCATAAACCGTGTGGTATATGATATCAGTTCCAAACCTCCTGCAACCATAGAATGGGAATGAAAATCAACCTGAAAATTTCCATTACCGTTTTTGTTTTATCTATATCCTACCTTTTTTCACAAGGAACCCCCACCCTTTGTCCCGATAGTAAACCCTGCTTACTTTACGAGGTTCAAAAAAAAGAAAGCCTTTACGGTATCTCCAAAAAATTTAACACAACTCAGGAAATCATCCTGAATTACAATCCCGATATCCGGACCAATGGCCTTAAAGCAGGTCAGAAAATTTTTATCCCCGATCCCTCTTTTTCAACTACCCCCTCCACTCCCACTACCATTACACCAAATAACCATACAATAAATATTCAGGTTCCCGAAACCTATACCGTCAAAAAAGGTGAGACCTTCTACTCCATTCAAAAACAATTCAAACTAACCCGTCAGGAAATTCTGGATATGAACCCGGGACTCAACCCTGAAAATCTTCCAGAAGGAACGGTGTTAAGACTGAAAAAGTTGCCCGATGAAACGGCAAGGGAATTAGCAGAAAAATTCAGAAATAAAAATTTTCAGGGAAATGTGGCAGAAGGAATTACTTTAATTGCTGCTCCTTCGGTTACATTTGAAAATAAAAAAAGTTATGTTTTAGTCCTGCTACTACCCTTCCTTCACCCTGAAGCAGAAAATCAAACTCCGGCCGAGTGGGAAAAAAATATTCCTTTTCCTGATGAAGCCTCAACGGTGGTTGATTTTGCGTGGGGGTTGGAATATGGATTACGGGCTTCACTTCCCGAAGATTATCAAATACAAATAAAATACGTCCATGAAGCCGCCCCCGATTCAATTTTCGAGCCTTATTGGAAAAAATTCATGAACAATCATTCACCGGATATAATTATCGGCCCCTATTTTCCCGAGCATATTAATATCGTAACCCAAATATCCAAAACTAAAAATATCCCGCTCATCAGTCCGTGGATTTCACACAACAAATTTCTCCATGAATATCCGCTGGCACTAAAATTCATCACCTCTCAACAAACCATGGCGGAAAACCTGGCCAAATTCATTGCTGATTCCTTGATCCCATTGAAATACAAACCCGTTTGTTTTCAGGCTTCACTCAAAGATTTAAAAGAACAAACCTACATACGGTTATTCAAACAGGCATTTCTTGCAAAAAACATTGCCAACGGAAAACGCGATTCATTGCCAGTGCTTCGTAACATGTCAGAACTCAAAAAGTTTATCGATGCAAATGAAAAAACCGCCATTATTACATTAAGCCAAAACAAAGTTTTAATGACTGATTTCATTACCCAACTTCATCTGGCTTCACAGAAAAAGAATGTGATGCTCCTTGGATTACGATCTTTGCTGGAATTTGAGAATATCGATCAGGAATATCTGAATTATTTTCAATTTACTTTTCCTGCTTTCACCGAATTCGATGCCAGGCCCGATTCATTGTTTGCAGACAAATACAGAAGCATCTTTAATGTTGCCCCCGGCGATTATGCGCGTCTTGGAAAATCACTGGGAAATTTTTTAGCCAAAATGTTAAAAGATTATGGGCTGAATTTCCTGAACCAAACCCAAATCAAATATTCCGATGATTTTGTAAAATTATTATTTATCCGTCCCGACTTTCAAACAGGCCTGGATAATGTGGGTTCTTTCATTTACCAAATTTACCAGTATCAATTCAGGAAAACCGGATGGAATTAACGAACTTACATCACCAAATTGAAAACTTTCTTTTTGACCTTCAGGTAAAAATCATACATGCCCTGGAATCAGAAGACAACCAGGGAAAATTCAACTATGATCTTTGGGAAAGAAAAGAAGGCGGAGGAGGAAAGAGCGCCATATTGGAAAACGGACTGATACTTGAAAAGGCCGGAGTTAACGTAAGTGCAGTGTGGGGAATAGCACCAGAATTCCTTTTTAAAGAAAAAGAACATTCAGAAATAACCGATGGTATAAAAGAAAAATTAAATTTTTATGCAACAGGGCTTTCTTTGGTTATACACCCGAAACACCCCTTGATTCCCATCATTCACATGAACATCCGGTATTTTGAACTTAGCAATGGTGTCTGGTGGTTTGGCGGAGGCATCGATCTTACGCCTCACTATGTGGATGCGGAACAGGCACGTTGGTTCCATCGGGAGTTAAAAAAACATTGTGATACATACCATCCTGAATTTTATCCCAAATTTAAAAAATGGGCCGACGACTACTTTTTTCTACCGCATCGGAATGAAACAAGAGGAATAGGCGGTATCTTTTTCGACCGATTGAATGAAAACTCGGGCTTAGACAAAGAAAAGTTAGTTCAGTTCTGGAAAGACCTTGGAATGCTTTTCATCCCTATCTATACCACCCTGATTCAATGGAATAAAAATAAAAATTTTCAAGATTCACATATAGATTGGCAATTGGTCAGAAGGAGCCGGTATGTAGAATTCAACCTGCTTTATGACAAAGGCACCAAATTCGGGTTAGAGACCGGAGGACGGACTGAATCCATCCTCATGAGCCTTCCGCCCCTTGCTGCCTGGAAATATAACTACATCCCCGAAAAACACTCCGAAGAATTCAAAACATTGGAATTATTAAAAAAAGGGATTAATTGGATTGATTTTTAAGCTTTAGTCCGAAATAGAACTAAAAGCCTTAACTTTATACTACATGTCGAGAGTTACTGCTTTTTTACGATTGATTCGATTTGGAAATTTGCTTATCATCTTACTTTTGTTTCATATGTTGTATATATGGTATTCCCGTAAGTTCTTTTTGCGCTTCATTGAATTGTTCGGCAGCACTCCACTTATGTCCTATACAACACTTTTACTTTTAGCTTTTTCCGTAATTTTGATTGCTGCCGCCGGTTATATTATTAATGATTACTTCGACATCCGCACCGACCACCTGAACAGGCCTGAAAACGTTATAGCAGGTAAATATTTCTCCCGAAAATCTTTGATTTTTATGAATCTTTTTTTGAATATTATAGGAATATTTTTGGGATTTGTTTCAGCTTACCTTTCCGGACATTTGAGCTTGGGGCTGGTATATGTGCTGGCTGCTGCCATATTGCTTTTTTATTCTTCTCATCTGAAAAAATACCCCTGGATAGGGAACCTGGTGGTAGCATTGTTGATTGGATTTTTGCCAATCCTGTTTTATATGCATGCCCTTTCTTTTTACCATAAAAATCAATCTCCGATTTCAACCCATGAACTGCTTTTGTGGGGTAAATTTTTCAAGTTTATCCTCCTTTACGGAGTGTTTGCTTTTTTGTTGAACTTAGTTCGTGAAATCATAAAAGATTTGGAAGACATGGAAGGTGATCGCCTCACAGGAGCCCTGACCATTCCTATCAAATACGGCGTGGATGCTGCCAAAATTTTTGCTTTTTTAATCAATCTTATCTTATTCATCCTTATCGCATTTGTAACCTATAACACTTTCCGGTTAAACAAAGTCATAGACGCCACCTATCTGATGTTTCTTTTACTTCACCTATTGTTAAACTTCATCACCGGATTGCTGATTTTGAGATCAAAAGAAAAAAAAGACTATCACCGTGTCAGCACCTGGCTGAAATTGGTAATGTTTTTTGGACTTTGCATGCCCCTTTTGGTTCCAATGCAATAACTATGCATTTGAATTCCCTTTTCTCCCGTATTATTCTGGCTTCGGGCTCGCCCAGAAGAAAAGAACTACTTCGAATGCTGGAGTGTGAATTTGAAGTCTTGAAATCCGATTGTGATGAATCGTACCCCGTTGAACTCAAAGCGGGAGAAATTGCGGAATATCTGGCCAATAAAAAGTCGCTTTCATTCAATGTTCCGTTAAAAGCAAAAGAATTACTCATCACAGCCGATACCATCGTATGGTTGCATGAAAAAATGTTGGGAAAACCCCAAAACACCGAGGAAGCCGTAGAAATGATAAAAAAACTGTCGGGTAACGTTCATTCCGTATTTACAGGCGTAGCACTCCGCACAATGGAAAAACTTCATGTTTTCTATGAAGAAACCCGCGTATATTTTAATCCGATTGATGAAGCGGATATCATACACTATGTAGAAAAATACAGACCCTTTGATAAAGCGGGGGCTTATGGGGTTCAGGAATGGATAGGAGCAGTGGGAATCAGAAAGATTGATGGCTGTTATTACAACGTGATGGGCCTTCCTACGGCCCGTTTGTATGAGGAAATTAAGAAAAATTTTACCTGATTAAAAACACCTGCCCACTTTTTTCCTTGTATTCCCCCGTAGTGGTTTTGTATTTTATCAGATATACATAAGCCCCGGGTGGGTGACTTCCTCCGTTCCAACCTTGTTGAATATCGTTAGTTTTGAAAATCAAATTGCCCCATCGGTTGAATATCAAAAGTTCATAATCTTCTTTCACCACAAAATAAGGAACCGGCTTCCAAACCTGATTAATTCCGCCGGGAACAAAAGCATTAGGGATAAAAAACTCGTCGGAAGCATAGGATTTAACCCAAACGGATGAGGCACTGTCTATAAGATTAAACTGATTCATGGCTGCTTCGTGTGCCATGACGAAATAACAGATATCAGTGCCGTCCTGGGCGATATCTTCAATATTGTCCGAAAACGTATTGGAAGATGTATAGCCCAGATGTTCGGTTTTATTTCCTGATTTTCTGTAAACGGCATAATATCCCACTCCTCCGTCAAAACCTGAGTAAGGAGTCCATTCCAGTTGTTTGTTCAGCATTTCTTTTTCAGAATCTTTCACTTTTAGCCACACACTTGCAACCAGATTGGAAATTACCCTTGGATTGTTGCAACTGTCTTTTAAAACCGCTTTATAATAAACCGGGCCCTTTCTGTTTTTAAAATCCTGATCATGAAACATCATGAAACCTTTATTCGAGAAATTCAGGGTTTTGATGGTAGAAAAATGTATTCCGTCTTCACTTCTGAGAATATCGATATCTCGGGCTGTGATGAGAGAGTCACGATATATTTTAAGCATTATGCTGCTATCGGGTAATACGGAACAAGATGAAATATAAACAAAAGAAGGGGCTAAAGGAACATAGGATAAAAATTGAACCCTGTTAGATGAAGCGCTGATATCAAAGTTTTGGTTCCATGCACGTATATAAAACTTATGAGTGGCATTTGGGGTTAGGGAGGGGCTTTCCCAATAGTTCTGATTCGTCTGATCAATCTGCATGTAAGGCCCGTTATTCACCGACATCAGAATATCATATTTACCTACACTGCCGTTTTTAAACTTAAGGTAGGGGTTCCAACTCAGCTTTACTTTTCCGCTGCAGATATCATAATGATAATCCAAAAAAATAGTTTGATGAAAAACATTCAATGGACTGATGTTTCCGCAACTGTCCTTGGTTGCCACGTGGAAGGCCACCGATTGCATGGAGGGCAAAGGGCTGTTGAATTGATAATAGGGGCCGATCGTAACCGGAACGGAATCAATCAATGTAACAATACCCGTTATTAAATCTTTAACATAGATGTAGTATTTTACGGCATCGGGGTTGGGTGTGGGTTTCCAACCCAATACGGCCTGGTTTGAAGCATTTACGCTGACGCTGTCAAAAGAAGGGATTTTTGGCGGGGTCTTATCTTTAAAAAGGTCTCCCACAATTTGTGAAGCAGAGATGCATCCGTATTGATCGGAAATTTTCATTTGATAGTTATAGGGAGCCGTGCAACGGTCGATGGTATCATTATAAAAATACTGAGGTCCCTGGTAAATCAAGGAAAAAGTATTCAAAGGATACTCCCTGTATAGCGAATAGTTGGGAAAAGTGGTGGGCAACGGAGGGTTTTTCAAGGGACTGCAGGATATTTGTGCAATACCGTTGCCAATATTGACAAGCGTCAGGTACATACTTTTAAGGGTATCGGATGAAGATGAAGCATCCGAACCTCCAGGTCCATAGCGGGTTACCATAAAATAATACCTGGGTTGCATATTTCCCAAAGCACCAGCGTGAATAAATGAATTAACGGGAAGGGAATTAATTGTCGTAATTTGTGTATAGGGCCCCCATTTGTTTATCGAAGAATATATGACATAGGAATGGAAAACACCATGGGGATCGTTCACCGGAACCCAGGTGAGTTTGATATCACCATTATTCAACACTTCAAGGCAACGCAAAGAAGGAGGAGGCAACTGCGGATGCATTGCCATCCATTGCAAAAAGGCAGTTATGAATAAAACCCGTTTGATTTTTTTTAATAACGTTTAAATTTAATAAAAATTTTAAGTTGAGGAACTTTAAAAACCGTTAATTCTTCACCCTGTCCCTGTGAATCTTAAAGTTATGAAAAACGGCTAATTGTGCTTGCTTTTGTTCTGTATGCAGCCCCGTCATCTGGTTCATGATGCCTGCCTCAATTCTCAGGTTTGGATTGAAATAATATCCGAAAGCGGCATAAAACCGGTTTCTGTCAAAATTAAAAGGGAAAGGGAGGATGAAAATTTCGTTATAAGATGAAAAATAAAAAGTTTTAGTTCCGAAATCCCTTGAAATTAAGGGGAACATGATGTATGCAAAATATCGAAATCGAAATTGTAAGGGATGATTTTGCATAAACCTTTCTTCCAGACGGAACCGGTTTTGGAACATCAGATTTTGAATTTTGAATAGGAATATGAATTGCTGAAACAAACGATGTTCATTGAAATAATTTATGGTACCAACAGGTAAAGAGTTTCGATTATGAATGAAAGCATACCCCATAATGGATTGTATACTCTGAGAATGCTGAATGCCTATTCCGTATCTCAACAATAACTGATTTAAATCGGGTTGGAACAACTCTCCATTCCGCCATTGACATTCATTCCAAAGCACGCCTTTTTTACCTAATTTAACCTGAGAAATATAAATAACCCAATTTCCCATGCTTTGAGAAAAAATTAATCTTACCAAAATCATTAAATAAATTACAATTCTTACGAAAGACATTATATTAAATAATTAATTCGTAATTTTCGAATGATGCTTTCCCAATTAACCGATTTAAAATTACAAACTTTACTTCGGCTTACCATGGCCATTAACCGCAACAGCCCTTCTTCAGAATTAATTCACTTGTATGCGGATTCTTTAGAGCATCATTTTAATATACGTAACATCCTTTTTTTAATTCACCGTAACGATAGCTGGGAACTTCGCTACCCTAAAACGAAAATTCCCGAATTTGCCAGATCTTATCTTGATGCAGATAAAGAAATGATCATTGAACATAATCATCCGGCTTATGCCAACGGATTTCGTTTTGTTTTACCCGTATTACACAAAAACCTTCCTTTGGGCATGGTTTTGCTGGGGTGGGAGAAGGAACCGTCTCCGCCCGATCTTGAATTCATAAAAACGTTAACCCACGTGTTAATGATGGCCATTGAAAACAAACGCCTGGCAAAATTAGAAATGGCCAGAAGCACACTGAACAGGGAAATTTCATTGGCCTCGGATATTCAAAGAAAATTGCTTCCTTCCGATTTACCTATGGAAGGACATTTGAAAGTATGCGGATTTTACCTGCCTTACTATGAAGTGGGCGGTGATTACTACGATTGGATTCCCCTGAACCGACATGAATTTTTATTTTGCATTGCCGATGTAAGTGGTAAAGGAATACCCGCGGCATTGTTAATGAGCAACATTCAGGCCTGTCTTAGAAGCCTGATCGGCTTTACGCACAATCTGAAAGATATCATATTGGAAATAAATAAAAGGGTTTGGCAAAGTGCTAAAGGGGAACAATTTGCTTCGATGTTCTTGGGTAAAATCAACCTTCGAAGTCAACAACTCACCACCATTAACGCCGGACATTGTTCTCCTTTGTTGATTGAAAACGGTAATATCTCGCTTATGGATAAAGGATGTACTTTACTGGGGATTTCTGAAGATCTTAAACAAGTGGATGTGGACATTCGTGAATATGCCGGGCAAATCGGAATTTTCTTATATACCGACGGTTGGAAAGAATTACTGGATGAATATCCGTCGATACCGCAAAATTTCACCGAACAACTGGTGGCCGGGCATTTTACCGAGCCTGAAGTCATTATACAAACCATTGAAAAGGAAGTAAAGCACTTATCGGAAGTACATGAACTAAAAGACGATGTAGCCGTACTGAGTATTTTTACTGACGACCTTTGTTTTTAATTATCCATTAGTTTAACAAAATCATCAAACAAATAGGAAGCATCATGTGGTCCCGGACATGCTTCAGGATGATATTGAACGGAGAAAGCTTTTTTGCCTTTGATGCGAATGCCCTCCACCGTTTTGTCGTTGAGATTGATGTGGGTTAATTCCAAATCAGGATTTGCTTTCAGGTCATCCATACTAACACTGAATCCATGATTTTGGGATGTAATTTCGCAATGGCCGGTCAGAAGGTTTTTTACGGGGTGATTTATGCCCCGGTGCCCTGCATGCATTTTATAGGTTTTAAGTCCTTGTGAAAGAGCCAAAAGCTGATGCCCAAGACAAATGCCGAAAACTGGCTTATTCATATTTACCAATTCCCGAATTACCTGAATGGGCCCAGTAAGGGGTTCCGGATCTCCGGGACCGTTACTGAGCATAATACCATCGGGCTCAAATGAAAGTAAATCGTTCAAAGATGTATTCCATGGAAACACTTTTAAACGTAATCCCCTTTCTGACAAAGACCTTAGGATATTGGTTTTTACACCAAAATCCAATACTGCCACTTTTTTACCCGGATAGTCTGGGCCGAAGTCGTAGGGCTTTTTGGTGCTCACGCTTGAAGCCAGTTCAAGGCCTTTCATGGAAGGAACTGATTTCAGAATTTCTGCAAGTTCTTCTTTCGATTTTTTTTCTGTGGTAATAACTGCATTCTGAGCCCCTTTAATACGAATATGCCTGACCAACTTACGAGTATCAATTCCAAAAATGCACGGTATGTTGTTTTCTTCAAAGTAAGCTTGCAAACTTTTTGATGCGGATGGGCGGCTAAATATTTTACTGAATTCCCTGCATGCCATCCCCCTTATTTGAACACTTTCCGACTCAGTTTCATCTCTATGAATTCCGTAATTACCTATATGCGGACTAGCCATTACAATGATTTGGCCCGAGTAGGAAGGGTCGGTGAAAATTTCCTGATAGCCGGTCATTCCGGTATTAAAACAAATTTCCCCGGCAGAGGTAGTTTTTTTTCCGGCTGCCTTACCTTCAAAGAACGTTCCATCTTCCATTAAAAGATATGCCGGTTCATCGGCCTGATATTTCAGTTGCATATTTGAAGTTAAAATTCAGGTATTTTCTTTCGTTTTTTTAATTTGTTAAAAAAAAAGTATGGGTTGTCAAAAAAAAAGCGGGCTTTTGCCCGCTTCAAAATTATTTCGTTTTCTTCTTGGCATAACGGCTTCGAAATTTATCCACACGCCCGGCGGTATCCACCAGAACTTGCTTTCCTGTGTAATAAGGATGAGAAGCCATGGATATATCCAGCTTTACCAATGGGTATTCCTTGCCATCCTCCCAAACTATGGTATCTTTGGTCTCGGCACAAGAACGGGTTAAAAAAGAATAACCGTTCGACATATCTTTAAACACACACAGGCGGTAGTTTTCAGGATGAATATCTTTTTTCATAGATAAAATTTTGGGAAGGCAAATATAAAGAATATTTTTGAACCCCCATCAATGTTGAGAAATAAAATACTTTTTGAGGATAATCATATACTGGTTTTGGAAAAGCTTCCCGGACAACCTGTTCAATCAGACATCTCAGGAGATGAATCTTTATATGATCTTGTAAAAGAATATATTAAAGAAAAATATCAAAAACCCGGAAATGTTTATTTAGGACTAGTACATCGCCTTGACAGACCTGTGGGAGGAGTAATGGTATTTGCCCGCACCAGTAAGGCCATGGCACGATTATCGGAGGCCTTCCGAAGCAGGCAAACAGAAAAAGAATATTTGGCAGTGGTGTGTGAAAAACCTCCGAAAGAAAAAGATACCTTGGTGCATTACCTGAAAAAAAACACAAAAACCAACACATCGAAAGTTCATGAAAAGATGATAAGCGGGGCTAAAGAAGCAAGGCTGGAATATGAATATTGGGCTTCTTCGGACAACTACCATCTGCTAAAAATCAACCTTCATACCGGCAGGCACCATCAAATCAGGGCACAATTGTCTTATGTCGGAATGCCCATCAAAGGTGACATTAAATACGGTGCGCCTCGCACAAATCCCGGACCATACATTCACCTCCATGCCTGGAAATTGGCTTTTCATCACCCCGTACTAAAAAAGAAAATGATTTTTCATTCATATCCCGAAAGCGATGATCCGCTTTGGAATTTTTTTAAAAATAAAATCAAAAATTCTTAATAGTAACAATCATCCAAAATATATACCGGTTTTTCCTTGATATCATTTCCAAAAATAGGGCTTAATCCTATCATAATTTCTGCCGTATGCGGGGCCCTTTTGATCATTTTATTAATAGCAAGATCATAGGCAAGGCCTACTACCAAGTGGTTTACAATTCTGAACTGAATAATTCCGCAAATAAAATCACGATTACGAATATTTATGCCATAGGCAAAACGTTGATAAAAGTAATTCATAATACTGATCTCCGGATTTGGCAAAGGCCTGAAAGTTCCTCTCAGATTCAATGCACAAACCAAATGATTATAGTAAGGAAGATTAAAACGAAGCCCCAGAGTAGTGATATAATGCAAAGGAGTTTTAGACGGCGCTCCGATTTTTTTACTCCCAAATAATCCCTTCATCCTGAATACCGTAGTTTGCCACAGGCTTAAATCCCAAAAAAATTTTTTATTGTAAATTCTTATCCCCGGTATGATTTCGGGATAAGCCCAAAGCATATCATTACTTGCTGATACGGCAGGATCGGATTTATCAAAGTCTCTTCTTTTAAAAAAAAATTGCTTTGCACCCCCAAAAACTCCCACCGCCATTACAGTTTTATTCAGTAAAAACTTATGATAGGCATAACCTAAATAAAATCCGTTGTTAATAAATGCTCCATTGATATCCTGTTGTACATATACTCCAAAATTGTGCCAGCTTTTGTATGCCCTTGGGGGAATAAGGGTATAATTGGCATTTAAAAAAATTTCCGACGGCTCATTCCCAAAACCAATCCATTGATTTCTTCCTCCGAATATGATTTCATAAGGGCTTCTGAACGAATACCCTGATGCCGCTGGATTATATCCGGCCTTATTAAAAAGAAACTGCGTATATTGTTGGGTTTGTTGCCCAAAAAGAAAAACCAAAAGAAATATATGAAAACAAAAATATTTTTTCATCGAATTATTGTAACATTTCCTTTAATAATGCTATCCTTTTTACCTTTTTCCAAGTATAATACAAAATAGTAGGTGGCATCCACAACGGGGGTTCCCAAATACCGACCATCCCAGGGTTCATACGTTCCTCCTTCCTGATGGTGTACCTGTTGTCCCCACTTATTAAAAACAAAGAGTTCGAAATTTTTATAATATTCCAAACCGCTAATTCTCCATCTGTCATTGATATTGTCTCCATTTGGAGAAAATAAGTTATCAGGAATAACCCGACACACCGTTTTCAATATTGAAAAATAAAGTGTGGTGTCTTTACCATTTCCATCAGTTATTAAAACTGAATAATCAGCAGGTTCCAGTTCGTTCAGATAATAGTACCCCTGCACCCCGTTCGACCAAGTGATGGTATATGGAGGTTTGCCACTATCAATGGAAAGAGCAACTGCGCCCTTTGTACAGTCATAATCTTTTTTGGAAAATTTAATGTAGATGTGAGGAGAGGTTGGATTTGAAATTTGCCCTTTAGTATTAAACGTTATTATAAACCCAATCAATAAAAGATAAAATTTAAAACTCATTGGCCAACATATAAAATTACAAAAAAAAACAATGCCACTTCGTCGGATTTAATTGTAAAATCATGCATTTTTTTCATAAATTCCGGGTATTTAATGAAAGTATGACACATAAAAATTCAGGTATGTAATTTGCTGTGAAAAAAAATAAAAACATTTAGCCATGAACCTGAATCAATACACTATAAAAGCTCAGGAAGCCATACAGAACGCCATACAAATTGCCATGACGCATGGGCACCAGGAAATTCAAAACGCCCATCTGATGAAAGCTTTGCTCGACAAAGAAATTTCCGTTACGGATTATGTTTTGAAAAAACACCAGATTAATCCGGAACGTTTTGAACAGGAAGTGGATAAAATTATACAAAAATTTCCCAAAGTATCCGGCGGCCAACCTCACCTTTCCTCAACCTTAAATTCATGCCTGGTTAAAGCCCAACAGATGCTGAAAGAGTGGAATGATGAATATGTCTCAATAGAGCATCTTTTATTGGCATTGCTTGGCAGCCAGGATGAAATCAGCAGGTTGATGAAAGAAAAAGGTATCACGGAAAAATCTCTGAAGCTTGCCATTCAGGAATTGCGCAAAGGGGAACGGGTAACTTCTCAGACTCAGGAAGACACCTACAATGCGCTGAATAAATATGCCATAAACCTCAACAAACAAGCAGCTACAGGAAAACTGGATCCTGTCATTGGCAGGGATGATGAAATCCGAAGGGTGTTGCAGATACTTTCAAGGCGCACCAAAAACAATCCCATTCTGGTTGGTGAACCCGGTGTGGGTAAAACAGCCATAGCTGAAGGCTTAGCCCACCGAATCATTTCAGGCGACGTTCCCGAGAACTTAAAAAACAAACAGATTTATTCCCTGGATATGGGAGCATTGGTGGCAGGTGCAAAATATAAAGGGGAATTTGAAGAACGTTTGAAGTCGGTGGTGAAGGAAGTAGTAAAAAGTGAAGGCGACATTATTCTTTTTATTGATGAAATCCATACGCTTGTGGGGGCCGGTGCCTCCGGTGAAGGAGCCATGGATGCTGCTAATATTTTAAAGCCAGCTTTGGCCCGCGGCGAACTTCGTGCCATCGGAGCCACCACGCTGAATGAATTTCAAAAATATTTCGAGAAGGATAAAGCCCTGGAACGCCGCTTTCAAAAGGTAATGGTGGATGAACCTTCAACTGAAGATGCCATTGCCATTTTGCGAGGTATCAAAGAAAAATACGAAACACATCATAAAGTCAGAATCAAAGACGAAGCCATAATTGCGGCCGTGGAACTGAGCCAACGTTACATTTCCGATCGTTTTCTGCCCGATAAAGCCATCGACCTTATGGACGAGGCCGCTAGCAAACTGCGTATGCAAATCAATTCCAAACCTTTTGCCCTGGATGAAGTGGAAAGAAAAATTATGCAACTGGAAATTGAACGTGAAGCCATGAAGCGTGAAAAAGAAGATGCCAGGGTCGAAGAATTGAATAAGGAAATTGCCGAGCTTCAGGAAGAAAGGAATGCACTGCGTGCACGTTGGCAACAGGAAAAAGACCTGATTGAAAAAGTACAAAAATTGAAATTGCAAATTGAAGATTACAAATTGCAAGCCACTCAGGCCGAAAAGCAAGGAGACTACGGTAAAGTGGCAGAATTGCGATATGGCAGGATCAGGGAAGCCGAAATTCAATTGAAAGAACTGGAAAATAAATTGGCCGAGGCCAAAGAGAGCGGTTCTCAATTGGTGAAAGAAGAAGTGGACAGCGAGGATATTGCCACCGTAGTCAGCGCCTGGACCGGAATTCCGGTCAGCCGAATGGTACAGAGCGAACGTGAAAAACTGCTTCACCTTGAAGAAGAACTACATAAGCGCGTGGTAGGTCAGGACTCGGCCATCCTTGCCGTGTCGGATGCCATACGCCGAAGCCGTGCCGGACTGCAGGATGCCAAGCGCCCCATCGGTTCATTTATATTCCTGGGTACCACTGGTGTGGGAAAAACCGAACTTGCCAAAGCACTGGCCGAGTTTTTATTTAACAACGAAAATGCCATGACACGCATCGACATGAGCGAATATCAGGAAAAACATTCCGTAAGCCGTCTTATAGGTGCCCCGCCCGGCTATGTGGGGTATGATGAAGGTGGGCAACTTACGGAAGCCGTCAGGCGAAAGCCCTATTCGGTAATTCTGTTGGATGAAATTGAAAAAGCACATCCTGATGTGTTTAATATTTTGCTCCAGGTGCTCGACGATGGTCGCCTTACTGACAACAAGGGACGTACCGTAAACTTTAAAAATACCATCATCATCATGACCAGCAATATTGGTTCACATCTTATTCTTGAAAAGCTTGAAGGACTGAATGAATTTAACCGGGAGGAGGTCATGGCCGATTTGAAACTGGAAGTTTTTGAACTATTGAAAAAGTCCATAAGACCTGAATTCCTGAACAGGATAGATGAAATTATCATGTTCGAACCTCTGTCAAGGGAATATGTTACACGCATTGTGGAACTTCAGTTGAAGCAAGTAGCCGAACGTCTTTCCGAACAAAACATACGCCTCGAATACACTCCTGAAGCCGTGGAATGCATTGCTCAGAAAGGCTATGACCCGCAATTCGGTGCAAGGCCGGTGAAGCGTGTTATTCAACGTCTGATTTTAAATGAACTTTCCAAGCAAATAATTGCGGGTAAAATCAATAAAGATAACCCCATAATCATCGATTGCTTCGACGAAAAAGAGATCGTATTCAGGAACTCGGCAACGGAAACAATAAAATCTTAATAATTCGGAGCTTTTTTAACCCACATGGCAAAAAAACCGCCGCGTGGGTATTTTTTTATTTTATTTAGTAGCCCCGACAGGAATCGAACCTGTATTTAAAGTTTAGGAAACTTCCGTTCTATCCATTGAACTACGGGGCCAAATTGAAAGCGTAAAATTACAGAATAGTATGAAAAAATGCATCCGGTTTTGCAAGATAAATAGAAATACATTCAGAAAATTCTGACCCATTAACATAAATTACATTTTTATAATTTTAAATCAGTTAATAACTCCGTTAACTAATTTTTGAGCAAAGGATTCAATAAGCCATATTTTTATTGATTTTTATTAAAACTTAATGCATGGATAAAATACGTCTTGGTATTTTTTTCGGAGGAAAGTCCAGGGAAAGGGAGGTTTCGTTTGCCGGTGGCAGAACCGTATATGATAATCTCAACAAATCCTTATTCGAACCCATACCGGTTTTCATCGACAGCTTTGGGAACTTTTGTATACTAGATTGGAAACATATCTACAAAGGAACCATTCGCGATTTTTTTCCTCCTGCCGAGGATATTCCGTCCCACTCCCCTTTTCAATATTACATTGAATATTTAAACACCTCACCCGAAAAGCATAAAGAAATCCTGACGAAAGTTGGAAGAATTATTCATCCTCAGGAATTTACAAATTACTTTGACCTGGTTTTTTTATGCTTACATGGTGAGGGCGGAGAAGACGGAACCATTCAGGGACTGTTGGAATATTACAACATCCCCTATACCGGTTCCGGGATCTTGCCATCGGCTTTCGGCATGAACAAGTCGGTTCAGAAAAAATGGATGAAAGAAAAAAATTTTCATGTACCCAAACAAAAAATTTTTACACGTCAGGCCTACTTTAGTAAAGACCAACATACCGATTGGTTGGCTGAATGCAAAATGTTATGCGGTTTGCCTTTTGTTGTAAAACCCGCCAACCAAGGTTCGAGCATTGGGGTGAGCGTGGTGAGAACCGATGATGCAAAAACCTTTGAAGATGCTTTGGAACGTGCCTTCTTCGTAAAAAAAATCCGAAAGAAGGAATGGCATCTGCTTTCCGACAGTGAAAAAATAAAATTTATTCTAAATCTCACCGACATCCGCAATGGAATTGCATTTCCTGCTTTTGTAGAAGAGGAAGGGCATTTCCGCGTCATCCATAGTCCCGATGAATGCCTTCAATCCCTGAACGATTGGACTTTCCGTTCAGATGAAATTCTTCTTCAGGGAACCATGTCGGAAAGCGAAGTGATTGTGGAAGAATTTCTCGGAGGCAGGGAATTCAGTTGCATTGTTTTTGAAAAACCCGACGGAACTCCCGTTGCCCTGCCTCCGACTGAGATACTTAAAGGAGATATTTACTATGACTACCGATCCAAATACCTACCCGGACTGTCAAGGAAAGTAACTCCCATGGAACTGGACGAAGCAGAAATTCAAAAAATACGAAGGGAGTGCGAGCGACTTTTTGCTGAATTTCAGTTTGATGTTTATGCCCGAATTGATGGTTTTTATCTTCCTGACGGACGTATATTCCTGAACGACCCCAATACCACTTCCGGAATGATGCCTTCAAGTTTTTTCTTTCATCAGGCAGCTGAAATTGGCTTAAATCCTTCCGAACTTATCACTTTCATCATTCATACCTCTTTAAAAAAGAACCTGCAAAAAAAACCGGGGAGTTTAAATACAAAAAATCTTTTTAACAGGTTGGATCATCATATTCGGTTGTTGAAAAAAGCCGGTTCCCGAAAGCAAAAAGTTGCGGTGTTGTTGGGCGGATATTCGTCTGAACGACACATTTCCGTGGAAAGCGGAAGGAATGTATTTGAAAAACTTTCTTCCTCCGAAAAATACGAAGCATTTCCTATTTTTCTGACCGGAAAACCTTATGCACATCGGTTGTTTATTATCCCACTCCCCTTGTTGCTTAAAGATAATGCCGACGACATACGCGACTCGGTTTTAAATTACAAAAAGCCAAAAATCCTGATACAAATCCTTAATGAAGCCAAAGAAATTACGGCTTTATTTTCAACCCCCGGTAGCCTTTCTCCTCCCAAAGAAATCACCTACGATGAACTGAAAAACCTGTGCGACATAGTATTTATCGGCCTACACGGCAGCCCGGGAGAAAACGGTGAAGTCCAAACCGAACTCGAACAACGTGGAATTCCCTACAACGGTTCTGGGCCAAAAAGTTCATCCATAACCATTCATAAATACCACACCAACGAAATTCTGAAGCAGCATGGAATTCTGGTGGCCCAACATTTGTTGATTAAGAAAAAAGATTGGCTCAGCCATCCGGAGGAAACCCTCAAACACATTGAAAAATTCTTCCCCTACCCGCTTATTGCCAAACCCCCCGACGATGGCTGCAGCAGCGCCGTAAAAAAAATCAAGAACAAAGAAGAAATGTCTCTTTATCTGAACACTGCATTCCGTGATAATCCGGAAATTCCCGAAATTGCCAAAAAGGGATTGAACTTAAAACCCAACGAGGAATTTCCGTTGAAAGAAGAAGTATTGATTGAAGAACTGATAGGTCCTAAAGGTGCCGATCATTTTCTGGAAATAACAGGTGGCATGCTCACTAAATTCGATGAAAAGGGAAATCGGATCTACGAAGTATTCGAAGCTTCTGAAGCCGTTGCAACAGGAGATGTACTTTCGTTGGAAGAAAAGTTCCTGGCCGGAGAAGGGCTTAACATCACGCCGGCACGTTACTCACCCGACCCGGTCCTAAGGCAAAATATCAGCAATCAGGTTAAAAACGTACTCCAAAAAACTGCAGAAATTCTTGATGTGGAAGGCTATTGCAGGATAGATGCCTTTGTGAGAATTTACGGAAGCAGGGCTGAAGTAATCATTGTGGAAATCAATTCCCTGCCCGGTATGACCCCGGCCACATGTATTTTTCACCAGGCTGCCATTCAAAACTATAAACCCGTAGAATTCATCGACCTCATCTTGCAATACGGAATAAAAAAATCATCGGCCGTAAGCGCATGAAAGGTACATTCTCAGGTTTTAAATACAAAAGCTTTCTTATAAAAATTCTGGCAGCACTTGCCTCTCCGATTGCCATATTGTTCTACCTGCCTGACTTTAGTGCCGATTTTTATTACATCGGAAATTTTGATGCTGTATGGAAATATCCTTTTAAAAAAAAGGAATATTCTTTATTCAATAACCCCGAATTTTCTACACGCCATCATAACACGGGCTACCTGATGAAAGATACCAACGCATCCCTTCATTCGCCCGATTATATTTCAGAAAAGGAGTATCAAAATTTGCCGAACCAACTGATAATCCGATGGAAGAATTTAGCGTATAAAAAATCTAAAAGCGAAATCTATCCGATTCACGACACTTCAAAAAACAAACAAAATCTTTTTCCTGATACGCTCAGGGAAATAGAATTTCTTATACCTGATGCACAAATCAATCCTGAATTACCTAATTCCGACGGGGAATACCGAACAACCGGACTCACACGTTCCGATCGTGATGTCATCAACCGTGCCATCTATCACTATTTCAAAAAAAATTCTTCATTTACCTACAGAGCAACCGTTTATTGTTTTGCTTTTTTCCTTTTGCTGATTTTTCTTACATATCTCAGGAATTTTCAACCGGAGTTATATACTGATGAAAAGAAAATTGTTTTTATTTATTTTTTGATGGGAGTGGCCATCTCCGGCTTTATGCTTTTTCATAAATGGAATTTAATGTTACAAGCCTATCCATTGCTGATGTTTCCGCTGATAGCATTGGTGTTTTTTAATCCTCATCTTTCGGGATTGTTTTATTGGGCACAATCATTAATCCTGATGTGGTTCTTTCCCGACAAGATTGAATTTATGGCAGTGTTTGTTCCCTCCGGGCTCTTTTGCATTTATGCTTACAAACTTTTCGACAACAGAAAAAAACTTTCATTTCTGGGGCTCTTTTATTTTATGCTTTCATCTTTTTTCTATGTACTATATCATATCATTACCGGAGACACAACAAGCCTGAAGTATTATTCTTCATATTTTCCATTTGCTCTGGGGGGCGGATCACTTTTCCTGACTCCGGGGTTTATCTACCTTGCTGAGCGCATCTTTGGCATGGTTTCCGATTTCCGCCTGATGGAACTCACCGACCTCCGACATCCATTGCTCAGGCAACTTTCGGAACAAGTGCCAGGCACATTTCACCATACCATACAGGTTTCGGCCATGGCAGAAGAAGGCGCGTATCACCTGAATGCCAATACCCTGCTTGTTCGGGTTGGTGCATTATATCATGACATTGGCAAAATTTATCATCCGGAGTTTTTTATTGAAAACCGAAATGAAGATGAATTATTTAAAAACGACATCCCTCCCGAAAAAGCGGCAGAAATTATCATCTCCCACGTGAAGGACGGAATAGAACTGGCCTATGCGCACGGATTACCGGAACAGGTAATTGATTTTATCAGGACTCACCATGGCACCACCCGGGTAGAGTATTTTTTTAAGGAGTATCAAAAAAATCATCCAGATGTTGATGAAAAGAAATTTCGTTATCCAGGGCCCTTGCCTTTCAATAAAGAAACAGCCATCGTCATGCTGGCCGACAGTGTGGAAGCTGCATCCCGTTCATTAAAAAATCCCGATGAAGTCAGCATTCACGAAATGGTGGATCGGGTGTTCGATTATAAAATAAACGACCATCAACTCATCTATTCCGATCTCACATTTAAAGATATCCAGGTATTAAAAAAATTATTCAAAAAACGACTTTTGAAAATCTATCATAAAAGGGCAGTGTAAATGATTCCCTTAAATTCTTCCCACTTCAAACAGCAGGATTTTTGAATCGCCTGCAAAATTTATGTCTAAAACTGGTTCGTCCATGGTAGCATAAGCATCCCCTTGTTTTAGATCTGTCCCGTTAATTTTGGCGCTTCCTTTGACTACAAAAGCATAAAGCCCGTTATCCATATTTTCCTTTAAGAATTGAGCATGGGAACCGGATTCCCAGCTTCCAAAATAAACTGAAGCATAGCTGTAAATTTTCAGGGGGGCATCGGACTCAAAACTCCCAGCTACTTTTTTCCATTTCCCCTTAAAATCTTCTTCGGTGAATTTCATCTGATCATAACGCGGTTGTACATTTTCTTTGTAGGGTATAACCCAAATTTGCAAGAGGTGGCAGGGCAAATTTTTGTGGTTGTTCATTTCACTGTGAAGTATTCCGCTTCCGGCCGACATCACCTGCACTTCATTCTTCCTTAACACCCCTTTATTTCCCATGCTGTCGGTGTGTTCGAGCTCGCCGTCCAAAATCAGAGTTATGATTTCCATGTTTTTATGGGGATGCATCCCAAAGCCGGTTTCGGGCTTCACAAAGTCTTCATTCAAAACACGCAAGGTTCCGAAGTGCATCCTGTTGCGGTCGTAAAATTGGCCAAAACTAAAGGAATGCCATGTTTTAAGCCAACCATAATCAAAATGTCCCCGACTTTCGGATGGATATAAGATATAAGACATAATTAACTTTAAAACAAATCAGAATACGTGTTGTTCGGCATGATAGGAAGAGCGCACTAAGGGGCCGCTTTCCACATAGCGAAAGTTCTTTTTCAATGCATACTCTTTATAGGCAGCAAATGTATCCGGGTGCACAAATCTTTGCACTTTCAGGTGACGGGCAGTGGGTTGAAGGTACTGGCCAATCGTTATCACATCCACTCCGGCTTCAGCAAGATCATCAATGGTTTGATATACTTCATCGTCGGTTTCGCCCAAGCCCACCATCAGGCCCGATTTGGTTTTCATGCCATGGCTTTTCAGGAATTTAAGCACTTCCAAACTCCTGTCGTATTTGGCTTGAATGCGCACCAATGGGGTCAGCCTTCGTACAGTTTCGATATTATGCGAAACAATGTCAGGGCGAGCTTCCACAATCCTCAATATATTTTCTTTTTTTCCTGCAAAATCCGGTATCAGGCATTCGAATTTTGTTTCGGGGGATATTTTTCGGATAGCTTTGATGGTTTCGGCCCAAATGATGGAACCTCCGTCTTTGAGGTCATCACGGTCAACACTGGTAATCACACAATGCTTCACGTTCATCAATTTCACCGACCGTGCCACCCTTTCGGGCTCATCCCAATCGACGGGCAGGGGTTTGCCGGTAGCCACGGCACAAAAGCCGCAACTGCGGGTACAAATGTTGCCCAAAATCATGAATGTGGCGGTGCCGGCCCCCCAACATTCCCCCATATTCGGGCAATTACCGCTTTGGCATATCGTGTGAAGCTTGTGCTTTTCCACAATATCCCTGACTTTCAAGTATTCCTTGCCTACAGGTAACTTTACCCGCAGCCATTCCGGCTTCTTATATAACGGTTTTTTTTCTTCCGTAATGATTTCTTCACTCATGATAGAACCAACTACCAACGTTCCCCCAATCCAAAAGACAAAGAAAACAAAATCATAAACATCTCGCCCGGCTGAAATGCCATCATTTTCAGAGGGATGGGGTAGTAATTTAGCTGAATTCCGGCTTGAAGGGTTTTAACCAGGTTGCGGTAGGGTGAAAGGTCTAAGCTGATGTTGGTGTGGGCTGAAATATAAGGTCTTAATTTCATTTCATCGAACCCCACCAGGTAGGGTGCCCTGCCAATAACACTGTCCAGCGTAAAAGAATTTTCTCTGAAGGGCCGGTAATTGGGGATGTCTTTATTTTCTTTGTTTGGTATAAGTTGGTAGTAATAGGGCTTGGCAAAAGAAATGCCTCCGCCTATCGCATAGGCATAACGCACTTCCACACTGGATTTATCGGGCTTGCGGCCAATCGTATTCATATACCCGGCCAAGGCTTCCAAAGAAAATACGCTATTCATTTTGCCATAGACAAATTTTTTTCTTTCCTGTGCCGTACCATTCATCCGGATTTCTTTAGGATGACGTAAAGTGGTCATGCTTATATCCAAAAACGATTTCCTTAAGCCTGTAATGTGCTTAAGGCGCTTGTAATACAAGCCCATGCCCCTTTGATGAATACGAAAACCGATATTGTATTCACTTTTATATAATACATTCAGGTCGCTTCCGTCGCGTTCAAAATCAGGCAAAATTTGTGATTGGCAAAACAGCGATAAAAAAACAACTATGATTGTTAATATAAATTTCACAAGGAAGCGATATTCAAATATACGAATTTATTTGTACATTCAACAAAAAAAGCCATGACAAGTTTAGTAGAATACCAGGGGGGGCTGAGAACCATGGCCACCCACATGAAAAGCGGACAACAAATCATCACCGATGCTCCCACCGACAATCAGGGCAAAGGCGAAGCTTTCTCGCCCACCGACCTGCTTGCCACATCACTGGCCTGTTGTGCCCTTACCATCATGGGCATCAAAGCCAGAGCCAACGGTTTTCCGGAACCCACAGGAGTTAAAATGGAAGTCAGTAAAGTCATGGCCGACGCTCCCAGAAGAGTTAAGGAAATCAGGTTAAAAATCATTATTCCCGAAAATTTACATTATTCGGAAAAAGAAAAAAAAATCTTAGAAAACGTGGTGAAGCAATGTCCGGTTGCACAAAGCATTCACCCTGACATTCAAGTAACTTATGAATTCCACCCCTGAGATATATCATGCACGATGTAAGGCCTGTGGTGGACAAGCTGCTTTCAGGCCGGGCAAAGATGCTCTTGAATGTGAACATTGCGGCACCCTTACGCCCATAGAAAAAGCGGAGGCGGAAATTGTGGAACAAAATTTTGATGAGTTTTTACAACGTTTTAAAAACAATGCCTCCCTATCCGACACTCCCGCCGTAAATGCCGTGAAGTGTAAATCCTGCGGGGCCGAAACCACTTTTCCGAAGAATATTACTTCGTGGGAGTGTGCTTATTGCGGTACTCCTTTGGTCATTCAAGACAGTATAAAAGAACAGATTATTCCACCACATTATCTGTTACCATTCAAAATCGACAGAAAAGAAAGTGAAGAAAAATTCAGAAAATGGGTGAACGGACTGTGGTTTGCGCCAAACGATTTGAAAATGATTGCCGGGCAAAGCAAAGAAAAACTGAAAGGGGTATATGTTCCATTCTGGACTTTTGACTTTGATACTACTACCCAATATACCGGAGTAAAAGGGGAATACTACTACGTTACTCAAACATACAAAGACACCAATGGATTAATGAAAACCCGACAGGTACGCCAAACCCGATGGTATCCCCCTCAGAATGGAGTTATACATCAGGTGTTTGATGATGTTATGGTGTGTGCATCCAAGGTTATTCCGGATACCCTCAAAAGGGAACTTAACAACTGGGACAAGGAAAACCTTCAACCCGTAAAGCCTGAATATATGGCAGGGTTTATTTCCGAAATATATTCCTTGCCACCGGAAGAAGGCCTCAATATTGCTAAAGAAGAAATTCAACCCCAAATCCATCGTGCCATCTGCAAAGACATAGGCGGCGACACCCAACAAGTCCTTTCAAAAAACACACGATATAACAACATTACCTTTAAGCATATTCTTTTGCCGGTGTGGGTAAGTTCCTATAAATACGGTAACAAAATCTATCGCTTTGTGATTAATGCACGCACCGGAAGGGTTTATGGCGAAAGACCATGGAGCACGGTGAAAATTCTGCTGTTCGTTCTCACAGTAGCACTGCTTATTTGGATCCTGATGTTGTTTGGAAATTAAACGATATGAAAAAATCAAATCTTATAAAATTAGGCGATGCTATTCAGGAATTTTTGAAAGAATATGCTTTGGATGATAAGTTAATGCAATACTCCATAAAAAACCATTGGGATGAACTTGTTGGAAAAAGAATTGCAAAGCACACGGCACAAATATATTTTACAAAAGAAGGTAATCTGGTAATTGAGTTTACTTCGGATGCAGCCCGGCATGAGGCAAGTTATCTTAAAACAGAAATCAGAGAAAAACTGAATCGCTACGCAGGAAAAGAATTGATCAAGGAAGTTATTTTGCGATAAATCCAAAAGATCTTCCCTGATATCATACTTTTTTATCATCAAATATCCTGTCAAACCTTTTTGTAAATCATTTTACATTTCCAAAACAATAATATTGCTACTATAATTAACGATAACGACAGTGAGGCCCAGACTCCATAAATTTCTTTTTTCATCATAATTCCTGCATAATATGAACCGGCTATTCCAAGGAAAGAATAAGTGGTGATGATTACTACCGTGGGGAACCGAACTTCCTGAATGCCTCTCAGAATTCCTGAACAAACCACTTGTATGCCATCGGCAAGTTGGAATAATGCCACAAACAAAAAAAGATTTGAAGCAAAACGGATGACCTCTGCATCATCCGTAAAAATAACGGGCAAATAATTTCTCAAAATAAAAAACATGACGGAAAAAAACATTGTGATATAAAAAATCAGCTTCAATGGTACAATAAAAGAGGCATATTTTAAACCGGAATGATTGTAGTATTTTCCCGACAAAACACAAGCTGCATTCGATATGCCGCTACCAAACATATAAGTAAATGAAGCCCATTGCAGAGCAATTCCATGGGCATCCAGTTGAATCTTTCCAAAAGATGCAGCAAAAAAACCTGCACACGTAAATGCCGCTACTTCCGAAAAAAATTGTATCGATATCGGTACTCCTATTTTAATAACTTTTTTTACTAACGCATAATCCCACCGTAATGTAAATGAATTCAGAACAAAATTCAGATTATTTTTTTTTAATAGACAGAAATAAAGATCCACACACATAAAAACTCTGGCTATCAATGTAGCAAGAGCAGGATAGTTATATGGTTCCAGAAAATTCGGTCTTAAATAATAGATAAAATATACATTCAGCAATATATTCAAAACATTACCACGTATACTTACCCACATACCGGTAAAAGAATTGTTGAAAGATTCGAAAAACATTCTCAATGTGGTAAAAACAGACAGGGGGATAAGCGAAAGTGAAATCAGTAAAACAAATAATTCTGATGGTTGGGCGATCTCTTTTTTTACTTGAAATAACTCGCAGAATAATGGAAATAAAATAATGCTTATGGGAATCATCAGTATTGAGAACAAAACAGAAACCTTCAGGGTGTTCCAAAATGCAAGGGAAATATTTTTTCTTTCTTCAGGATTCCCAGTTAAAGGACTGATGAGGGGCGTAAGGGCATAAGATATTCCCATGGTGACCACCAGCATGATGACATGATATTGTACCCCAAGCGTCCCGATGGCCAATTCGGTAACCCCCATTTGTCCGAGAAAAAAAGTATCGGCCATACCGGTGAGGATGTAACTCACCTGGGTAATGGTGATGGGTATGCTCAGATTCAGAAGTTCCGAAAGATATTTTCTTTTTATGTAAGTCAGGTTGAAAGCTTTTTGTTTTGTTTATGGCGCTTGCGGTCTCTTTTGGATCTCTTTTCAAGATTTCTTAAAAGGGCATCTTCCAAAGAAATATTCATCTGATTAGCAAGGCACGTTAGCACAAAAAAAACATCGGCCATTTCATCTTCTATTTTTTTTCCTTTATCTTTTTTTCTGAAAGATTGTTCGCCAAAGGTGCGAGCCATCAGACGGGCAAATTCTCCCATTTCTTCCATTAAAAGCACTGTGTTGGTCAATTCGTTGAAATACCTTACCCCATGCGTGGTAATCCATTGGTGTACTTTTTGCTGATAATCAGAGAGTGTAAGGTTATTTTGGCCTTTCGGCAAATTCAATATTTTCTTTTTTACAGAAGGCATAAATTTTTTCCATTATCAATGAAACATCTTTACCTGTATAATCCCAGGGTACCACAGGCTTGATTTCAACAATTACCTCATCTTGTCGAATTTGTGTTACCAAAAAATTTAGATTCTCATTTAATTGAAAACCTTCAATTTCATTTACTGTCTTATGGATATATTCTTTTAATTCGTTTATTTTATCGATATTCTTTAAATATAGTGTTAAGGTTATCATCTTAGTTCCTATTCTACTATGATTAACGATAGTATTATTGGATAGCGAACCATTGGGTAGGATCACTGTGCGTCTGTCGGCGGTTTGAAGAATGGTGTTAAATATCTGAATTTCCAATACCTTCCCGGTATACCCCCCAGCCTCTATAGTGTCGCCTACTTTAAAGGGTTTGAATATCAAAATCAGAACACCGCCGGCAAAATTCGAAAGCGAACCCTGTAATGCCAATCCCACCGCCAAACCCGCTGCACCCAAAATGGTAACAAAACTTGTAGTTCCTATGCCCACCATTCCTGCCACAGTAACAATTAAAATAACTTTTAACCCGATGGACAGCAATGAACGGAGAAAACTTCTCAAGCTCGGGTCCAGATCTCTTTTCTCCATGGCCTTGCGAGCCAATGATGAAACCCTGTTGATAACCCACAATCCTAAAATCAATACCAAAAGGGCCGTGGCCAGTTTGGGTAAGAAATCCATCAACTGATGAAACCATTTTTCCAAAACAGTTTCAATTTTGTATATTTGTGATGTGTCCATTTGAATTTTATAATGAACTGCAAATATAAAATCCTTTTGTTGAGTGTTTTAATTTTTAGTTTTAAAATTATTTTTCCTCAGAACAAAGAAATAAAAGCAGAAATCCATAAATCGGTATCTGATGATTCCATTTCAAAAAAATACTACAGAAAATTCGACTCAGCCCTGATTATTTCATTTCATCAAAACTATCGGGATATTGAATTTACCTTCGACTTATTCAACAATACTAGTGGCCCCATACTCCGTTATAAAGCCCAATCGAAAATGTTGACGGGAATGACCATTGCATATGATAAATTTTCCATTTCTTTCAATACGGGCGCTACGGACCGCGAAGGCTCCGTCAATACCACCAAAATTTTTAATCTTCAATTTGATATGGGTGACTTAAAAAAGAACCTCCAAATTTACTTAAGAAATTATATCGGCTTTGAAGATATAACCACCCAACTTCATGACAGTGCAAATTATGCAATAAAGGGAAATTACAAGTATCCTTTGTTTTCTTTTACCCAACTTGGTATTCAGCGACAATTCTATACGGGATATAAAAAATATGCTTACAAATCTCCTTACGGGATCAACTACCGCCAACTCAAGGCAAGGGGATCCTGGATCTGGGGATATAATATTATAGCCACCACTTTTAATACCGAAACTGACAGTGTAATTTTCCCGTTCTCCATCCGCGACACTTTTGGAACATATTCAAAACTGAAAGGGATGGGGATTTTACAAACAGGCCTTATCGGAGGGGCTGCCTATAATTTAGTTTTAAAAAAATTTTTTTTGGATATAACTTTACTAATTGCACCTGAATTGCAATTCCGCAATGATAAATTTATTGATAAAAGTGTAGGTGTAACCAAAATCAGTTATAATGCCCATTTTAAAATTTCCGCCGGATTTAACGGAAATAAATTTTATTGGTATTTCTTTGGAACCAGCGGAGTAAATGTATATTACCAAACACCCATTTTTATCAACCAATATACCACAACCGGAGGGGCTGCTTTGGGATTCCGATTCACAAGAATGAAAGTACCCAAATTTTACAAAAAATTCAAACAAACCAAACTCTACAAATTCCTCTGATTTAATTTTCCGCCATTCTTCCCCATTCAGCATATTTTTCTTCAATTTTGTTGCAGATTTCGGAATATTCTAGGAAATCATTATCCGCGGCTTGTCCGTTGTTCATCTTATCTTCCAGTATTTTCTTTCGTTCTTCCAGTTCCATGATTTCTTTTTCAATTTTTTCCAGTTTAAAGACATTTACTTTTTTCCTTTCATTTTTTTGCTGGTTACTTTTTGGCTGAGTTTTTTTAAGTTGAGTTTTATTAGTATTTTCGTTACTAATATTTAATTGAACAGTTCTTAAATAATCATTTACATCTCCCGCAAAATCTCTTATTTTTCCGTTTTCACAGACAAATATGCGGTTATACAGGCCCTCAAGAAATTCCCTGTCGTGCGACACAATAACGTAAGTTCCCTGATAATTTAACAGTGCCTGCTTAAGGATATCTTTGGAGGCCATGTCCAGATGGTGAGTGGGTTCATCAAGCAAAAGAACATTATAGGGCTTCAGCAATAACCTGCAAAGTAACAATCTCACCCTCTCTCCACCTGATAATACTTTTATTTTTTTATCAATATCATCATTCCTAAATAAGAATGCTCCTAACAAATTCCTTAGTTGCTTCCTTACCTTACCATCTGCAACTTCATCCATAAATTCCCATACGGTTTTATCTTCCTCCATGCATGCTTCTTCGTTTTGCATATAGGAACCCCTTATGACTTTTTCTCCCCACCGGAAACTACCGTTCGTGGGAACTTCCATTCCATTAAGAATTTTCATGAAAGTTGATTTCCCCTGACCGTTTTTGCCCAGTAAAGCAATTTTTTCTCCTTTGGAAATGGTCAGGTCTACATCCGAGAAAACCGTAAGCCCATCATATTTTTTTTCAAGTCCTTTTATTTCACATACCAACTTACCACAGTGCGCGGGTTCTGGAAAACGTATGTATATGTTTTTTAAATTCAGGTCATCTTCCACTTCAACGATTTCCAATTTTTCGATCTTTCGTATTAAGGATTGTGCGAATGCCGCTTTGCTTGCCTTGTAACGGAATTTTTCAATCAGTTCCTGGCTTTTTTTGATATACTTTTCCTGATTTTGCTGTTCGCGCTTTAGTTGTTCCATCCTTTCTTTTCTAAGTTCCACATACTTGCTGTATGAACAGGGATAGTCATACAATTTTCCCTTCACAATTTCCAAAGTCCGATGGGTGACGGCATCCAAAAAAGCTCTGTCGTGTGAAATCAGGATAAGGGTTCCCGGGTATTCCGACAAATATTTCTCCAACCACACAATGGAAGCCACATCCAGATGATTGGTGGGTTCGTCCAGAAGCATAATGTCGGGCCCGGATACCAACAATTTCGCTAATTCCACCCGCATCCTCCATCCCCCGCTTAATTCCCTGACAGGACAATACAACAATTCCTCATTAAACCCTAAACCCTTCAATACACCTGATGCAATTTTTTCCATTTCATGAACACCCATCAATTCCAATGCCGAATACGCATCCGCCAATGCAGTGGATAAGCTGATTTTCTCTTCGTCGTACTTTGAAGTTTCTATTTTTTGTTCTATATCCGAAATTACTTTTTTCTTGTTTTGAATTTTTTCAAAACCTTTCAGGCATTCCTCCATCACGGTGCAGTCGGCCGTAACATTCAAAAACTGCCTTAGCATTTTAATCTTCTTTCCCTGCTTTACAACGACTCTGCCTGAAATCGGGGCAATTTCACCGCAGATTATTTTCAACAATGTAGATTTTCCTGCTCCGTTTCTGCCACAAAGAGCAACCTTTTCCCCATCATTTACTTGAAAACTGATGTTAGATATAAGAGATTCCCCTTTAAATTCAACCGATATATTGTCAAGAAGCAACATATATTAAACAAAAAAAGCCGCTCTCGAAAAGAACGGCTTTAAATAAGTTAGGACAAACAACAGATTATTCCGCAAATAACTCAAAAGTAAATTCGGTTTTGATGTCTTTATAGATTTGAACCTTAGCTTTGTATGATCCTAAAGTTTTAACATTATCCGGTACTTCTATGGCTTTTCTTTCTACCTTTAATCCGAGACTATTGAGCGCTTCGGCCAATTGAACGTTGGTTACGGAGCCGAAAATTTTTCCGCTTTCACCGGCCTTCACGCCGATTTTCACCACTGTGGTTTGTAGTTTTTCAGCAAAAGCCTGGGCTTCTTTGCGAAGTTTTTCTTCTTTAAAAGCGCGTTGCTTAATCATTTCCTGGTTGTGCTTTTTGGCGCCTTCGGTTGCCAAAATGGCAAGGCCTCTGGGGATAAGGTAATTTCTTCCGTATCCGTTACGGACTTTCACCACATCGTATTTATATCCCAATCCCTTTACGTCTTTGGTCAGAATTACTTCCATGGCTCAAATGTTTTATTTTAACAAATCCGTTACATAGGGTAATAAGGCTAGATGCCGTGCTCTTTTGATGGCCTGAGCAACCCTGCGTTGAAACTTAAGGGAATTCCCCGTGATGCGCCGGGGAAGAATTTTCCCCTGTTCATTTACGAATTTCAATAAAAACTCAGGGTCTTTATAATCCACATATTTAATGCCGAGTTTTTTAAAACGGCAGAATTTTTTTCTTTTTACCTGAGTGATTTGCGGAGTTAAATATCTGATTTCACTTGTATTGCTCATAATCTAGTGTTTTTATAATATAAAATCAATCCTCCAATTCTTCAGCTTCTTTCTTGGTTTGTTTTTTTGGACGGGACTTTACGGTATTCTGATCCTTTTTGGCTTCGGCAATTTTTGCTTTTCTTTTTTGGGCATATTCCAATGCATCCTTGTCCAATTTCACCGTGAGGTAACGTATTACCCGCTCATCCCGCTTTAAGAGGGTTTCCCATTGAGTTACAATATCGGAACGATCTGAGGTAAATTCAAACAAGTGATAAAAGCCTGTGGTTTTCTTTTGTATGGGGTAGGCCAGTTTGCGCATGCCCCAATGTTCTTCATGTACGACCTTCGCTTTCAATTCTGAAAGCTTTTTTTTGATTTTTTTCGCGGCCTCCTTTGCCTGGTCGTCAGACAAAACGGGAGTTAAAATGAAGACCGACTCATACGTGTTTGCCATAAATGTAATTTTGGGAAGGCAAAGATATAAAAAAAACTTTAATTCCAAATTAACTTGATTCTGCATTTCAATTCTTCATTTAAAATATTAATAAATTTGATCATTAATAAATTTGATCATTTTTTGGCATGATTAACCAGAATATAATATTTGAAATGTAAAATTTTAGTTTGAATAAAGTATTTTTCAAATTAGGTTAATTTTTTAAAAAAACTATCACATTTACTTTGTGGAAAAATCCTAAGCCATGAAAAACAATTTTATCTTATTATCTGCATTGGCTTTGATGCTTTCATTCAAAGCTCAGGTAACAAACACTGCAGTGATTACCGGACCTTCATCAAATTCCTCCCCTTACTTAATCCTATCCGCTTCAAATGTAACGGTAGTTTCTCTCCTGACGGTCGGCCAGTCAGTGGGGGGATATACTTTTTGCGGCATTGCCGACGGCCTGGGTGCCTATGACAACGGTGACGGAACTTTCACCATGTTATTAAATCATGAATTTTCCTCGACATCCGGAACTGTGCACGCCCATGGCCAACCAGGGGCATTTGTATCAAAATGGATAATCAATAAAAGCAACTATTCCGTCACTGCGGGTTCCGATTTAATTCAGAATGTGCATTTATGGAATGGCAGCGGATATACCATGTATAATGCATCAAATAATTCAACTTTGATTGCTTTTGGCAGATTTTGTGCTGCCGAATTGGCTCCTGTAAGCGCTTTTTACAACGACCAGACAGGCATGGGTACTCAGAACAGGATATTTATAAACGGAGAAGAAATCGGCAGTGAAGGAAGAGCATTTGCTCATATTGCAACAGGCCCCCAAACCGGACATTCTTACCAATTACCACGTCTTGGCAGGGCCTCCTGGGAAAACTATGTGGCCAATCCATACAAAAGTAATCAGACCATACTGATAGGCATGGACGATGCATCGCCCGGACAGGTATATGTTTATGTGGGCACCAAAACAAATTCTGGAACTGATGTGGATAAGGCCGGACTGACAAACGGAACACTTTACGGAGTGGCCGTTACAGGAATGGTCAATGAGTCCAGCAGTTCGGTGCCTGCACCCAACACCACGTTTTCTCTTGTTAATCTTGGCAATGTTTCGGCCATCAGTGGAAGTTCCCTGAACACCATGAGCAATAACATGGGAGTGACGAATTTTTTGCGTCCGGAAGACGGAGCATGGGATCCGCATAATCCGAATGTTTTCTATTTTGTTACTACCAATTCATTCAATTCGCCCAGCAGGTTATGGAAACTGCAATTTAATGACATTAACAATCCACAAAACGGCGGGACCATAACCGCCTTGCTTGACGGCACGGAAGGACAAAAAATGCTCGATAATATGACCGTTGATTATTACGGACATATTTTATTGCAGGAAGATCCGGGAAATCAAACCTATGCTGCCAAAATATGGCAATATGATATTGCCACCGACTTACTTAAAGAAATTGCCGTACACGATCCCGCCAGGTTTGTGAACAGCGGACCGCAATTTCTAACTCAGGACGAAGAAAGTTCAGGTATAGTGGATATGCAGGGAATCTTAGGTCCGGGTTGGTTTTTGTTTGTCGATCAGGCTCACTACTCCCTGCCTTCACCTATGGTATCAGGCGGGCAGATGCTATTGCTTTTCAATCCGGACACTTATACTTCCAGCCCTGAAATCAGCCTAAGTGGTAACAATAATTCTATCAGCATCAATGCTACTACTACTTCAACCTTAAACAACACTCATTTCGGAAATGTGCAAGTCGGCACCATCAAAACCAATACTTTCCTGATACAAAATGCAGGCCCGGGTCCGTTGGTGGTCAATTCCATAACCATTACCGGCTCTTCTGCCACACATTATACTCTGGCTGCCCCTGCCATTCCCTTTACCGTAAATGCTAATTCTTCACAATTCTTTTCCATCAATTTCAGCGCCAATTCCGTGGGAACCTTCAGTGCTGATGTAACCGTTAAAAACAATGACTACGACGAGAACACTTATACTTTCAGAATTTCTGCAAATACCTTTACCACTACAGGCATTCAAGAAATAACACAAAAACCCGAAATAAAAATTGTGCCTAATCCCGCCCAAACTAAAGTCTCCATACAAATTTCAAAAATACCTGAATACATAATACGGCTTAAAATGTTCGACATCAACGGAAAACAAGTTAAAGGGCCAGAAGATTTTATTAAAACAGGTGATGGTACTTATGAACTTAATGTCGCATCTTTACCCGAAGGAACTTACTTAATAAAAGTGTCCGATAAGATTACAGAAAAAGTTTTAATCAATCATTAAAAATAACAAATAACAAACTCAGCCCGGTATATCCGGGCTTTTTAATTATATGTATGAACGGCAAGAATAGAATCTATGTCTTTTTGATTTTTATTGGCTTGTCGTTTACAAGAACGGAAATTGAACAAAACTTATGTGATTATTTTAGGAACAACATTTTTGATTTGGAAAATGAGATTAAAAAAATGCAACAACTGTTGCATAATTCCGATTTAAAAAAAGAAAAAATTAGAAATCAAATCATTGAATGCAGAAACAAATTAAAACACATTGATATTTTTCTTCGTTATTCGGAACCGGTTTTATACAGGAAAATCAACGGACCACTGGAAGTGGAATGGGAAACAGAAGTTTTCGAAAAACATGAAAAGCCCTATCGTAGGGAAGGAAAAGGTTTTTTTCTGATACAGGAAGGGTTGAATGAAACTCAACCTGATTTTAAGAAAATCAGAGAATGGGCAAAAGATTTGGATAAGGATTTAAAAAAATACCTGCACGATACCATTATCATTGAAATCAACAAACCTGAATATTTTCCCTTTGCCGCACGTTTATTCATACTAAACCTGTTAACATTATATACCACTGGCTTTGAAAATGCAGATGAAGGAAGGATTTTGCCTGAACTGAAAATTTCACTGACGGAATTCAAAAAACAAGTTCAATTGTATGAACAAACCACGGGGCTTCATTACCTTCCTGAATTCCATTCTTTAGTTGAAAATTCGATCAAGTGGTTAGGAAATCATAATAACTACGAAAATTTTGATCATTACGGTTTTATTAAAAGATTTGTTGTACCCTTGTTTTCATTAAACCAGGTGTTTATTCAAAGCCATCAATTGAAATCAAAACAACTAATAGATTATTCTTTAAATAATCACAGTAAAAGCATTTTCAGTAAAAACCTTTATTATGCACAGAATACAAAAGGAATTTTTTCTTCCGTAACCAAAAAAGAGGATTTAGACAAGATTTATCAATTTGGTGAAATGCTTTTTGCCGATCCCATTTTGTCGGGGAACAACAAGCGAAGTTGTTCATCCTGCCACCGCCCGGATCAGTTTTTCACGGATAACAGCCGATCTTCCGCACTGAACTTTACCCAAACCGGTTTCCTATCCAGGAACAGCCCCGACCTCATGGGTGCACCCTTCCAGCATTTAATCATGTGGGACGGAAGGCACCTGGATCTGATGGAACAATTTCTTTCCGTAATTCAAAACAAAGAGGAAATGAATGCACGAATTCAGGATGTGATGAATAAAATCCTGAGTTGCCCTGAATAAAAAAAAACACTTAAATCCGTTTGTAAATTAACGCCTGCCTATCCAGAGCCCGATATCAGGCATGTGGGATCAGCAATTATTTTTTATTACACAAGATTTTCCATGCATTATTCGTTTTTTGATGAATGCATGGAAGGTAAGGCAGATCTTAACGAAGATCAAAAAAAAGGATTTAATTTATTCATGGGAAAAGCCCGCTGTGCTACCTGTCATTTTCTTCCACAATTTAATGGTGTTAAGCCGCCTTATATTTCTTCCGAATTTGAAGTATTGGGGACTCCCGATAAGCTTAATCCTCACCTACCCACATCCGACAGCGGCAGGTATAAGGTCAATCCTGCTAATCAAACCCTCAGGGCACATCGTACCCCTTCGCTCAGAAATATCACAAGAACCGCTCCATACATGCATAACGGAATTTTTAAAACCCTTGAAGAAGTGATAGATTTCTATGACTCGGGAGGGGGAGCCGGCAAAAAGTTTAATCTTGAAAATCAAACCATTCCACCCGACTCCCTGCACCTTACCAGTGATGAAAAGCAAGCCCTCATTGAATTTTTAAAAACCCTTGACGAAAAAATTCCGGACATTTCATCACCGCAAAACTTGCCTAAATCTAAAATAAAAGAACTTAATGAAAGAAAAATACATGGTGAATATTAAATATCTAATTGTAATGCTGTTTCTGACGTGTTGCAGCAGAAAATTCTTTGTTGAACCGGAGTTTCCGAAAGAAATGCTTCCACATGTGAAAGAACAATATGCCGAGCAATGGAACAGGGGAAAAAATCTGTATGCGGCAAATTGCCTTAAATGCCACTATGTAAATGCAGGAAGAAAAAAAATGGTACCGGATTTTACCGAAGACCAACTGAAAGGATACGCTTTAAGAATATCCAATCAAAAGCATGAATCTGCACTTCCCGATTCCCTGGTCTCGGAGGAAGATTTGATCACTATCATGACCTTTTTAAGGTATAAGAAAAAATACACCAAAAATTAATATAATTGTGTAATTAGATTAAAAACCCAACCTATATTCAAAAAAAATAAATATAATTTTGTGCATAAATGCACCAAGTCAAGAAAATTCAGTGTCCGAATTGCGGGTCAACCAGTGTATTTAAAAAAGATAATACACATTATAAATGTAATTACTGTCAATCAGATTTTGTTGTTGATAAAGAACCTGAAGATAAAGAAGTTCCTCATGAATATTATAATGAAATTATTATTATTGAAAAAATTCAAAAACAATCTAAATCCAAACTTTTTTATATCATTGGCATTTCCCTCTTATTGTTATCAAGTTCTTTAATTATTCTGTTTTTCGTTAAAAATAAAAATAAATTTAATGCCTTGTCCAACTTCATTAACAGAACCTGGAAGGATAATGGTACTGTCATCTTTTTTTCTTCATGTGTGAACGACCATAAACCTTATGTAGTTTCGGTTGTCAATTATCAGTCTCAAAAGCTTGATTCCACATGGTATGAACTGAATGTCATAGACCCAAACAGTAAAAAAATCATAAAAACCCTTAATCTCATTTCTGGTAACTGGAAAGAATTAAATACCAACAATAATATCAAATTCTTTTCTCAGGGAAAATACTTTGTATTTATAGTTGAAGACAGCGTTTTTAATGTATATGAAATACCCGAATTACTTTTAAAATATTCTCGAAAAAATCTTTTGGAAACATTTCCGGAACTCAAAAACCAAATCTTCAATACAGATTATGACTATGACAAAAAAATATTTATAATTACCAATGCAACCGACAAAAAATATTTTCTTGATTTAACAAATGGTAAATTATTTACCGAAAAAGAATACACTAAAAAATATTATGAAATTCAGGAAGTCAATGAAAAAAAATCACGTATTTACTTTACTTACGGAGACAACCCTTTTCTTGTCAGGGCCATAATTACAAGAAAGGCTCTACATAATAATCACATTGTCGACATAAGCGACACCAATGAATTTAAAAATCCAACCACTCTAAATTTTTATGGCATTAAATCCATTCAATTAGCAAGCAATAAAATTTTTTACCGATACAGGTTTTGTGATTATTACAAAGATGGGGTACTCTTTGTGTACAAGGAAAATATTACACCTGATGGAAAAATATTTATATCGTATGCCGATAATAAAGGTAACATAAAATGGCAAATTAACGACACCATTCTTCAAAAGTATCTTAATATTTCCGATCAAATAAGCTTTTTTACACATGAATTATCCGATAACAAATTAATCTTGCATATTAATTCATTTCCCCTGATTGTTTATTGCATAAATGTCGATGAAGGAAAACGAGAATGGTTTCTGTATTCCACTATGAGTTTTGCCCGATAAGTTTATGTCGGATGGTATTCTTTAAACCTTCGTGAAGAAGTACTTTAGGTTCATAATTCAAGAATTTTTTTGCCAAAGAAATATCGGCCATGGAATTTTTTATTTCTCCCTTTCTTTCCGGTCTGAATTCCGGTTCAATGGTAAGCACCGATGGAATAATTTTCCCTATTTCACTGCGAATGTTCTCAAAAAGATGCAAAACAGTGGTTTTTACTCCGCAGCCGATGTTGTAAATTCTGTTGCAGGCATCCTGATCTGCCTTCAGGGCTTGTTCGTTCGCTATACATACGTTTTTAACATACGTAAAATCACGAGCTTGCTGGCCGTCGCCATAGATAACCGGGCGTTCACCCTTTTTCAAAGCCTCAATAAATAACGGAATTACCGCCGCATAAGGATTTCCCGCTTGCTGATTCTCGCCAAATACATTGAAATACCTAAGCCCTATCCACTCCAAGCCGTAGTTCAGACCAAATACATATGCATACCATTCATTGCTTATTTTGCTGACGGCATAAGGCGACAAAGGTCTTCCAATAAAATTTTCTTTCTTGGGTAATTCTTCAGAATCTCCATAGACACTTGAGCTGGATGCAAAAATTAATCGCCTTGCCTTTTTTCTAACACAACTCCAGGCAACATTCAGAAAACCTGTGGCATTGTGCAAATGTGTTTTTAAAGGATCCTGAATGGATCTTGATACGGACCCCAAAGCGGCATGATGAAGGATAATGTCGTTTTCCTGAATTATGTTTTCGAGTGCACCGGAAACTGAAATATCAGCTTCGTAAAAATTAAAATTATTGTGGTTTTTAATTTTATCAATATTATTTTTATATCCTGTTATAAAATTATCAATACCGATAACAAAATATTGTTTTTGAAGGAAATATTCGCACAAATGGGAACCAATAAATCCGGCCGCACCTGTAATCACTATCCTGCCATTAAGCATGCTTAAACTTGAATTTAATAAAGTTAGCAAATTCATTGTAAACCATGGCAGGCGCGGCAACAATTTCCTTGCCGAACAACCACTGTTGAGTGCCTGAAAAATCAGAAACCACACAACCGCTTTCCATACAAATCAATGCTCCTGCAGCCACGTCCCATGGGCTGAGGTTATATTCAAAAAAAACATCCAAACGCCCGCAGGCTACATAACACAAGTCAATGGCTGCAGAACCCATTCTTCTTACCCCCTGTGTCTTTTCCATTAAATCGTGCAATGCTTGTAAATATTCTTTTCTTCTGGAAAAATCTCTGGTCGGAAAACCGGTTCCCACCAGGCATTTTGCCATTTCTGATACATCAGAGCACTTTATGGGGTTGCCGTTAAGAAATGCGCCCTTACCTTTCATGGAATAAAAGCATTCATCCCTTTGAGGGTCAAACACCACCCCCAACAAAGGTTCAGCGAAATAAGTCAGAGCAATACTTACACAATAGATAGGTAACCCATGACTAAAGTTGGTGGTTCCATCCAGCGGGTCAATCATCCACATCCACTCACCCTTCCGGTTGTTTTGTGATTCTTCACCCAATATTCCGGACTCCGGAAAAATGCTCAACAACTCAGTAGTTATAATTTTCTCCGATTCAATATCCACATAACTCACCAGGTCGTTTTTCGCTTTCAGCTGAATGGCTTTACGGTCAAAACGGATTTGTTCGTTTTTAATAAAATTGCCGGCTTTTTTTGCTATCTTAATAACTTGCTCTAAAAGATTTTCGTTTACTTTAAAATCCATCTTCAACGCTTATTACCATGAAATTCCAATCTCATGCCCAATCCCTGCTGAAAAATACCATCCTTATATGCCCAGTTTCCATTAATCATGGTAGCAACAACAGTTGAAGAAAACATATGGCCTTCAAAAGGGCTCCATCCGCAATGATAAAGAAGATTATTCTTCGTAACCTCATGTGACGAATCCATATCCACCACCACCAAATCGGCAAAATATCCTTCTCTGAGATATCCCCTGTCTGTAATGCCAAACAATTCTGCCACCCTGTGTGACATTAATTCAGGAATTTTTTCCAAAGGAAAAACACCCTGATTGTGTAGATCGATCATGGCAAGAAGCGAATGCTGCACCAAAGGGCCGCCGCTTGGTGCTTTCAGCAATGGAAGTTTTTTTTCATCCAACGTGTGCGGGGCATGGTCGGTGGCCACCACATCTATCGTACCGTCAAGCAGGGCAGCACGAATGGCTTCACGATCGTGAAGCGTTTTTACGGAAGGATTCCATTTTATGAAATTACCCAGACGATTGTAATCCTCATCATAAAACCATAAATGATGGATGCAGGCTTCGGCCGTAATGCGTTTTTGTTTTAAGGGAATATGTTTGTTTTTTTCAAACAGTTTTAATTCCTGCGCCGTAGAAATATGAAGCACATGAAATCTAGCCCCAACGCTTTCCGCAAGTTCAACGGCATATTTGGAAGATGAAAAGCACGATTCATGATTTCTGATGATGGCATGAAAATAAGGTGGCAGGTCTTCACCGTATTCCGATAATATTTTTTCTTTGTTTTTATCGATAATATCATCGTCTTCACAATGGGCGGCAATAATGGCAGGAGCCTCTCGGAAAAGGGCTTCTACATTTTTGGGATCTTTCACTTTTAAATTTCCGGTAGATGAACCCAGAAAAATCTTGATACCGCATACGCGATTAAAATCCGTTTGGAGTATTTCATTAAGATTATCATCCGATGCCCCGATATAAAAACTGTAATTGGCATAAGCATTCCGGGAAGCAATGGCATACTTATCTTCCAATAAGGTTCGGGTGAGCGCAGGAGGCTGGGTGTTAGGCATCTCCATAAATGAGGTAATACCTCCGGCCACGGCTGCCTTGCTTTCCGATGCAATGGTTCCTTTGTGAGTCAGCCCCGGCTCGCGGAAATGAACCTGATCGTCAATCACTCCGGGAAAAACATATTTTCCGAAAGCATCAAATTCATCGAAATTTTCCTGAATATTGTCAATGCATGATTCAATTTGCTCTATTCTTCCGTTCTTAACATAAATATCTGCATTAAATGTTTCGCCTTCATTAATAAGCGTGGCGTTTTTTATAAGAATGTTTTTGTTCATTTTTGTGCGGTTCTGTAAAAGTATGCTGCTAAGATAGTAAAGATAATATTAGGTATCCACACGCTGAATAAAGGATTTGCAAACCCAGTGGTGGCCAGGGTAGTAAATACATACATCATGATCACATAAGCACAACTCAAGATGAGGCCTATAGCTATTTGCAGGCCAACACCTCCGCGAACTTTTCTGGATGAAATGCACACCCCCATTACCGTCAGCACCAAAGTGGCGTATGGAAAAGCAGTCCTACGATATTTTTCTACTTCAAAGTGCACAATGATGTTTGAACCTTTCATTTTTTCTTTTTCAATGAATTTTGTCAGTTCCGGTGTCGACATCACTTCCACCCTGCTCTCATAGCGCCACATATCGTTAGGCGTAAATTCCATCCGCAATTTTTTTATTGCAAAGGGCCTGATGCGGTGGAGAAAAATTACTCTTTTTCCCGATGTATCTGCTAATGGTCGGTAAATCACAATACGTTCTTCACCATGATAAAAGTTCCAACATTTGTTAACGCTGTCCCAAACCATTCGTTCGGCACGCATGTACCATTCCTGATGCTGATTTTGAATTTTTTCCAAACTAACATGATAGCCCGTATTTTCAGAATTCACGTAATGGTGCATATATAATACCACGCCAGGCGCTACCATACGATGAATATTTTCTTCATCAGTGTTGTAATTATCGTTGATGTATTTATCTTCGAATGCTATCTTTCTTTTTGTAAAACCGGGCAAAAAAAAGTGATTCATCACCAACGATAAGCTACTAATGAATAGTGCTCCTGCCAGATAAGGCCTTAAGATACGTCCGAAAGAAATTCCACCGCTTAGCATGGCCACAAATTCATTACGGTTTGCCATGCGTGATGTAAAAAAAATAACGGATATAAAAATGAACAAATGAGAAAACAAATTTGCAAAATAGGGGATAAACATTAGATAATATTCAAAAATGATTTCTTTTAAAGGTATGTCGTTTGAAGTAAAACTTTGAATTTTTTCTTTGATGTCAAACACAATAAAAATGCAAAGAATAAGTGCAATCGAAACCCAAAAGGTTTTCATAAAACAGAAGAAGATATATCTGTCTAATGTTTTTAATTGCATCAGTTACAATTTTAATGATAATTGCTTAACCGTTTTCTCTTTCCATTCATAAAAAGTGTTATTCATGATTTGCCTGCGGGCTTCTTTCATTAATTCCACAAAAAAAGCAAGGTTGTGCAAAGTGGCAAGTTCCAGGGCCATCATTTCATCCACATGAAAAAGATGTCTGAGGTAGGCCTTCGTGAAGGTGCGACTGGAAGGGTTGGGCGCATTTGCATCTATGGGGGAAAAATCAAATTCCCATTTTTTGTTTTTGATGTGAATTATTCCTTCGTATGTATAAAGTATACCATGCCTGGCATTTCGTGTAGGCAGAACACAATCAAGGGGGTCTACGCCGCGAGCAATGTTTTCCAGCAGATTGACCGGTGTACCCACTCCCATCAGATAACGCGGCTTATCTTCAGGCAATATGCCATTCACCACCTCCACTATCTCATACATCATTTCTTCCGGTTCCCCCACACTTAATCCCCCAATGGCATATCCTGCAGCATCATACTTAAGCACATATTCAGCTGATTGTTTCCGTAGATCGGGAAATGTGCTTCCCTGGACAATCGGAAACAAAATTTGTGCATTATCATATAAGGGGTCGGTTTCGTTAAAACGCTTAAAGCATCTGTCAAGCCAGCGATGCGTCAGGTGCATGGATTTTATGGCATAATTCTTTTCACACGGATAGGGCGGGCACTCGTCGAATGCCATGATGATATCGGCACCGATGATGCGTTGAATATCGATTACATTTTCGGGGGTAAAGAAATGCCGGCTACCATCGATGTGCGAATGAAAAAGTGCCCCCCCTTCCGACAGTTTTCTTTGTGCCGCAAGGGAAAAAATCTGATAACCTCCGCTGTCAGTTAAAATGGGCTTTTCCCAATTCATGAAGCGATGCAGTCCGCCTGCTTTCTGAATAACTTCAGTTCCGGGCCTCAGGTAAAGATGATACGTATTCCCTAAAAGGATTTCATTGCCCACTTCCGATTTGAGCAATTGGGTATGTAATGCCTTAATAGCCCCCCGGGTAGCTACGGGCATAAATACTGGAGTATGAACTTTACCATGTGGTAACTCTAATATTCCGCAACGTGCCGCGGATTTCGAACATCGATGTTCAATGGTGAACATATTTAATGAAAATCAAATATAGTGTATGTTATTTGTAAAATTTCTGTTATTTTGATTTTTTGATTTTGTTATGCCAAACGTTGACATTGAACCGGAATGGAAAGAATTGCTAAAGAGTGAATTTGAAAAACCCTATTTTGATGAACTGGTGAAAAAAATCAAAGCCGACAAATTATTGTATGAAATCTACCCACCCGGAAAAAAAATTTTTGAAGCATTTTGGCTAACCCCGTTTTCCAAAGTGAAAGTAGTAATCCTGGGGCAAGATCCCTATCATGGCCCGGGACAAGCCCACGGGCTCTGTTTTTCTGTTAACGAAGGTGTTCCATTCCCTCCTTCCCTTATCAACATTTTTAAAGAAATTAAGGACGACCTTGGACATCCTATTCCCTTGTCGGGAAATCTTACCCCTTGGGCATTACAAGGGGTCTTCCTGCTCAATGCCGTTCTCACCGTACGCCGTGGTCAGGCTGGTTCGCACCAAAACTGGGGCTGGGAAATTTTTACCGACGCCGTTATCCAACTTATTTCAGAAAAAAAACAACATGTGGTGTTTATGCTATGGGGAAACTATGCAAGAAAAAAAGGCGCTTTCATTGACAGGCAAAAGCATTTGGTACTGGAAGCTCCGCATCCATCGCCCTTGGCCAGAGGCGGATTTAACGGTTGTAAACATTTTTCAACCTGTAACCGTTATCTGATTGAACACGGCATTCAACCCATTAACTGGAAGCTTAATCCCTGAAATGAAATCCCTGATCATCAATATTGGCGACGAATTATTGGTAGGCCAAACCATCAATTCCAACGCGGCACGCATGGGTACTTTGATGAATATGGCGGGTATCCCCGTGGAAAAAACACTCGTAGTGCGCGACCGTAAAGAAGATATTTTAAGTGCGCTTGAAGAAGGGATGCGATATGACGTTGTTTTAATCACCGGTGGCCTGGGCCCTACCAAAGACGACATCACCAAAAAAACCTTTGCCGACTTTTTTGGTGTTAATCTGGTAATGAACCATGAAGTGCTGGATGATGTTAAACGTTATTTTGCAAGGCGTGGGCGTACGCTCACAGAATTAAACCGCATGCAAGCCATGGTACCGGAAGGATGTAAAATTATCCGCAATCCTAACGGTACGGCACCCGGCATGTGGATGGAAAAAAACAATACTATTTTTATCTCCATGCCCGGAGTTCCCTATGAGATGCTCTACATGATGGATAACACTGTAATTCCAGAATTACAGAAAATACATGAGATAAAAACACTTTCAAAAATTTTACACCGAACATTGGTTACCGTGGGCATAGGCGAAAGTTTGCTAGCAGAAAAAATATCGGGCTGGGAGGAAAGCGCGGCAAAAAAAGGATTTTCTCTTGCCTATCTTCCGCAACCCGGCATGGTGCGCCTGCGTCTTTCGCATTATCAGGCCACGGAATGCCACATCAATGAAGCTGAGCAACTGATCAATGAACTTAAACCCTTAATCCGTGAATGGTATTTAGGTGAAGAGATGTTTGGCAATCCGCCACTCACCGTTCAAAAAGCGTTGTTCGACATTTGTAAAGAGAAAAATATTTCTATTGGATTTGCGGAAAGTTGTACCGGGGGCCACATGTCGTCGTTAATTACTTCCATACCCGGCAGTTCAGAAATATTCAGGGGTTCAGTGGTGTCTTATTCCAATACTTCAAAAATACGGCTCCTGGGCGTGCGCCCTCAAACTTTGGAAGAACATGGTGCCGTCAGTGAAGCATGTGTTTTGGAAATGCTTCATGGTTTACTGAAAGAACTGGGGTGCGATTACGGAATTGCTGTTAGCGGAATTGCAGGGCCATCCGGAGGCACACCGGAAAAACCTGTGGGCACCGTGTGGCTGGCATTCGGTTCAACATCATCCCCCCAAACCAAACTCCTGCAACTGGGCGACAACAGGGAAAGAAATATCCACCTGGCTTCTATCTACGCATTAAATGAACTAAGGAAACTCATACTATCAACATGATGCCCCGATAGTGATTATCGCTATCTCCTCATGGCTTCCACCGGATCAAGTTGCGAGGCCTCATAAGAAGGGACAAAGCTGCTCACTACTCCCACCAAAAATGACAATTGAAATGCCATGCCAACGTTTGACCAGCTTAATGCCAATTCGAGCCCGGAAAAATCATGCATCAGTAATACCAGTGCAGCCGTCATGCTCAAACCTATTGCCCCTCCGGCAAGGCACAGAAAAATCCCTTCCAGCAAAAACTGCATCAGTACAAAATAACGGGTTGCCCCCAAACTCATCTGTATGCCAATTTGCTGTATCCTTTCAGAAACCGATACATACATAATGTTGGCAATGCCAAAGCCGCCTACCAGTATGGAAAAACCGCCGATGATCCATCCTACCAGGGAAATTAAAACAAACAAATCATCAAATCCTTTTTCAAGCAGCGTGATCTTGTTAAGGGCAAAGGTGCTTTCCATGGTTGGTTTGATTCTGCGCTTTGCCCTGAGAATATTTTCTATTTCGTCCATGCCCCGGTCAACCGTAACATCTTCTTTAACTTTACAAATAATCAAGGGGTCGGCAAACTCTGATTTCGGATTGATAAACTTAACCATTAAGGTATAGGGCATAAAAACCTGGCGGTCGGAACTAAGGCCGAACATGCTTTTGCCTTCTTTCTTTAAAATTCCGATAATTCGGCATCGTATGCCTGATACACTCAGGTAGTTATCCAGTGCATTACCAGCCGGAAATAGGGCTTCGGCAATATCGTTTCCCACCACCACACAACGGGAACCATTATCGGATTCCATTTTGTTGAAGAACCTTCCTTCCTCCAACTGCATGTTCCGGATTTGCGGATATGAATGAGATATGCCGCAAATGGTGATGCGGTCGATTTGTTTGTTGTCGGCTTTAATTTTTCTGCGAGCGGTAAAAATAAATCCGGCTTCACGGATTGTGTTTGCTTTTTTTTCTATGAACTGATACTCTTCAAATGTAGGATAAGGACGGGCAATGTATTTCCACCAGGGATACTCCCCTCCGAAAATCCATGGCCATTTTTGAACATAAATGACATCGGAACCCAAAGATCGAATGGACTTTCGTATTCCCTTTTCCAAACTATCGGTAATAGTGAACACTAAAATGATGGAAAATATTCCGATGCTGATTCCCGATAAACTGAGTAATGATCGGGTCTTGTTCAGCAGGATGCTTTTCCATGCCATTCCGGTAAGTTCGGAAAGCTGAATAAAAAATACGCTTACCCTCACGAAAACTTTACAAAAATATTATACTTTTACACAAAAATTCCGACGGGTATGAAAAAAGTGATAAACACGCCAAAAGCCCCTGCCCCCATCGGCCCTTACAACCAAGCCATTGTGGTGGGCGATACCGTTTATGTGAGCGGCACCATCGCCATGGATTTGCAAAGCAAACAATTGATTAAAACCAACAATATCAAAGAAGAAACCCGAATTGTGATGGATTATATCGGGGAAATCCTGAAAGCCGCCGGTTGCACTTTCGACAATGTGGTGAAAACCAATATTTTCCTTCTTGACATGAACAATTTTGTTCATGTGAATGAAGTGTATGCCTCGTATTTCAAATCTGACTTCCCTTCCCGTGCAACCATTCAGGCCGCACGCCTTCCCAAAGATGCAAATGTGGAAATAAGCGTGGTGGCTAAAATTTTCTGAATCATTTTTTTAGTTTTTTTTGCTTTTTTAAATTTTTTTTTTACCTTTACATAAGAAAAAAGATTCATTCCATGAATATTTTTGTCAGTAATTTAAACTTTCGTATCCGTGAACGAGCTTTGGCCGAAATGTTCAAGCCCTATGGGGAAGTTACCAAAGTAAGGATTATCAAAGACAGAGAAACCAAAAGAAGTAAAGGTTATGGTTTTGTTGAAATGCCCAATGATGAAGAAGCAAAAAAAGCCATCGAAGCCCTGAACGGAAGCGTACACATGGACAGAACCATCAACGTTCAGGTGGCAACGGGGATTAAGCATTCTGAAAAGTTAAAGCAAGAAGGCCAGGCTGATAATAACTCTGTTACTTCCGAAACCTAAATTCATTTCCGTCGATTTTCTTATCAAAATTTTTAGTCTTATTAGGTTAAGCTTTTTTCGGAATAATAATATATTCTAAGCTTATCTTTATCTTAAAAAACTCCTATGAAAACCTATCACGTATTTGCCTTGATTTCCATGATTTTTGCGGGTTTAACTTCGGTAATAGCCAAAAGCGGATTAAAAAACGTGAGTGGCGATGCCGGGCTTGCCGTCAGGACTTCGATGGTGTTTATCCTGGTTTGGATTAATGCATTAGCTTTTCGTCATTTAAAAGATTTTCAATTCATACAAGGAAAGGATATTTTATTGCTTTGTGCATCAGGCCTCACCACTGCCCTTTCCTGGATATTTTACTACAAAGCCATCAAAATCGGAAATGTTTCGGAGGTGGCACTTATTGACAAGGGAAGCATTATCATCACATTACTCCTTTCGTTTATTTTATTAAATGAACCACTCACTTGGAAAACCCTGTGGGGTATAGGTTTAATCCTGGCAGGGCTTTTTATTTTAACAATGAAATAATTTTAAAAGGGGTAACAAATAAAAATTTAAATACGCTTCATAATCTTCCCATTTTAATTTCCTCCACCACTGCGGGGTCAAGCAAGGTGGTGGTGTCGCCAAGGTTGTTCAGTTCGCCTTCGGCAATTTTCCTGAGTATCCTTCGCATGATTTTTCCGCTGCGTGTTTTGGGCAAGCCGCTTACCAATTGGATTTTATCGGGCTTGGCAATGGGACCTATGATTTTATTCACCGTGGCAATGATTTCCTTTTTCAGCGTATCGGCATCTTTTTTTGTGTGTGGTGCAATCACATAAGCATAAATGCCTTGTCCTTTGATTTCATGAGGATAACCCACCACAGCACTTTCCACCACATCAGGATGTTCATTAATAGCGTTTTCAATTTCCGCAGTTCCCAGCCGATGACCGCTCACGTTAATCACATCATCCACTCGTCCCGTAATCCTGTAACGGCCTTCTTCATCCCTGCGGCATCCGTCACCCGTAAAGTACAAACCCGGATAGGTTTCAAAATAGGCCTGGCGGCAGCGTTCATGATTGCCAAAAGTGGTGCGTATGATGGACGGCCATGGAAAACGTATGCACAAATTTCCTTCCACATTATTGCCCTCCAGGATGTTTCCTTTATCATCCACCAACACAGGAAACACGCCCGGCAAGGGATAAGTGGCATAGGACGGTTTTTCTTTAGTAATGCCGGCAAGGGGTGATATCAAAATTCCGCCAGTTTCGGTTTGCCACCAGGTGTCGGCAATGGGGCAACGCTTTTTACCCACTTTTTCATGATACCATTGCCAGGCCTCTTCGTTGATGGGTTCTCCCACGGAACCCAACACTTTTAACGATTTCATTTCGTATGGTTCAACATACTGATTTCCTGCCGCTTCCAGGGCACGTATGGCTGTGGGAGCTGTATAGAAGTGCGTTACTTTGTATTTTTCCACCACCTGCCAAAACCTGGATGGCGAGGGCCAGGTGGGCACTCCTTCGAACATTACCGATGTAGCGCCATTCAGCAGCGGGCCATAAACTATGTAACTGTGCCCCGTCACCCAACCCACATCGGCCGTGCACCAGAAAATATCACCAGGATCATACTGGAAAACATTTAAAAAGGAATAGCCTGCATACACCATGTATCCGCCGCAGCTGTGTACTACACCCTTGGGTTTTCCGGTGGAACCAGAGGTATAAAGGATAAATAAATAATCCTCGCTGTCCATTTCTTCGGCAGGGCAATCGGCAATTTGGCCGGGGACTATGCTATCCCATTCCACATCACGTCCGGGTTGAAAGGGACAGGCCTGGCCGGTATAACGCACCAGTAAAACCTTTTCAATTTCAGAGCACGATTTTAAGGCCTCTTCCGCAATTTCCTTGAGCGGAATATTTTTGTCGCCGCGGTAGGCTCCATCGGATGTAATCAACAGCTTACAACCTGCATCTTTAATTCTATCCGATAAAGAAAGTGCAGAAAAACCCGCAAATACCACGGAATGAATGGCTCCGATACGCACACAAGCCAGCATACTGATAACGGCTTCCGGTATCATGGGAAGATATATGCAAACACGGTCTCCCTTCTTAATACCCAATTCTTTGAGTGCATTGGCAGTGCGGCACACTTCATGGTACAGTTGTTTATAGGTGATGGTTTTACCGGGTTTATCGGGATGATTGGGCTCCCAATAGAAAGCAATTTTATCGGCATGAGATGCCAAGTGGCGGTCTAGGCAGTTTTCGGTGATGTTGAGCTTTCCGTCAATAAACCATTTTACCGATGGGGTTTTAAATTCCCATTCCAAAACTTTTCTCCATTCTTTTTTCCATTGATAATTTCTTGCAATCGTGCTCCAAAATTGTTCGGGGTCTTTCTCGGAGGAAGCATAGTGCTTCAAGTAATCGTCCCAAGTCCTGATACGCATGCTTTCCATAGTTTTTTTATTTTAAAATTCGTGAATTTTATTGCAAAAGAAAAATTCCTTTTCGTTATGGTTCGAGAACACCATAACGGTGCGTTTATCGGTTAAAGTTTTACACATTTTTTGATACAAAAGGATACCATCTTCATCAAGATGGCTCAATGGTTCATCCAGCAGCAACAATGGAGTATCCTGAAAAAAAGCCAAGGCATTCTTCAGGCGTTGCATCTGGCCGCCGGAGAGCCCTTTTAGGGGTACATGCAAAAAAGGTTGAAGCCCTCCCACACTGATTATTTCATTATAGGAAACATCTTTTCTGTAGGGTTTTAAGTTCCCCAGGAACTCCAGGCATTCGATGGTAGTTAAAGCAAAATCATAATTTATCCAGGGCGCTGATGCAGAGAAATACCGATAGAAAGAAAAAACATCTTTATTCAATTCAGAAGGAGTATAAAGGATTTTGCCTTCATCGGGCGACATCATGCCGCATATTAATTTCAGCAGGGTTGATTTTCCTTGACCGTTTTTACCCAAAATGGCCCAAAACTCCCCTGCACTCACTTCCATACTGAAATTCCGGAATATCAGCTTATCACCAAGGGTTTTACTGATGTTTTGAACGGATATGCCAAGGGAAATTTTTTCCATCAAACTCCGCGCACAATGCCGTCTTTCTGATTTCTGATAAAATTTAAAATTTCTTTTTTCTCATCAGAGTCAGGAATTTCCTTTTCCACGCGCTCCAGTGCCACCGACATATTTTTTTCTCTTATGAAAATAATACGGTAGATATCCTCGATGTGTCGGATTTTTTCCTGGGAAAATCCGCGCCTTCCCAGTCCCACACTGTTGATACCGATGTATTGTAAGGGTTCTTTTGCCACACGTACATATGGCGGAACGCTTTTCCTTACCAGCGATGCTCCGGCTACAAATGCATGCTTTCCGATGTTTACGAACTGCTGAGCTGCCACCTTGCCTTCCAGAACAGCATAATCTTCAATAGTGATATGGCCTGCAATTTGTGCACAATTGGCAATAATGACATGGTTACCCACAATTACATCATGTCCAAGATGAACATAAGCCATTAACAGGCAGTTATTGCCAATTTTGGTGGTCATGCGGTCCAGGGTACCCCTGTTGATGGTGACGCATTCCCTGATGGTGTTATCGTCGCCAATTTCCACAAGGCTTTCTTCCCCTTTAAATTTTAAATCCTGCGGAATGGCACCCACAACGGCATGCGGAAACACCCTGTTGTTTTTTCCCATACGGGTTTTGGGCATAATTACGGCATGCGACATAATGTGACAGCCGTCGCCAATCACCGTGTCTTGATGAATCATGGCAAAGGGCTCCACCACAACGTTACTACCCAGTTCGGCCTTGGGATGTACGAAAGCTAAAGGAGAAATCATGCTTCTATGGTCTCTTTCGTTTCTTTATTTCTTACTTTACTAAGCATGGCCATCATTTCTCCTTCCATTACGACGCGATCACGCACATAAGCCTCGCCGCGCATGTGAACAATTCCTCTTCTGATGGGTGTTATCAATTGAAGTTTGAAAACAATAGTGTCGCCGGGAACAATCTGATGTTTGAATTTGATCTTATCGATGCTCATGAAATAAGTCAGGTAATTTTCAGGATCGGGCACACGGCTCAAGGCAAAAATACCACCCACCTGGGCCATGGCTTCAATCTGTAAAACACCGGGGAATACGGGAGCGCCAGGGAAATGCCCTACGAAAAAGGTTTCGTTCATCGTTACGTTTTTCACACCTACAATTCCATCTTCGGTTATTTCCATGATTTTGTCCACAAATAAGAACGGAGGCCGGTGCGGAAGTAATTTCTGAATCTGATTGATATCCATTAGGGCGGGCTTATTCAGGTCGTAGGGTTCAACCAGATTTTTACGACGACGAAGCATTTCCTCTTTGATCATTTGCTTAATCTTTTTTGCAAATGCCACATTACCCGAATGGCCCGGGCGGGCAGCCAGAATATGGATTTTCATGTGTTTGCCCACCAATGCCAAATCACCCACAATGTCGAGCAACTTGTGACGGGCAGGCTCATTGTAAAAATGTAATTTGGTATTGTTTAATACGCCCCTGCCCTTCACCTCCACATGTTCCTTATTAAATACTTTTTTCAGGTAATCAATTTTTTCTTTGGGAAGTTCTTTGTCCACCAGAACAATGGCGTTGTCCAGGTCGCCGCCTTTGATGAGGTTATTGGCCAGCAGTGCTTCCAGTTCGTGCAGGAATACAAAAGTCCGGCAGGGAGAAATTTCACTTTTAAATTCTCCTAAATGATACATGGAAGCATGCTGAGTGCCCAAAACATCGCTGTTGTAGTCCACCATCACGGTAACGCGGAATTCGTCCTGCGGAACGGCCAGCATCTCTACTTTTTTGATGGGGTCTTCATAGGTAATGTTATTGGTGAGCACGAAATATTCACGTTCGGCCGTTTGTTCCACTACCCCCGCTTTTTCAATGGCTTCAATGAACGGGCGCGAACTCCCGTCCATGATGGGCACCTCCGGCCCGTCGAGCTGAATCAGGCAATTATCCACATCCATCCCCATCAGGGCAGCCAGAACGTGTTCCGTAGTATAAACCCTGACGCCATCTTTTTCGAGGGTTGTACCTCTGGAAGTATCCACCACTAAATCAACATCGGCATCCACCACAGGTTTTTCAGGTAAATCCACGCGCTGAAACTTGAACCAATGATTTTCGGGTGCGGGCAACAAAGTCATTTGAACGGGCTTTCCCGTATGTAATCCTACACCTTTAAGCGTAACACTCTGTTTTAATGTCTTTTGCTTTGGTATCATTTTAGACGTAAGATTTCCGTAAAAATAAGGAAATTAACGGAATAGTGCAAGAAAAAAATTAAAAAATTATTTTTTAAAAAAGAAATAAACGGCAAACAGTAAAAAGATAAATCCCCAAAGGTAATTCCAACGTAAGGGGTCTTCCTTAAAGAAAACAATGGCAAAAATCGTAAAAACCGTAACAGAGATCGCTTCCTGAATTATTTTCAGTTGCCATAAATCATAGGCACCTCCTTTTGCAACATAGCCCAATTTATTTGCAGGAACCATCAGACAATATTCAAAAAAAGCAATGCCCCAACTGATGAAAATGGCCGTTAACATGGAAGGATTTTTGATGTTCAGCCATTGGTGAATTTTCAGATGGCCATACCAAGCAAAAGTCATAAACGTGTTGGATAATAAAAGCAAAAAGATGGGAAGCAGGTATTGCATCATATTAAAAACCGGTGTATTTTCGGAACAGTTTTATGGCCAGGGCCAGTAAAACCACACCAAAAACTTTTTTCAGAATGGCAATGCCGCCCGGCCCCAGAAATTTTTCAATTCTGCTGATATTCCTGAGTACAAGGTAAACCATTATGACATTTAACAATATTGCAATCAAGATGGAATTCAGATGATATTCGGCCCTGATAGAAAGAAGCGTAGTGAGGGTACCGGTTCCGGCAATAAGCGGAAATGCCAATGGAACCACAGATGCGGTGGACGCCACTTGTTCTTTGTTAATTTGAATACCCAGGAGCATTTCAAACGCCACAATAAATATGAGTATGGAACCGGCAATGGCAAAATCCTCAATACGAATGCCAATAATTTCCAGTATGGAATTCCCAACAAACAAAAAAGCTACCATTATGCCCAACGACCACAAGGAAGCTTTGGCAGAATTAACTTCTCCAACTCTTTGCTTCAACGCAATAATAGCGGGTATGCTGCCGATAATATCAATTACGGCAAACAAAATCATCGTAACTTTTAAAATTTCTTTAATATCAAATAGCATATTGCAAATTTATATTCGACGTTATTTGAATATTTACAATTTAGTTTGTGGTTTAAACATCCCCATGTGAACTATTGTGAGAAATATTGACTTGATTTTTCATCTATTCACGCCATTTTTTCATTTAAAACAATAAAAAATAAGCCATTTTTTCATTTTTATAATTTGGCAAGCATCTTGTGATGTTTTTTACGTAAAAATCAAATGCCTATGAATACGTTAATGTTATATCCCACCATCCGCCAGTTGATGGACAGCTTTTTCAGCGATGATGTGCTGAACTTCGGAAGCAATGGTTTTGTTCCGGTGAACATTGCCGAAAAAAACGATGCCTGGGTAATTGAGGTCTCGGCACCCGGTGCAAAAAAGGAAAATTTTAAGGTGGATCTCGAAAATAACACCTTAAGAATTTCTTACCAAAATCAAAATGAAAATGAAGAGAAGAAAGAAGAAAATGGCCTTACTTACCACAAACGCCAATTCTTCGCAACTTCCTTCGAACGGGTGTTTAACCTCCCCGAAAACGGCATCAACACCGATGACATTAAGGCCGAGTACAAGGACGGAATTTTGTATGTAAACATTCCTAAAAACCCGGTTCAAAACCTGGTGAAAACCATTTCCATCAACTAATCGGGTGCAGGCTGTTCATCAGAATAAAGGGCATCAGCAGGATGCCCTTTTTTATTTGAAAACACATAGGCAAAAATACCGCATGTTACTGCAACATTCAACGATTCGGGGCCTTCCTCTGCAAAAGCCGGAATGCTCACTGCATGGGGAACTTTTTTTCTGATTTCTTCCGAAAATCCTTTCCCTTCATTACCCAATAGTATTAAAACATTTTTACCCTGTAC
>JAOAHO010000020.1 GCA_026415195.1 Bacteroidia bacterium | reverse complement strand
GCTTTTGGCTACGCTTGCCATCAGCGGTGTGCCTCCGTTTTCCGGTTTTTTCTCCAAAGATGAAATCCTGGCTCACGTATTTGAATACAATATGCCATTGTGGTTGGTATGTTCGTTGGCATCTTTCCTGACGGCATTTTACATGTTCCGTATGTTTTTCCTGGTGTTCTTCGGTAATTTCCGCGGAACGGACCACCAGCGCAAACACCTGCATGAATCGCCTCCTGCCATGACCGTGCCGCTGATGATTCTGGCCGTATTATCGGTCATAGGCGGATTGCTGGGATTACCTGCTGTATTGCATGCCCCGCACTGGCTTCACGGATATCTGCATAACGTGCTCCACCGTGAACCTGTATCTTTGTTAAGCCACGAGACAGAATGGATGTTGATGGGCATAGCCGTGGCTTTGGGAGCGGCAGGGATTTATTTGGCCTGGGTATTATATTTCAAAAATCAAACTCTTCCGTTGCCTGATACTGCCAGGCGCCCATGGTACGAAAAATGGGCTTATGCCAAGTTTTATGTGGATGAGCTTTATACTTCGCTCATTCAAAAACCGTTGGATTGGATTGCCACGGTATTCAGGGATTTTGTTCAGAAATATATTTTTGACGGCATATCCGCTTTGTTCGGAAGCATGGTGCAATGGTCGGGAAATGCATTGCGCCTGATCCAGCATGGCAATATCAGTTTTTACCTGATCGGGATGGCTGCCGGGTTGATATTGATCCTTTATTTTTTGGTTAAAATATGATGGCATTATTACTCTTTGTTTTTCCGCTTCTTGCCGGTTTCCTGTTATTGCTAAGCAGGATGAGGGCCTTTTGGAGCATTTCATTCATATTTTCGCTTTTGATGTTTGCGGGATCTTTGTCTGCCTTTTTCGGGCAATCCTATCCGAACTTTATTAATTTTGAAATTCCATGGGTTCCTTCCATTGGCTCACATTTCCACCTTAACGCCGGAGGCGTGGGCTCCGCTTTGGTCTTACTTACGGGCTTGCTTTACCCCATCATTTTCATTCAACAAAAAAGCCGTAACCTGCCTCCTGCATTTTTCGGAATGGCTTTTATCATGCAAGCCGGGCTGAATGGCGTTTTTATGGCCAGAGATGCGGTGTTGTTTTATGTATGTTGGGAGCTTGCCTTAATTCCGATTTATCTGATTTGTTTGATGTATGGAGGTCAGAACCGTGAAACCATTACATTGAGGTTTTTCATTTACACGGTATTGGGAAGTTTGTTTATGCTGGCCGGGCTGATTTATTTATATACCGAGACCGGTTCGTTTTTTTCGGAACGTTCGTTTTCACATGAAGCGATTATGGATGCCGGTTCGATGATGGCTGAAAAGAAACAAATTTTAGTTTATGCCCTGGTTTTTATGGGATTTGTGGTTAAAATTCCTTTAATACCTTTTCATGTTTGGCAACCCTCTGCCTATACCAACACTCCCTTTGCCGGTACCATGTTACTATCGGGACTGATGGCTAAGATGGGCACTTTCGGATATTTGTTTTGGCTGGCACCTACTTTGCCTTTGGGGCACCAGTATTGGTCGCCTTTGATCATGGCATTGGCAGTCATTACGATTTTGTTTGCGGCTGGCGTAGCCATAGTACAAAAAGATTTTAAGGAATTGCTGGCATGGTCGTCTTTGTCGCACATGGCCATGATGGCGGCAGGAATCACTTCGCTGAAAGAAGAAGCATTAAGCGGATCGGTGGTGATGATGTTTTCACATGGCCTTACGGCAGTAGGATTGTTTGTCATTGCGGACATACTGGAACGCCACACCGGTACCACGCAAATACAACAGTTGGGGGGCATCAGAAGCATGAACGGCCAATTTTCAAATTTATTTCTGATTGTGCTTTTGGGTTCAGTGGCATTACCCTTAACATCGGGATTTCCCGGTGAGTTTTTAATTCTCAGCGGGATTTATCAATATGGCCAGGGCTGGGCCGTAGCAGCAGCTTTAAGTGTGATTTTGGGAGCAGTTTATATGCTTCGGTCATATCAAAGAATTATGTTGGGCGAACCGCCGCGGGATCAGGTGTTCAAAGCATTGGAATCCACAGACAAATGGGCATTGATGATTTTGTGTGCCCTAATTATATTGCTCGGGGTTTATCCTAATTTAATATTGAACGGAATTAAAGAAGGTGTGGGTGAACTTTTTCTAAACCTAAATAAATAAGGGATATGGTAGCATTTTTGTTTTTGTGTGGTGTGGGATTGCTTCTGATGCTGTTGGAAGCGTTAAAATGGAGGAAAATTGTTCCGTTTTTTTTGACAGGCAGCGTGCTGATGGCCTACGTACTTTCTGTGTTGGAATGGAAAGATAAATTTAACATAGGTTTTTTTGAAAACATGATTGGTTTTGATAAGCCCGCCATTGCATTCAGCAGCGTTATTATCATTTCTTTTTTTATTTGGCTTTTTGCTTTCATGGATACATACAAGAACAAAGAGGGCATGAGCGAAATTTTTATCCTGGCGCTTTTTTCCGTTTGCGGTGCATTAATGTTGACTTCCTTCAGGCACATGGCCTCGTTCTTTATCGGGCTTGAAATCATGAGCATTCCTCTTTATGTGTTAGCTGCAAGCGCCAAAAACAAAGTGGAAAGCAATGAAGCAGGTTTTAAATATTTGATTATGGGATCGTTTTTCAGCGCTGTCATTCTTTTCGGCCTGGCATTGATGTATGGTGCTACGGGTTCCTTTGAGTTTGTTCAAATCAAAACCCAGGTTAAAATGTTTCCGGAAAAAATTCCTGCCTTTTTTCATGCAGGCCTGATATTGCTGTTGATAGGAATGTTATTTAAGGCATCTTTGTTTCCTTTTCATTTTTGGGCGCCCGATGTATATGAGGGTGCTCCAACACCCGTAACGGCATTCATGAGTACGATTGTGAAAACTTCCGTTATGGCTGCTGCCTTTCGATTATTTTCTTTTTCATTTAATATGTTTCATGAGAATTTGGAACAAATATTACTTTGGAGTATTGTTTTAACATTGTTGGTTTCAAATATTACCGCTGCCGTGCAAACCAACGTCAAACGTCTCATGGCTTATTCTTCTATAAGTCACAGTGCATTTTTGTTCATGATCATTTATGTGAACATTAAAAATAATATTTCCATCAATACCCTCATGTTTTATACACTTGCATATTCCGTGGCTAGCCTTGGTTTTTTTGCAGTATTAAATTACATAGCTGGTTATGAAGAGAAATCACTCGATGTGTTTAAAGGGTTGGCCTATCGAAATAAATTCGTTGCTTTTACAGTTTTGATTTGCCTTTTGTCAATGGCAGGTATCCCCCTGACGGCAGGATTTTTTGCTAAATATTATGTATTAACTCTTCTGGGCGTGAGTGGAAATTGGACGCTGTTGGTTTTGGCGGTTATAGCATCTTTAATTGGTGTGTATTATTACTTGAGAATTATTATTTTGATGTATTTTAAGGAACCTGCTAATAGTGATTACCTCGAAGTTTCCGATAATTTCAAGACAGCACTTTTCATTTCAAGTTTGTTGATCATATTATTTGGAATAGCACCGGCTGTAATATTTGAAATTTTTAAGGTGTGATGAGCAGGCTACAAGAATTGGGGAAAATATTGTCGGAGCATGGCTTAAAAAGAACAACAGCTCGATTAGAAGTGTTAAAGCGGTTTTCCAACAGCAAAATAGCTTTGTCACAACCTATTCTTGAAAAAAAAGTAAAAAATGTGGACCGTACTACTTTATATAGGATTTTAAGTGATTTCGTAAGAGCAGGCATTTTACATCCGGTGGTTTCTTCCAAAGGAGTGGTGCATTATTCGTTATGTCATGATCATTGTGATTCATCCCGTCATTTTGACAATCATGTGCATTTTGAGTGTCTGGATTGTAATTCAATATTATGTTTGACGAATGTTAGGTTGCCAAAAATTAAAATAGGTTCCGGTATTAAAGTAAATTCTTTTGATTATAAAGTTATTGGAACTTGTAGTAATTGCAATGATAATTAAATGTTACGAACAAACTTAAAAATATGATGAAAATATTCATTATCGGGAACCTCGGTTATGTGGGGCCTATTTTGGTTAATCATCTTGCATCATTAAAGAAATATCAACTTTATGGATATGATATAGGTTATTTTTTGGGAAATGAAATAACGAAGAATTACAAATCTTATGATACTTATCTATATTGTCAGTATTTTGGTGATGTAAGGAAATTTGATCCTGAATTGCTGAATGATATTGATTCTGTTATATATCTGGCAGCAATTTCAAATGATCCTATGGGGAAGGCATTTGAACTACCTACTTATGAAATTAATCAAAATTCAGCTTATCGAATAGCATGTTATGCTAAAGAAAGAGGAGTAAAAAGATTTTTATTTGCCTCCAGTTGCAGTGTATATGGTTCTGCCGACGACTCACCCAGAAATGAAAATTCTGAATTGAATCCTCTTACAGCTTATGCAAAGTCAAAAATTAATGCAGAAAATTTATTGAAAGAGCTGGCTGATGATAATTTTCAAATAACTTGTTTTAGGTTCGCAACTGCTTGTGGTTTTAGTCCCAGGTTACGCCTTGATCTGGTATTAAATGATTTTATCGTTAGTGCATATGTTAATAAAAAAATAGAAATTTTAAGCAATGGTAAACCATGGAGACCTCTTATCCATGTCAAAGACATGTCGAGGGCAATGGAATGGGGGTTAATCAGAAAAAAAGAAGAAGGCGGAAATTTCTTAGTATGTAATACAGGTTCGAATGAATGGAACTATCAGGTTTTAGAATTAGCTGAAGCAGTAAGGAGATTTTTACCTGACACGGAAATAAGTGTGAATTTAGATGCGCCTCCAGACAAAAGATCTTATAAGGTTGATTTTTCACTTTTTAAAAAACTTGCCGGCGAGTACTATCCAAAGGTTGATTTAGAACAGACAATCAAGGAATTTCTTGTTAACCTTGAAAATTTTGAGTTCAATATTAAAGATTTCCGAAATTCTCAATTTATTCGTTTGAATACTCTCAATATGCTAATAAAGAATAATCAATTAAACCAAAATTTGGAAATTATTTAATTTGAATACTTACTCACCATGTTTTTATTATTAAATATGTGTTAATTTTGTTAAAATAATAATAGTGTGTATGTCAACATCGTCTGAATTAAAAACACAAATTTTGGAGTTAGTAAAAAATTACTATGAATTGGTATTAAAGAATAAAAAGTTTGTACCGGGAGAAAGCCATGTTCCTGTCAGCGGAAAATTTATTGATCACGAGGAAATTCAATATATTGTAGAGTCGGCACTGGATGCCTGGTTTACAACAGGGAGGTTCAATGCAGAATTTGAAAAAAGGTTATCAAAATTTATCAATACAAAATCAGTATTAACGGTTAATTCCGGATCCTCTGCTAATTTATTGGCTTTTAGCGGAATTACATCTGAGTTTGACTGGGGCGAAAAAGCCATAAAAGAAGGAGATGAGGTTATTACGGTAGCAGCCGGTTTTCCAACCACAGTAAATCCGATTATTCAATATGGAGCTGTACCTGTATTTTTGGATATCGAGATACCCACCTATCAATTGGATATTAAATATCTTGAAGAAGCCCTTACACCCAAAACCAAAGCCGTAATGGTTGCTCATACCCTGGGAAATACATTTAAAGCAGAAGAGGTAGCCCAATTTTGCAAAAAAAATAATTTGTGGCTTATAGAAGATTGTTGCGATGCTTTGGGAGCAAAGTACAATGGAAAACACGTAGGAACTTTTGGAGATATAGGTACCATCAGTTTTTATCCTGCGCATCATATAACCATGGGTGAAGGAGGAGCCGTATTCACCTCTAATTCAAAAATGAAAAAAGTCCTGGAATCATTCAGAGATTGGGGTAGGGATTGTTGGTGTGAGACCGGAAAAGATAACACCTGTGGAAAAAGATTTGAACATCAGTTGGGGGATTTACCTTTTGGTTATGATCATAAGTTTACTTATTCCAGAACCGGTTTTAATTTAAAAATTACGGATATGCAGGCCGCACTTGGTCTTGCTCAATTAAATAAGCTTGAAAATTTTATTCAAATCAGAAAACGAAATCATAAATTACTGTATGATACTTTGAAAAAACATGAAGATAAGTTAATATTACCCGAACCTACGCCAAATTCGGAACCGTCGTGGTTTGGTTTTGTGATTACCGTGCGTGATGAATGTAAGATTGACCGAAATACGCTAGTAAGAAAATTAAATGAGAAGAATATTGGTACACGTTTATTATTTGGGGGAGATTTAAGAAAGCAGCCATACTTTAAAAAATATAAATACAGATCCATTGGAGATCTTAAAAATACCGAATGTGTTATGAATAATACCTTTTGGATTGGGGTAACTCCTGCTGTTACGGAAGAGATGATAGATTATGTTGGTAAATGCTTTGATGAAATTTTAGATTATTAAAACAAAAGTAAATTAATTTAATTTTTTTTAATGCTTAAATCCAATCCTTTGAAATCATCTGTCATAAAAGGCAAATTTTTGTCTTTTTCAGATATAACTGATATTTTTTCTTCTAAAACAAGGTTAATTTTAGGATCAGCATAATGAACACCTCCGTAAGCAGATGGAGTATAGTATTCAGTATGAAAATAGATTAGCTCAACATTGTCAGTAAGTGTAATAAATCCGTGAGCAAAACCTTCCGGTATGTATAAAGATTTTTTATTTTCTTCCGATAGGTGAACTGATATATATTGAAAAAGCGTAGGAGAATTCATTCGCAAATCAACTATAAAGTCCTGAACAGCGCCTTTAATACATCTGACTAATTTAATTTCAGAATAAGGAGGATATTGGAAGTGCAAGCCCCGAAGAGTCCCCTTTTTAAAATTTATGGATTGATTAAATTGGACAAATTCTTTTTCATGACCAATTTTTTTAAATTCTTCTTTACAAAATGTTCTGTAAAATGAACCTCTTTCATCGTAAGGAACCTCGGGTTCTATGATCCAGGCGCCTTCTAATTTAGTTTTAATGAATTTTATCATTATGGATGAGGGTTTTATTTTAGTTTACATTTTAGGTAAAAATATAATTTCAATCCCATAATTTCCACTTTGCTTTACCGGAATTCCACATCTCTTCAAGTTCGTTTTTGTCGCGCAAGGCATCCATGCATTTCCAAAACCCATAATGTTTGTAGGCCGATAATTGTTTATCGGCAGTGATTTTTCTCATGGGCTCGCGTTCCCACTGAATATTTTCCATATCCCCTTCCAGATAATCGAATATTTTTGGTTCACAAACAAAAAAGCCTCCGTTTATCCAGTTCCCGTCACCTTTGGGTTTTTCTTCAAATGCATCTACAATTCCGGATTCATTCATGATGATGTTTCCAAACCTGCCGGGGTTTTGTATTGCAGTTAAAGTCAATGCTCTGCCTTGTTTTTTGTGGAAAGCTAACAGTTCATGAATATTAACATCCGATACTCCATCACCGTAAGTGAGCATAAATGTTTGTCCGTCCACATGAGGCCTTATTTTTTTTATTCTACCAGCCGTATTGGTATGTAATCCTGTATCTACCAATGTTACTTTAAACGATTCAGAATTCGTATAGTGAACATCAATGATGTTTTTATCAAGTTCAACAGTAATATCGGAATTATAAAGGTAATAGTTAATAAAATACTCTTTTATCATATACCCCTTATATCCCAGACATATCACAAATTCGTTAAACCCCCAATAGGAATAAATCTTCATAATGTGCCACAATATGGGCTTGCCTCCGATTTCTACCATAGGCTTTGGCCTGGTGCCTGTTTCTTCTGCAAGCCGGGTTCCCAGGCCGCCTGCCAGTATTACCACTTTCATTTTGTGAGGTTTAAGTGCATTCTTGCGTTATAAATTTACGGATAATTTTTTTAGAAATTTTTTAAAAAAGGAAGATGAAATTTCCCATTCCAGTTAATTAAAAAAAACAAGAAGCCTGCTGAAATCCAGTTCATATGTGGTGCCTTTTTCATTACTTTCCAGGGTATACGCTATGCCGGCATCAGAAATACGCTTTTTGATATTTTTTAAACCATAACTCTCGGATTTTTCACCCATGACAACATCAAACCCTTTACCATTGTCCTTAATCGTAAATTTACCATTTTTCCAAATTAAGTATATGTTATTGGTCTCGGAGTGCTTAACGGAATTTTGAATCACTTCCTGACAAGCTCTGTAAAGATTTAGTGCCATTTCCGGATTCAACATAGCTTCGGGAATCTGTTCAAAATTTTCAATATTGATGTTTATTTCCTTTGCCCGAGCCAATCGGATAGAATAATCCTTAATACGATGTAATAAATCTTTCAATGTGATGTGATTGTCATGTATGGCCCAGATCGTATCGCGCATGGTAAGTCCTGTTCTCCGGATTTGTTCTGCTACTTCATGCCATTGTTCTCTTGTTTTGATATCGTGAGCGAAATACGCATACTTATCGGCTAAAGTATTGGCTAAGGTGAGTTCAGCCCCCAGATTATCATGTAAGTCACGGGCAATACGAGAACGTTCCGAGGCCAGTTTTTCTTGTAATTGGATAAGATGCTTTTGATGTTCCGCTTTTCTTTTTAATAATAATATTCCGATTCCAAGTACCAAAATGCCTGAAGCCGATAATAGTACAATAATGTTCCTGTTTCTTTTTTGAATTTCCGTTTCTTTTTGCCGTATCGAAAGGTCTTTTAAAAGTAATTGATTTTCTTTTTCCTTCAGGTCATATTCCGCCTGCATCTGAAGTATAATTCTTTGATTATCTTCGTTAAAAATACTGTCTTTATACATGTAAGATAATTTTAGGTGTTGCATTGATTTTTCATGTTGCCGTGCATCGGAATAATATTCAGCGAGGCAAAGATGGGCATATTTTAACCAACGCCAGCTTTTGGAGATTTTGGAAAATTCAAGCCCTTTCTGATAAAATTCAAGGGCTTTTTTCTTATTGTTTAATTTATAATACATATTTCCGATATTGGTTAACAAACCGGCCAAACCATCATTATCTTTGAATTTTTCGTAGAGCGGCAATGCCTTCAAATAATACTCCAAAGCTGATTTGTAATTACCAATATTACTTTCATTTACCCCAAGGTTATGGTAAAAATTACCAACGTATGGAGCATATCCGTTATTGATGGAAGTTTCAAGCAATTGTTGATTTATTTTTTTTGCCGAATCGATGTTATGAAGCTTTTCATAAACGTTGGCAATGTTCCCCCTTACGTTGATAAAACCTAAAGTATCACCCAGCAAAATGGACTCCCGAGCACCCTGATAATATATTTTGAGCGCTTCTTCATATTGATCGTTTAAAAAATAGGCCCTGCCGATGTTACTCAACGTTTTTGCAAGTTCCACTTTTGCATTGGCCTTACGGAATAAATCGGCTGCCACCAAGTTCCATTTCAAACCCTCTTTGGTATGATGCAACTGATTATAATTTACGCCAATTTTACTGGCACTGGCTCCGGCATCCCTCCATTGGTTCCTTCGGATGCGGATACCATATGCGATTTTGTTAAGGATAATGCTGCTGTCGTGATTCGCAATCTGAAAATAAGCCATGCTGAGGTCGTTCAGCAACGAGGCCAACTCCAATGAATCCGGATTTTGTTTCTTAAAAATTTCCCATGCGTAATAACCATACCTGACGGACTTTTGTATATCGCTGAATATTAAAGGATATACACATGTGTAATATGCCCTGGCTTTTTCAAGGCCTTTTAATTGTGGTAAAACTTTTTCAATCGAGTCAATGTTTTGAGGCAATAAACTGTAGGAAATAAAAATAAAAAGAAGTAAAGATTTCAATAATCGCATATTACAAAAATAAAGTTTCTGTCCTTTCCGGCCCCACTGAAACACAGGCAATTTTTACGCCGGTATGCTTTTCAATGAACTGAATATACTGCTTTAATTCCCGGGGCATTTTTGTTTTTTCCCTGCAGATGCTGATGTCTTTTTTCCATCCTTTCAAGGATTGATAAACAGGTTGAACATGGGATTCATCCACCCTGAAAGGCACATAGTCCACAATTTTTCCACGATAGGAATAGTGTGTACACACTTTTATTTCATCCAGGCCGGTCAGGACATCGGCTTTCATCATGTGAAGTTCGGTAACGCCGTTAATCATGATGGAATATTTCAGTGCTGGTAGATCCAGCCAACCCGTTCTTCGTGGCCTTCCGGTGGTACTTCCGAATTCATTTCCTTTTTGGCGGATTTGCTCGCCCAAATCATCAGTCACTTCTGTGGGGAAGGGACCGCTGCCCACTCTCGTACAATAGGCCTTAAAAATCCCAATTACATTTCCGATTTTATTTGGCGAAATACCCAAACCCTGAAATGCACCAGCACAAATGGTATTGCTCGAGGTTACAAAAGGATAGGTTCCGAAATCTACGTCCAGCAGCGTTCCTTGAGCTCCTTCCGCTAGAATCTTTTTCCCGGTAAGCAAGGCATGATTTAAATAATATTCCGTGTCTTCCAAAGAATAATCTTTTAAATATGCTACCGCCTCCAACCATTCTTTTTCCGTAGTTTTAAAATCATCGCCCACCGATTCTCCATAGAGTTTTAAAATATCTTTATGTTTATCCACCAGGCTTTTGTATATATCAGGAAAATCATCCAGTTCAATGTTACCGATGCGTATGCCGTTGCGACCAGTTTTGTCCATATAGGCAGGTCCGATGCCTTTTAAAGTTGAACCGATTTTGTTTTTTCCTTTCCATCTTTCATTGGCTGCATCCAGGACGCGGTGTGAAGGTAATATCAGGTGTGCCCTGCGGCTGATGATTAATCGTTTTTTTGGTTCAAGACCGAGTTTTTCAATATTTTCAAGTTCTTTCCTTAGTACGATAGGGTCAATCACCACTCCGTTCCCGATTACATTCATAACGTCCGGATTAAAAATTCCGCTGGGAACCGTATGCAAAACATGTTTTTGGTCGCCTATTTTTAATGTATGTCCGGCATTCGGACCACCCTGAAAACGGGCTATGATTTGATAATTACCCGAAAGCACATCCACTATTTTACCCTTCCCTTCATCACCCCATTGCAACCCTAACAAAACATCCACACTGCTCATAACACTGATATTTGCAAAATTTCAAAGATAGGAAATAAATACTTTTAACAGGGCTATTATTCATGTATGTACTTTAAAAAATTTTAAAATTATTTTTTGGTTTGAAAAATTAATTGTATGTTTGCAGGCATAATGAAACTTTTTTCATTGCTTAACGCTTGGTGGTGGCGTAAATTCTACGCCACAGCAGGTGCATTGTACCTCGTTAAGCAATAATCCATTCTAATACTTTTAACGATACAAAACCTGCTGTGAAATGCGGCAGGTTTTTTTATTTTAATTTTTTTCAAATGAAAACAAAAAGATATCATACATACATCACCAAAATATCCGCCGATTTGCTGGGACCGGTGGAATGCTATTTGAAAATCCGAGATCGTTATCCTTTGGCTTTTCTTTTGGAAAGTTCGCATTACAACAAAGCCGATAATGCGGTTTCGTATATATTGTTTCATCCTTTGGCAAACATAAAATTTATTAAGGATTATTATCATATTAAAACAGACATAGAGCAATTTACTTTTAAAACAGGTGAGAGCTTTTCTCCCTCTTTAGCCATTAATTTTTTTCTGGAACACATTCAAGTGGATAAATCAAACATTCAGGATAATATCTCCGAAGGCATTTTCGGATATTTTTCTTACGATGCAATTACGCTTTTGGAAAAAATTTCTGTTAACACGGATCCCGATTTCCCTTTGGCACAATACTATTTTTTTAAATTTATGTTGGCATTCGATCATTATCACCATACACTGTATTTGGTGGAATATGCAGGGGAAAATGAAAAAATCCGGAGCCCTGAAATCATTTCTTATTTAAATAAATACATTAACAGCACGCATGCTTTTCAACTTATTGGAAATGAGTATTCAGATTATACGGATAAGGAATTTCTTTCATGCATCAGGCATGTAAAGCAGCATATAAAGAGAGGGGATGTTTTTCAGTTGGTTCTTTCGCGAAGGTTCTATCAGCATTTTAAAGGAGATGATTTTCAGGTTTACAGAAAACTTCGTTCCATCAACCCCTCACCTTATCTGTTTTATTTCGATTTCGGAAATTTCAGAGTCATGGGTTCATCGCCCGAATCGCAAATCAGGATTGACAAAGTGAAAGCCCGTATTTATCCCATTGCGGGCACGTATAAAAGAAAAAGCGGTGAATCGGTTGAGGCATTGTCAGAAAAACTTTTGTATGATGAAAAGGAAAATGCCGAACATCATATGTTGGTTGACCTGACAAGAAACGATCTTTCAAAAAGCGCAAAAAATGTGGAGATAAAAGCATTGAAGAATGTTGAGGCCTATTCACATGTCATTCATTTGGTATCGGAAATTGCAGCCGATTTAAAAACAAACCAGGATGCTTTCCGTGTTTTTATGGATAGTTTTCCGGCCGGCACCTTGACCGGGGCACCCAAATATCGTGCCATGGAACTTATCAGCGAACTGGAAAAAGTTCCCCGCGGATTATATGGAGGAGCCGTTGGGTTGGTTGGATTTGACGGAAATTTAAATCATGCCATTTGCATACGGTCATTGATATCGAAAAACAATATTCTGCGTTATCAGGCAGGATGCGGAATCGTTCACTATTCCGATGATTTAAGCGAGTTGCAGGAAGTGAATAATAAAATAGCGGCGCTGCGCCTTGCACTGAAAGAAGCGAATACACAATCATATGAAAGTATTTGTCATTGATAATTACGATTCTTTTACCTATAACCTTGTACACCTCTTGGAAAAAGCAGGGTGTGAGGATGTAGTGGTGAAAAGAAATGATGCTTTTTCTTTGGACGAAGCGGGTGAATTCGATAAAATACTTATTTCACCAGGCCCAGGAATTCCTTCGGAAGCAGGAAAAACCCTGGAGGTAATCAGGGAATACGGAAGCCATAAAAGCATTCTGGGAATTTGCCTCGGACATCAAGCTATCGGTATTACCTATGGTGCAAGGATGATAAACCTCAATGAACCTCTGCATGGCATCAGCACCCCCGTTCGTTTTTTGGCAGACGATTATCTTTTTAAAAATTGTCCGTCCGGAATACGTGTGGGGCATTATCATTCATGGGTAATTGATGATTCCTCAGATGAACTTGAAATTATTGCCGAAAACAAAGACGGCCTTATCATGTCTGTCAGGCATAAAAAGTATGATGTACGTGGAATTCAGTTTCATCCCGAATCAATCCTTACGGAATGCGGATTACAAATCATCAAAAACTGGATAAATCACATGCCATGAAAAATGCGCTGGAAATATTACTGGACTATCAGACGTTGGACAGCCGGGATGCGGAAAATTTAATGGCCGATATTGCGGAGCGAAAATTTCCTCCTGCCCAACTTTCGGCCCTTCTGACGGGGTTTATCATGCGCGGAATTACATGCGACGAACTGAAGGCATTCCGCAATGTGTTGATGGAAAAATGTGTTAAGGTGGACCTGGGTACTAAGGAGGTGATGGACGTTTGCGGAACGGGTGGGGACTCCAAAAACACCTTTAACATATCCACCCTGACGGCTTTTGTTCTGGCCGGAGCAGGTATTCCCGTGGCCAAGCACGGAAATTATAGTGTTACATCCGTTTCGGGATCTTCTACCGTACTGGAGTGCATGGGAATTAAATTTTCTTCCGAATCCTATTTGCTAAGGATGCAGTTGGAGGAATGCGGGATATGTTTTATGCATGCTCCTTTGTTTCATCCTGCATTAAAATCAGTGGCAAATGTCAGGAAAGAATTGAAAGTAAAAACATTTTTCAATATGCTGGGCCCCTTGATTAATCCGGCCATGCCTAAATACCGCTTTCATGGAGTTTATTCACTCGGATTGGCCCGCATGTATCATTTTCTTTTTGAGGAAGAACCCGTAGAGTATTATGTATATCATTCATTGGATGGCCATGATGAAATTTCGCTTACCTGCGATTTCAAGTTTTTCACAAACCGGGAGGAAGGCCTGATTTCACCCCTTGATTTGGGGTTAACCTATTTGAATGAAAATGAAATAAAAGGGGGAAAGACCAAAGAAGAATCTGCGGAAATTTTTCTCAAAATCCTGAAAGGGCAGGGCACTAAGCCGCAAAATGAGGTTATTGTAACGAATGCTGCTTTAGCGGTAAGATTGTTTAAAAAATGCACATTCGAAAAAGCCGTTGGCATTGCACAGGATTCATTGTTTAATTTAAAAGCATTGGAATGTTTTGAGAAATTAAAACGAATAACCTATGAGCATTCTTAATGAAATACTCCAAAACAAAAAAAAGGAAGTGGAATACAAAAAATCGGTATTTACCAATCGGTATTTTGAGCAGTCGGTATATTTTTCCACTCCCTGTGTGTCGCTGAAAAAATACATACGGAAGTTTTATGACCAATTTTCAATCATTGCGGAGTTTAAAAGAAAATCCCCGTCTGTTGGAGACATCCGGCCATTTGCATTGGTGGAAGAGATTACACTGGAATATATGCGTGCAGGTGCCGCTGCCCTGTCGGTATTAAATGATGAAAAATTCTTCGGGGCAATGCCGGATGATATTAGTAAAGCCCGTGCATGGCATTATTGTCCCATTTTGTGTAAGGATTTTATTGTGGATGAATTTCAGATTATTGAAGCAAAGTCGAAGGGGGCAGATGTGATTTTGCTTATCGCCTCCATCCTCGATTTGAACCGCATTAAAACATTTACATCTTTGGCCCGTTCCCTGGGCATGGAAGTGTTGATGGAATTCCATGACGAAGAAGATATCAGAAAGTGTGAAAACTTCGATGAATATGACCTTGCGGGCATTAACCACAGAAATTTAAAGAGTCAGACCATTTCCTTTGCAAAAAGTGAACACTTGTGCAAGTTACTACCGCCCGAAAAATTTAAAATTGCCGAAAGCGGTATTAAAGATGCCCCGACGCTGGTAAAACTAAGAAAATGCGGCTTCAGTGGTTTTTTAATCGGGGAATACTTTATGAGTAAGGCACGGCCGGGAATTACCTGCAGCGAGTTGATAGATGAAGCATGTCAATTAATCAATAATCCAATTCCATGCCTTTAAAATTAAAAATAAAAATATGCGGTATAACGAATACCGAACAACTTTCGGAAATTCAAAACCTTTCTCCGGATTATTGCGGCTTTATTTTTTATGAAAAATCAAAGAGGTTTTTCCGCGGAGAATTTATTCCTTCATTGAAGGCAGGAATTTTAAAAACCGGCGTTTTTGTTAATCCTGAGCCGGGTTATCTGACAGATACTGTCAATAGATTCGGGCTGGATGCCGTGCAATTTCACGGCCATGAACCCTCATCTTTATGTGAAAAAATAAAATTGTTAGGGAAAATAGTAATTAAAGCTTTCGGAATTGAAACAAAAAAAGATTTTGATGCCACACTCCGGTATCATTCTTTTTGCGATTATTTTCTTTTCGATAAGAAAGATCAATCCTTCGGAGGTACGGGCAAAACATTCGACTGGAAACTACTTTCATATTATCGCGGCACGGTTCCGTTTTTTCTTTCCGGAGGCATAGGGCCCGAAAATCTGGCTGATGCCTTTAAGATAGGGCACCCGCAACTATTCGGGGTCGATCTGAACAGCCGGTGGGAACTCAGTCCGGGAATAAAAAATATAAAACTTTTAAAAAATCATTTATTAAATCTAAAAACATGATCAGGCCTGATAAAAACGGATATTACGGAAAAAAGTTCGGAGGTGCTTTTGTTCCAGAAATGCTCTATGAAAATATTCGGGCATTAAATGAAGTTTATGAGGAGATTATTTCTTCGGATGCTTTCCGCAGGGAATATGAATTTTATCTGAAACATTTTGCCGGCAGGCCCACACCTTTGTATCATGCCAGAAACCTGTCGGATCGTTATGGATGTACCGTTTTTTTGAAGCGGGAAGACCTTTGCCACACCGGTGCACATAAAATCAATAATGCATTGGGCCAGGTGTTGCTTGCAAAATTCATGGGCAAGAAAAAAATCATTGCCGAAACAGGTGCAGGGCAACACGGAGTGGCAACCGCTTCGGCATGTGCGGTTTTGAAAATGCCGTGTGAAATTTTTATGGGGCAAAAAGACATGGAACGCCAGCAATTGAATGTTCTCAGGATGCAAATGCTTGGGGCAAAGGTTGTTCCATCGTGTTCTGGCAGCATGACCCTGAAAGATGCCACCAATGATGCCATCCGTACCTGGATATCCGACCCTGAAAACACCCATTATGTGATAGGTTCCGTGGTGGGGCCGCATCCGTATCCCGATTTGGTAACTCAATTTCAATCGGTCATCAGTAAGGAAATTAAATTACAACTGGCCGAAATGGGGATTGATGATCCCACACACATCGTGGCATGCGTGGGAGGCGGAAGCAATGCCATTGGAGCATTTTATGAATATATCGGAAAACCATCCGTTGCACTTGTTGCGGTGGAAGCCGCGGGTAAGGGCATTCGTTCCGGGCAAACTGCCGCGTCCCTTTCCGTGGGCAAGCCCGGGATATTGCATGGTTCCCTGAGCTATTTGCTTCAGGACGACGACGGGCAAGTAATTGAGCCACATTCGGTATCGGCAGGGCTCGATTACCCGGGGGTTGGGCCCGTACACAGTTTTTTGTTTGAAGAAAAGCGTTGCATGGTATTGTCCATCGAGGATGAGGAAGCCCTAAGGGCAGCGTTTATGCTTTGCCGAACCGAGGGAATAATTCCCGCCCTTGAGTCGGCACATGCTTTGGCAGCGATTAATAAAATGGATTTCCGTAAGGGCGATTTGGTAATCGTAAACCTTTCCGGCAGGGGAGATAAAGACATGCACGCCTATCAGAATTATAAACACCTACTGGGATATGAACAAACTGAAAGCATTATTTAAGGATAAAACCAAAAAACGATTATCGGTATATTTTACAGCGGGGTACCCCAGCCTGTCGGATACAGTTCGGATACTGGAAGGATTGCAGGAATCGGGAGTTGATTTTGCGGAAATAGGATTTCCCTATTCCGACCCTTTAGCCGACGGGCCGGTAATTCAGGAATGCCATAAAGCATCTTTACGAAACGGCATGACGCTGGAACTTCTGTTCAGCCAACTGCGCGATGCCCGCCATCTGGCTATCCCGAAAGTACTTATGGGATATCTGAACCCCGTGTTACAGATGGGAATTGAAAAATTCATTGACAGGTGCCGTGAATGTGAAATTGATGCCCTTATCATTCCCGACCTCCCTTTCGACTTCTATGAACGGTATTTCAGCGCTCCCATGAACGAAGCCGGTTTGCTCTCCGTTTTCCTTACTTCTCCTTCCACGAAGCCCGAGAGAATGGAAATCATACGCCAACATACAACCGGTTTTGTTTATATTACCTCCGATCACGGCATAACGGGAAGTTCCGTCAATTTTGAAAAACAAAAAAAATATTTTCAGAAAGTCAGGGAATTTTTTCCCGGGATTCCGAAGTTCGTCGGGTTTGGTATTCAAACCGGAGAACAATATAACCTGGCATGCAGGTATGCCGAAGGCGCCATTGTGGGTTCTGCTTTTTTAAAGCATATCATGGAGTTTGGAACACATTCGACCTCAATAAAAAAGTTTATAAACCAATTTCGATATGATCCTGGTTCAAATTGATAATCAAATTTCTCCTGAACAAAAGCAATTCATTTCGGAAAAGATTTCCCGTATGCATTGCCGCTACACAGAAGTATTGGTCAAGCAAAAAGTTATTTGGGTAGTGGAGCATAAGGACACTATTGATATCCGCGCAATCGGAAGTTTGGAAGGGGTTTCGGATGTACATTTTGTTCCCGATCCTTATCCGTTGGTTTCAAATAAATGGAGAGTGGAGAACACCATCATACGCCTTGGTGACGGAGTAGAAATAGGAGGCGAAAAAGGAGAGAAAATCATTGCAGGCCCGTGTTCTGTTGAGAGCGAAGAACAGGTGGAAAATGTTTGTCGTTTTTTAAAAAGCCGCCAGATTCGATTAATGCGCGGCGGCATTTTCAAACCCAGAAGTTCTCCGTACAGCTTCAGGGGCCTTGGCATCGAAGGTTTAAAAATGTTTCATAAAACGGCTTCTTCTTACGGAATCAAGATTGTCACGGAAGTTATGGAAAGAAAACAAATTGACGAAATGCTGCCGTATGTGGATGTGTTTCAGGTGGGGGCACGAAATTCGCAGAATTTCAACCTGCTGGATGCATTGGGCAAAGCCGGTAAGCCGGTATTACTAAAAAGAGGAATTTCGGGAAGCATTGATGAATTGCTTTATTCTGCGGAATATATTTATTCTGCTGGCAACCCGGATATTATTTTATGTGAAAGAGGAATACGCAGTTTTGAAAATGCCTATCGGAACTGTTTTGATGTGAATGCCATTGCCATTTTAAAAGATAAAAGCCATTTGCCCGTATTTGGGGATCCATCCCATGGTATCGGCATCAGAAAACTGGTACCACAGATTGGCATGGCAGCATTGGCCGCCGGTGCCGACGGGATTATTGTGGAAATTCATCCCCAACCCGAAAAAGCCATGTCCGACGGCCAACAAACCCTTAATTTCGGAGAATTTGACATTTTGTTGAATGGAATTAAACAATTATTTGCGTGTTAATTTTGATATCCTTTTCTATTAAAAATTGTATCTTAGCCACACTTATTCCTTTGCATCATGGCTGACTTCGACATTATCGTTATTGGGAGCGGTCCGGGAGGGTATGTAACGGCTATCCGTGCATCCCAACTGGGTTTTAAAACCGCCATCGTGGAAAAAGAGAGCCTGGGTGGGGTTTGCCTGAACTGGGGATGTATACCTACTAAGGCATTGCTCAAAAGTGCCCAGGTGTTTGAATATTTGAAGCATGCAAAAGATTACGGCATCGTAACTTCTGATGTCAAAGCCGATTTTGGAGCTGTAATTAAACGAAGCCGGGATGTGGCCGAAAGCATGAGCAAAGGGGTTCAATTCCTGATGAAGAAAAACAAAATTGAAGTAATATACGGAACCGGAAAAGTACGTCCTGGCAAGAAAGTCAGCGTAACTGCTGCCGATGGTAAGACAAAAGAATATTCCGCCAATCATATCATTATAGCTACCGGTGCCCGTTCCAGGCAACTTCCCAATCTTCCGCAAGATGGTAAAAAAATCATTGGTTACAGGGAAGCCATGACTTTGCCCCAACAGCCTAAAAGCATGATTGTGGTGGGCAGCGGTGCAATTGGTGTGGAATTTGCTTATTTTTATGCAACGATGGGCACCAAGGTTACCATCGTGGAATTTATGCCCAATATTGTTCCGGTGGAAGATGAAGAAGTAAGCAAGCAACTTGAAAAATCATTTAAAAAAATCGGCATTGATATCTATACCAGTTCGGAAGTGTTGTCAGTAGATACAAAGGGAAGTGGTTGTAAGGCCAAAGTAAAAACTCCTTCAGGTGAAATCACCCTTGAAGCCGATATTGTGCTTTCGGCCGTTGGAATTCAGGCTAATATTGAAGGCATTGGACTGGAAGATGTGGGCATCAAAACCGACAAAGGAAAAATTGTGGTAGATAAATTTTATGCCACCAACGTTCCCGGATATTATGCCATTGGGGATTGTGTTCCCGGGCAGGCATTGGCACACGTGGCCAGCGCCGAGGGAATTATATGCGTGGAAAAAATCAAAGGCATGCACGTGGAGCCCCTCGACTATAACAATATTCCGGGTTGCACATACTGCCAGCCCGAAATTGCTTCCGTGGGATATACCGAAAAGAAAGCCAAAGAAGCCGGTTATCAGATTAAAGTCGGGAAATTCCCCTTTACGGCTTCAGGAAAAGCCAAAGCAGCCGGGGCTTCCGATGGATTCATCAAACTGATTTTTGATGCCAAATACGGTGAATTACTGGGCGCCCATATGATTGGAGCCAATGTTACAGAAATGATTGCCGAAGCCGTGGCCATCCGTAAGCTCGAAACCACAGGGCATGAACTGATTAAAACCGTACATCCGCATCCTACCATGAGTGAAGCCATTATGGAAGCCGCAGCGGCTGCTTACGGAGAAGTTATTCACCTGTAATTAATATCATAATCCATAACCATGAGCGAAAAGAAAAAAATTAAACTCGACAAAATCATCGCCATCAGTGGCGAACCGGGTTTGTATAAAATCATTTCATCATCCAAAGCCCATGTCATCGTCGAGAACCTGGTAACCAAACAACGCACTTCCATTTCGGCCCTTACCCGTATTTCTAATCTGGCCGATATCAGCATGTATGTGCAGGATGGTGAAAAACCACTTGCCGAAATTTATTATACTCTCTTTGAAAAAACCAATAATGGCCCCGCTATATCCCATAAGGCTGATGATAAAGAAATTATTAAGGAATTTGAAAGTATTCTTCCCGACTATGATAAAGAACGGGTGTATGTAAGTAACATGCGAAAGTTTTTCAATTGGTATAATATTTTACAACAAACCGGGAATCTTCAGGTGGCGGAAGATGAAAAAACTTCGGAGGCAGTTGATAAAAAGCAGGAGATAAAATCCGACGAACCTAAAACCGTAAAAAAATCAACATCAAAAACTAAGAATACAGAGGCCGTGAAAACCAAATCGGGTGGAGGTGCACCCAAGAAAACCACCACGGTCAGAAAAACGGGAGGATAAATATGCCTTTAAGCTTTCAGTGAAAATTATCAGGTGAAGGTATAGTAAAAATTGAGCCGTTAACTTTGTGTGAATAATAAAATAATTCTAATGAAAAGTTTTTTCAATACTCCAAAACTTCTTCTCCGGTCAGATCATATTCCATTGCATTTTTAATCTTAACCATATAAAAATTACCAATTTTCAGTTCTTGGTCGCTGTGAATTAATACTTCCTGATCCACGTCGGGGCTGTCGGCTTCTGTACGTCCTATATAATAATCTTTCTCTTTTCTGTCAATGATTACTCTGAGGGTTTTTCCGATTTTTTCTTCATTTTTCCTTAATGCGATAATTCTCTGTGTTTCCATTATCTCGGATACCCTCTGCTTTTTGATTTCATCTGGAACATCGTTATTCAGCGAAAAAGCATGGGTGTTTTCTTCATGTGAGTAGGTAAAAACTCCCAGGCGGTCGAACTTCGTGTTTTCCACGAATTCCAGCAATTCTTCGTGCATGGCTTGTGTTTCGCCCGGATAGCCCGAAATCAGGGTGGTACGCAGAGTGATGTCAGGGATTTTATTTCTTATTTCTTCCAATAGCCGAATAGTCTTTTCCTTTGTGATGCCTCTGCGCATGCTTTTCAGAATGGTATCGTTAATATGCTGAAGCGGCATGTCGAGGTATTTGCAAATGTTGTTTTTGCGCTTCATTACATCCAAAACATCCATAGGAAATCCGCCGGGAAAAGCGTAATGAAGGCGTATCCATGAAATGCCCTGAACATCGCTTAAGCGATCAAGAAGTTCCGCAAGTTTTCGCTTTCCATACAAATCAAGGCCGTAGTAGGTGGAGTCCTGGGCAATAATTAATAACTCTTTCACGCCCTGAGCCGAAAGTTTTTCTGCCCTGCTCAGCAAATCTTCCATGGGAACCGAAACATGATTGCCCCGCATTAAGGGGATGGCACAAAAGCTGCAGGGGCGGTCGCATCCCTCTGAAATTTTCAAATAAGCATAATGCTTTGGTGTACTGATCAGACGTTCGCCCACCAGTTCCTTTTTGTAATCGGCTTTCAGTGTTTTCAGGATGAGAGGCAAATCCCGCGTGCCGAAAAACGCGTCAACGCCGGGAATGTTTTTTTTCAAAACATCCTTGTAGCGCTCGCTCAAACATCCGCTGACATACAATTTTTTTATGATGCCTTCTTTTTTTAATTCTTCGTAATGGAGTATGGTATTAATGCTTTGCTCTTTGGCACTTTCAATGAACCCGCAGGTGTTGATGATCACAATTTGTTCTTCTTCACCGATTTCGGCATGCTTCACTTCAAACCCTGAAGCAGCAAGTGCTGAAGCCAGATCTTCGGAATCCGACTGATTTTTGCTGCAACCCAACGTAACGATATGCACTTTTCTTTTTTCGGCAGATTTGGCTCTCATAGAACTGATATTATTCGGTGGTGTACCCCAATTGTTGCAGACGTTGAGGATTTTTCCTCCAATCTTTTTCCACTTTCACAAACAATTCCAGATAAATTTTTTTATTAAAAAAACGTTCTGCATCTTCCCTCGACATCGTTCCTAATTTTTTTATTTTGTTTCCGTTTTTTCCCAACAAAATTACTTTTTGGCTTTCACGTTCCACCCAAATTTCAGCACGAACAAATAGGACATTGGTTTTGTCTTTAAATTCCGTAACCACTACTTCCGAAGCGTAGGGAACTTCTTCACCATATAAAAGAAAAATTTTTTCTCGAATAATTTCGCTCATAATAAAACGCTCGGAACGATCGGAAAGTTGGTCGGCCTCAAAGAAGGCAGGATGTTCGGGTAATAATTCAATGATTCGCTTTTTCAATTCCGGAACTCCGGCCCCCAACAGTGCGGATATTTTGAAAAGTTCTGCACGGGGAAATTTTGTTTTCCATTTTTTTTCCAATTCAACTACGGCATTTTTTTTGTCGGCATCAATTTTGTTGATGGCCACAATTAACGGACATTCGGCATTGTTCACTTTGTCTAAAAATTTTTCATCCGGCATGATATCTTCAAAGATATCCGTCAGGAAAATCAACACATCGGCATCCAGGAATGAATCGTCCACAAATTTCATCATGCGCTTATGAAGTTCATAAGCAGGTTTGAGTATATACCCCGGGCTGTCGGAGATGATGAGTTGATAATCTTCAGTGGTTGATATGCCCAGGATACGTTGCCGGGTGGTTTGGGCTTTGGAAGTGACGATGGAAATTTTTTCACCAAGCAGGGCATTGGTAAGAGTGGATTTACCCACATTGGGCGCACCTACAATATTAACGTATCCGCATTTGAAAGCCACATTCAAAATTACTGGAAATGCTTTTAGAAAGTTAAATAAAATCAATTAATTTCGGAAGAAGATGAGGATTTAATGGAATGAATGATTTCCATACAGTCGGGATCAATGTAACGACATTTACTTTCGTCAAAAACAATAGCCCTTGACTTTATCTTTTCCCGGATTTTTTTTAGTTTCAATTTATGAAGGAAAGTTACATATTCGGGTAGCCTGACGCTTATTGTTTTATTTCGCTTACTGATTTTTATTTGAGCCGAGGGCAAGGTGTGAACAATGAAAAGGAGGGATGCTAAACACCCCGCCAGCACACCGGTGAGCAGGTCGGTAAAGATCATTACCATCAGGGTGACAAAAAAAGGAATGTATTGTCTTGCCCCGCTTTTCACCATGTTCATATACAATTCGGGCTTATTTAATTTAAATCCTACCATAATCAGTATGGCAGCAAGGGATGCTTTGGGAATAAGGTTTATAAAATCAGACAGGGTGTATATGGCAATCAGCAAATAAATTCCATGAACAATGGATGACAATTTTGTTTTGGCTCCTGCGTAAATGTTGGCGGAACTCCGTACTATAACGGAAGTGACGGGCAAGGCACAGAAAAGGCCACAAAAGATATTTCCTATGCCTTGTGCCACCAGTTCTTTGTTTTTGTCGGATACTCTTTTCTCGGGATCCAGTTTATCAACGGCTTCAATACAAAGCAGACTTTCCAGTGTGGCCACAATTCCGATAGTGAAGGCCATCTTCCAAAAAGCAAAATTGGTTAATGTAGAAAAATCGAAAGTCAGAAAGCGCAGGGATTGATGACCTGCGGGCAACTGTATGCGGTTTTCATCGTGTACGAAAAAGATACTTTTTTGTTGGTGGTTAAAAAAATACACCAACGTTACCCCGATCAGGACGGCACACAAACTGATGGGGATAATTTTAAAAAACCGGAATTTTTTTTCTAAAATTTTATCTCCTATAATAAGGAAAGTCAGCCCTGAAAGGCCAATGATCATGGGACCGTCCTGCAGGTGGATAAAAGCATCATAAAGGGTTTGAAAAGTATTGCTGCCGAAGAATTCCGAAAAGGTCATATCGCCTTCGAAATCGGGATCATAACCGATGAGGTGGGGTATTTGTTTGAGGATGATGATAATCCCCACTCCTGATAACATCCCGTAGATTACGGCATTCGGTATCAGGACGGTGATTTGCCCCATGTTCAGGATACGCATAATAATTTGTAATGCCCCTGCCAGGCTGACGGCCAGAAAAAAATGATCCATGCTTTTTACTGAAGCAATGCCGGCGATGATGATGGAAATCAGCCCGGCTGCGGGGCCGCTGACGCTTAACCTTGAACCCGAGAAAATAGTAACCGCCACTCCGCCAATAATCCCCGACCATAGTCCCGCTTCCGGAGGAACATCACACGCCATGGCAATTCCCAGACAGAGTGGAAGTGCCACCAGGAACACCACCAGCCCCGATCGAAAATCACCCCAGGGAATCTTTTTCATGACTTAAAATAAGTTCAGAAAAAACTTTGAAGTATAAATAATCTTATTTGATTTGGACAGGAGGGCAAAAAAGCGGGGTTTTCTTTTATCAAACAATTCATACAAAGTAAGTTATATAGGGTTTTTAATCGAAACTTTATGAGAATACATGTTTTTTTTGATAAAATATTATAACAAATTTACCAAAAAAAACATTCTTCTGTGGAGTATGGCTTTTGGTTTTTGATGATGGTGTTTTCTTCATAAAATTTTAGCTTTGGTATATTGTCAATTGCACAAAATTTTTATTTGTGGAATATGGAAAAAAATGCATCTTTAAAAGGTAAAATAAGATCATGAAAAAAGTATTTTTTCTGTTCCTGGCAGCGGTATTGAGCATCATGGGAATCAATCTGTTAGAAAAATCCGGAACCTTGCCGCAAAACAATGATCTTTCCAAGACCATACAGGCCCTTTGGAAAAAGGTAGAAGAAGCCGAACAAAACGGCAAGCCTCAAACCGCTTTGGAAAACTCAAAAAAAATATATTCACTTGCCAAAGCCGGAAAGTTGGAAGGCGAGGCCTACAAAGCCCTTTGCCACATTTTTAAATTTACTAAGGATCGTGACGATTATAATTTCCATAAGACCATTACATGGTTTGAGGCCGAGGCGGCCAAATTTAATTTTCCGTACGATGCTTTTTTGTTGGCTTTGGCTGGCGATGCCGTCATCCAATTTGCCGATGAGAACCGCTGGGAAACGGAAGATATTTCGGAAAACACTGATGATGAGAAATCCGACAGTTTGGCTGAACAAAGTACAGAAACTCTTTTGAAAAGGGCTGTGCGTCTTTACAAAAAGGCGTTGGAAAAAAGAAACAAACTGCTAAACTTGAGTTTCCGAGATTATCCGCTGGTGTTTGAAAAAGGAAACGAGGCAGGGCATGAAAGAAGGGGGAACCTTTACACCATTTTATCGCACAGGATATTAAGTTTTCTAACGACCTACGACGTAACCGGCGTGAAACTTGAGTGGAGGGAAAGCATAGGTGAAGAATGGTTCATGACAGCCGACCAATTCGTTCAAAAAGCAAAAGTGAAAACTTTTGATGCCATTGAAAACCCCGAAGATTTACTGTCTTTCCTCATTAAAGACAATATCCAACAACTGTTGTCCGCAGGAAAACAAAATGAACTGATGGACTTTGATTTGTTTCGATATACTTTCCTTAAAAACCATTCCGGCTATTTACAGCATGACTCTGTCTTTGTGAACATGCTGGACAGATTGCTGGAATTCCACAAAAACAATAAATACATTTCCGAATTGGTATATGAAAAGGCAGTTTGGCTTAAGTATTATGCAGAAAATGCACAATTAAACACCGGAAGTCGCAACGGAATGATGAAAGATGCTTTGGCCCTCCTGGAAAAGCATATAAAAGGAGAAAACAAAGGAAATGCCCAATGCAAACATCTTTATGAAGAACTGAAAGAACAAAATATTTTTTCCATGATAACCGAGTCGGCCTGGGAACCCGGTAAACCCGCTTTTCTCACGGCTAAGGTAAAAAACATCAGCAAATTGTATTTCAGGATTTATAAAGCAAATGAGCAGGATTTTTATTTGGACAAATTCAATTTTTATGAAAAAGAAAAATGGAAAAAATTCATAACCAACAAACCTTTGTTGGAGTTTTCCCGTGAATGGAAAAGTTTTAATGACTATTTGCCTGAAAATGTCTGCATGGAAATACCCGGCCTTGACTACGGAAAATATATCATCGTGGCTTGCATAAACCCTGATTTTCAGCCATTGAATAATAAGTTTCAGGTGATGAGGCATGATATAACGCGCATTACCATGGTAAAAAGAGACATGAATGGAATGAGTATATGTAAGGTTCTGGACAGGTTCAACGGACAGGAAATAAAAAATATAAAAGCAGAGGTTTTATTAAAACAGTATGATAATGTTAACTACACTTACTATCTCAAGAAAATAAAGGAATACCAAACCGATGCGAATGGTGAATTTAAATTAGATATTGGGAACGGCCATCCGTATTACAATAATTTCTATGTTGCCTTAAGAAAGGACAATGATGTGTTTTATTCCGCCTGTTACATTTATTATCATAATGAAGAAAACCAGGAAAAGATATCATCCGTTATGTTAACCGACAGGGCAGTGTACAGGCCCGGACAGAAAGTTTATTTTAAATCCGTAGTATTTCAAAGGGATAACTTTGGTAAGGCCAAGGAATTAAGAAAGAATCAGCCGATAACCATCACCGTGAAGGATGCCAACGGCGAAATTGTAAAAGAGTTAAGTTTTACCACTAATGATTTTGGAGCAGTTTCGGGCGAGTTTAATTTACCCATAGGTAAGTTGAACGGATATTTTACAATTTCCGATGGGTTCACACAAAAAGGTATTTTGGTAGAAGAATATAAAAGGCCCACATTTTATGTGGAAACTAAGCCCGTGGAAAACGAATATGCATTTGGCGAAAATGTGCGCATCCCCTTTAAAATTCAAAATTATGCCGGATACGCCATGAAAGATGTCAAAGTAAAGTTTGAAATTAAAAGAACCATTTCCGATTATTTTTATTCTTACTACCGTTGTTGGTTCCCCATGAATAACGTTACCAAGATTATTCATTCCGGTGAATTGGCCACAAACGAAAACGGTGAAGCATGGGTAGAATTTAAGCCCGAGAAAAGCCCCAATCACACTCCCACCCAGACATACGTCTATGAAATATCCGTAAATGCTGTGGCAACCAACGGAGAGTCGCATGAAGGGCTTTCCATGCTGTATGTGTCGGAATATCCCTATAACCTTTCTTTGGCAAGTGATAATGAATTTTTTACCGATGAAGGAAAATCCATCATGCTCAAACTTAGTAACCTGAATGGCGCTGCTTTGAAAAATAAGGATGTTGATTTTAAAATTTTTAAGCTGGATGAACAGGAACCCCGGAGGAAATTTTTAGGTTTAATACCCGATATTCATACGCTGGATTCAACTGAATTTTTGAAAAAATTTCCTTACGACGAGTATGTAAAGCAGTCCACAAAGGAAAATAAAAAAATGAAGTTGGTTAAAGAAGGTACAGTAAAAACCGATACAAGCGGTAATGCCAATTTGGGGGTAATAATTAAAGAAGGAGGAAAATACATAATAAAAGCAGTTGTTCCCGGAACCAAAAACAAATTATGGCATGAGTTCGGAATAACCGCAATTAATCCTAATGAAAATTCAGTTGGGGCGGATGAATTCCTTAAACTTTGTGTCAGAAAGAAATCCGTTGAGCCGGGCAGTCAAATCAATCATAAAATTTATACTTCTTTGAAAAATATTCCCTTTTACTCCGATTTTTGTTCTTACGGAAATTTATTTAATGCCGAAAAACTCACTCAAAATTCCGGTTGGAAAAACCTGGCAGTGAAAGAAGAACACCGGGGGGGGATTTATTGGTCGGTGTTTGGGATGTATGCCAATCGCTTTTTTCATTCTGCCATCAACATTGATGTTCCTTTCTCCAATAAAAAATTAACCTATGAATTGATAAGTTTCAGAAGCAAAACTGAACCCGCAAGCGAGGAAAAATGGAAAATCAGATTTTTAAATCCGGATAAATCTCCTGCCAGGGTTTTGCTGGCCAGCGCCATGTATGATGCTTCCTTGGATGAATTTGCTTCCAATTCCTTCTATCATGATTTTAATATGATTTATAATAAGCATTATTACTGGAGCTATGGCGTACCGGCCTCCATGAATTCTTATCTGGTAAGTTTTTTGCCTTATAAAAACGTTTTTATTCCTTTGGTGAATTACCCGAACATAAAAGATTATGATTATTATGCGGCTTATTCTCGTTACAGGGGCATCAGGGGAATATATAATATGAATGCGGCTCCTGTTGCGGCTTTAAAAGAAAAAGCAGATGCAGAAGCGAAGGTGCCTGGTGAAGTTTCCGTAAATGGAAGTTTATCATTACCTAATCAATTAGTTGAGGATAATAATAGATCTTCTTCAACTGCTTCTAATCCTTTTAAAAACACCCCTAAACCCCGTACAAACTTTAATGAAACCGCTTTCTTTTTTCCCGAATTAAAGCCAAATACAAATGGTGAAATCACACTTGATTTCAAAATGCCCGATGCCCTCACCAGATGGAAGTGGTTGAATTTTGCTTATACGGAAGATTTTAAATCGGTGTATTTTGAACAATTTATTGAGGCGAAAAAGGAATTGATGGTGCGCCCCAACCTGCCTCGCTTCCTTTTGGCGGAAGACACTATAATTATAAAAGCCGAAATCGTAAACCTGAGCGGAAATAATATGAATGTTTCGGCCAATATTGAATTTTTTGACTTATTCACCAACAAAATTCTCAATGCTGATTTCCTTATTTCAGGGGAAAAAGCCATAAAAAATTTGGGAGCCATCGGCCAAACGGCGCTGGCGGAATGGAAAATCAAAGTGCCCCTGAAGATGGAAATGGCGGGCATCCGCATCTTTGCTAAATCTTCCACTCACACCGATGGCGAGGAATCTGTTTTGCCCGTCTTGCCTAATCGCCTCGTGCTTACTGAATCCTATCCGTTTACCGTTCGCGACAACAAACCATTCGCCGTCAACTTTAAAAAGCCCCTGGAAAATAATTCGGCATCGCTTATTCACAAAAATTTTACCCTGGAATATTGCCCCGAACCTATTTGGTATGCCATCCAATCCATGCCCTATCTGATGGAATATCCCTATGAATGTGCCGAACAAACTTTTTCGCGCTTTTATGCCAATTCGGTTTCGGCTTTCATTATGAAAAAATATCCGTCCATATCAAAAGCCATACAGGCATGGGATTTGGAAAAAGAAACCACAACATCATTGTTGGAGAGGAATCCGGAATTGAAGCAAATCCTGCTGGAAGAAACCCCATGGGTGATGGCTGCCAAAAATGAAAAAGCGCGAAAACAAAACCTCAAAATTTTAATGGATGTGGAACGTATGGGCAGTGAAATCAAAAGTGCCGAGGAAAAACTGAAGGAATTGCAGCTGCCCGGAGGCGCTTTTTCATGGTTCAAAGGCGGAACGGACAATGCATACATCACGGCATATATATGCGAAGGATACGGCCATTTGCATAAGTTAAAGATCATTGATGAAATTCCCCCTTTCATTCAAAAAGCCGTTTTATATCTGGATAAGTACTATAAAGATGTGTATAAAGAAATCGTGCGTTACGATAAAAATTACAAGACAAACAACCACCTTTCCTCCGATATCATCCACTACTTATACACCAGGTCATATTTCAAGACGCTTCAATCGGGAGTTTTTAACGAGGAATTCATGAAATATTTCCATGAGCAGGGAAAGAAGTATTGGATGAAAAACAATACTTACATGAAAGGCATGTTGGGGCTTTATTTTATCAGGATGAATGAAACCAAAACACATAGAGCCATCATGGCCTCATTAAAAGAATACGCCATCAAACATGCCGATTTGGGAATTTACTGGAAAGAAAATTACACCCCTCACTGGACGAATGCGCCCATAGAGATGCAATCTCTGTTGATTGAGCTTTTTCATGAGTCGGGAGAGGGCAACGCATGGGTGGATGAAATGCAAAACTGGTTATTGAAGCACAAGCAAACCCATGCCTGGAGCAACACCAAATCCCCCTGTGCAGCCATTTATGCATTGTTGCTGAACAAAAACACCTTGCCCACCGCCACGGAATTTACGATTGATTGGAACGGAACGAAAGAACAATTAAATAATTTCAACGATTTTAAAACTTCCAGCGGCACCGGATATTATGTAAAAAATGTACAGGTGAACTCCACGGACCAACTGAATACACTTTGTAATGCACAAATCACCAAATCCTCGGGAGGAATTTCGTGGGGGGCTTTGTATTGGCAATATGAAGAGGAATATTCCAAAGTGAAAAAATCGGATGCGTTCGGATTGAGCATTTCAAGGGAACTTCTGGTGCGCAAATCCAATGAAAAAACAGAAAAGTGGCAAACCTTTAAGCCGGGCATGAACCTGGAGTTGGGCGATAAAATCAGGGTAAAGATCATTATCAAAACCGACCGCGATTATGAATTCATCCATATTAAAGACATTCGCCCTTCGGGGTGCGATCCCTCGGAAAACCGCAGCGGATACTATTATCAGAACGGGTTGGGTTATTATATGAACATCAAAGATGCCTCCACGAACTTTTTCATGGATTATCTGCGGAAAGGGAATTATGTTTTGGAGTATGATATTAAGTTAAACAATAGCGGTATATTTCAGATGGCTCCGGTGCAAATTCAGTGCATGTATGCACCCGAGTTCAGGGCGTTTGGCAACGGGCAGGTGTTAAAGTGTATGAAATAAATCAGAAATCTTCTTCCACCTGGAGGTTCCCCAAAATATCGGGAGTGTCGTCGTCATCGTTGTTCCAGTTTTTGGAAGGGATGGTTTTAATGTTGGCAACTGGAAGAAAATTATGGTTTTCAGTGATATTTCCGCTAATTGGTTCTTCGTTCTTAAAACGAATGGATTCATCCAGATTAGTGAATTTAGCCAGCGCATTGTTGAATCGCAACCGAATGGTACCGGTGGCACCGTGTCGGTTTTTTCCGATGATGATCTCGGCAATATTTTTGGTAGGACGATTCTCTTCATCAAATTCAATATTATAATATTCCGGTCTGTAGATAAACAAAACCTGATCGGCATCTTGTTCAATGGAACCGGATTCCCTTAGGTCGCTGAGTTGGGGTCTTTTGCTGTTTGACTGGCGGTTTTCCACTTGCCGACTTAATTGCGAGAGGGCAATGATGGGAATATTGAGTTCTTTGGCAAGATTTTTCAGCCCACGGCTGATTTCACTGATTTCCTGAACGCGGTTTCCGCTTGTGTCGATACCGGCCGTCATTAGTTGAAGATAATCAACAATCACCATTTCCACATCATGTTTTTCTTTAAGCCTTCTGGCTTTGGCACGGAGTTCGAAGATGGAAAGGGCGGGTGTATCGTCTATATAAATGGGAGCCTGATCGAGGTGCTTGATGCGTTGATGCAATTGTATGTATTCGTAATCTTCCAGATTTCCTTTCAGGATTTTATCGTGCATAATTCCGGTTTCTGCTGATATCAAACGTTTTACCAGTTGGATACTGCTCATTTCCAACGAAAAAATGGCTACCGGTTTATTAAAATCAATTGCGGCATTTCTGGCCAGCGATAATACAAAAGCTGTCTTACCCATACCGGGCCTGGCGGCTATGATGATAAGGTCTGATTTTTGCCATCCGCCCGTAATGCGGTCGAGTTCCACAAATCCGCTGGGCACCCCAAGCAAACCGTCTTTCTTGTTGGCTGATGCCTGAATTTCTTCCAGGGCTGTTTTTAACAGGGAACTCATTTTTTCATGCTGCTTTCGGACATTACTGTCGTGTATTTTGAATATGATTTGCGTGGCTTTGTCGAGCATTTCAAAAACATCGATGCTCTCATCGTATGACTCGTTAAGAATTTCCGTTGCTGCTCTGATCAGTTCCCTTTGAATGTGCTTTTGAATTACAATGCGTGCGTGGAATTCCGCATTGGCAGCAGATGAAATTTTGTTTGTGAGGGAGGCCACATAATAGCTCCCGCCCACCATTTCCAGTGATGAAGTTCTCTTCAGTTCCTGCGTTACGGTAAGGATATCCACGGGTTCGGATCGATGAAACAAGGCATGAATAGCTTCAAAAATTTTACCGTTTTGTTCTTTATAGAACATTTCGGGCGAAAGCAGGTCGATGACATCCGAAAGTGCTTCGCGATCGAGAAGCATGGCCCCCAATAGCGCTTCTTCTACTTCCACGGCTTGCGGCTGAACTTTTCCCGTGACCGCATCCATGACCTTATTCAGTAAAATATTTTTAGATTTTATTTGTTGTTTTTTTAAGCTCATAGGAGAGTGCGAATTTCTTATAAAATCAATTTACAAAATAAATTCAATCAAAATTTATGTTAATATAATTTTTAGTAACTTTTATGTTCAAATGATAAAACTTTCATTTTCAATAATTTAGTTGTTTAAAAAAAGTCCAGGGTGAATAATTTTATCTTATTGGCTTTAAAATTTTTTATATAAAGAAGTATGATTATAGCATTGATTGCCGATGAAAACCATCCGTTATTGGAAAAAATGTTGAATGAAAATGGCATTTATGTCATACGCGGATGGTTGTTGAACGAGGAGGAATTTTTCCGAACTCTGCCTTATGTTCATATATTGATATTGCGTTCTCGTTTTCGAATTGATGAAATTTTTTTGTGTAAAGCCAAAAATTTAAAGATAATCGGCAGGGTAGGATCAGGAATGGAAAATATTGATGTAGCCAGAGCCGAGTGTAAAGGAATAAAATGCCTAAGCGTACCCGAGGGCAATGCTCAAGCGGTGGGAGAACATGCCTTGGGAATGCTGTTGTGCCTGCTTCGCAATATTCACACGTCCAACCGGGAAATATTGGATGGTGTATGGAAAAGAAAAGAAAACAGGGGAAGGGAATTGTCGGCTATGCAGGTGGCCATCATCGGATATGGCCATACTGGTTCTGCGTTTGCGGAAGTACTCAAAGGGATGGTGAAAAATGTTTGGGTATATGATAAATATAAAAAAGGTTTTGGAGATGACTATATAAAGGAATGCAGTATGCATGAAATTTATGAAAATGCCGATGTTGTCAGTATTCATGTTCCTTACAATGCCGAAACGCATCATTTGATGAATAAAAACTTTTTCTTATCATTTAAAAAAAATATTTATGTTATTAACACTTCGAGGGGGAAATGTCTTTGCACCGAAGATTTGATTTATGCATTGGAATCGGGAAAAGTGTTGGGAGCGTGCCTGGATGTTCATGAGGCCGAAGACGCCGGTTTTGGCCTTTTAAATTTTAACGACAAAGCATTTCAACGCCTTACCGGATTCAAAAATGTGGTGCTTACCCCACACATTGCAGGCTGGACGCATGAAAGCAATTTTAAGATGGCCATTTTTTTGGTGAAAAAAATAAAAAAAATATTGCACTCCTTTGCATTTGAAATGTAAAAAATTTTATTTTTACAATAAAATTTTAAATGTCGGAGGGTGAAAATTTTATTGAAAAATCGAAGTTAACGTTAGCAAAATATATTTGTATTTTTTTCTCAATTGCATTCTTCTTATTATCAATTATCGAATTTCAGAATTCCATTAAGAATTTTTTAATTTATTTTTTATGTTCTGTGGTAAATGTTATCATGTATTTTGGGCTTGTTTTCAAAAAAAATTATCAATTGGTATATTTATTGTTATGTATTATAGGTATGTTGATTTCTTTTTATACATTAAATTTTTACAAAGATGAAATACATTTTGGCGACTTTTTATGGATTTCTTTAATTATTGTCCTGGCGTTCTGGGGCTTAGGTAAAAAAATGGGATGGTTATTCTATACTTTGGGGATATTGAATATTTCAGTTTATTTTTTGTTTTTCGCAAAATCCAATATTTCATCAATTAAGGAAATAAATAACAATACCATTTATTCTTTGTTTTTTGAAGTGTTTTTCGCATACACTGCCATAAGCATAGTATTGGTTCGGTTTGTAAGAAATTATGAATTGTCATTGAATAAACTTAAAACCATTAACCATGAACTGGAAGAGAAAACAACCATTTTGATTAAAAAAAATAATGAAAATCAAGCACTGTTGAAGGAAGTTCATCATCGGGTTAAAAACAATTTGCAAATTATTATCAGTTTATTGCGTCTTCAAAAGAATAATCTTCAGAAAAATGCTGAAAATAATTATATCGACATAGCCATTAATCGGATTATGGCCATGTCCCTTATTCATAAAAAATTATATCAATCCGAAGATTTATCGGAAGTGGATTTAGAATCCTACATCAGAGAATTGATCGTGGAAATTCAGAAAAGTTTTAATTATGATATCGAGGTTAAATTAAATTTGAATATCGATTATTGTTCCATGAAATTGAAAACCCTTGTCCCGCTGGGATTAATTATCAATGAACTGGTTACAAATTCATATAAACATGCTTTTAATAACCTGGATAAAGGCCAAATAAATATTCAATTAAAAATTATAAATAAAATTGATTTTGAAATGATTTATTCAGATAATGGTACGTGGAAAGAAATTCCCAATAATGGTTTTGGCATAAACCTTATTGATACACTGTGTCATCAATTAGACGGAAATTTTATCAGGAAAGGTTCTGAATATAAATTCAGGTTAAAAAACCTGGATAACGATTAAATGTTTACGTTAATTTCTGGCGTATAGATTATTTCAGACTTGTTTCCTTTTCTGTCAATGGCATAAATTTTATAACGGAATTTTTTATATAAAACGGAAGGTCTCCATCCGGTTAATGTAATCATTACTGTACCTTTGATGTATTGATCTGAAGCAAGATTTTTAGGATGATAAACGGTGTATTGAATAATTTTTTTCTGGAAGATAATGGTATCGGGTTTGTTTTCACGTGATATGGCAATGGGCCACAGGGCAGGTTTAAAGTTTCCGACTGAGTCCTTATACTCAAACTCCAAAAAGAAATTAGGATCTTTTGAATCAGAAAAGAAAAACAAATCACCGTCGCCGTCTTCAAAATTGATAAAAATTTGGGCGTTCTGAATGTCCAAAGGATTAAAATATTTATACTCAATTACCGGAACCACATTGGAGGTGTCTTTTTTTGTACATTGCGAGCAAAATAACATTACTGATAGACCGACCAAAAATACCCTCATGTGATTCGTGAATTTCATAATGTAAATTTACAAAAAAATGGACATTAAAAAATTGTTACTCTCCGATCAACTAAACGCTCATGATTCCGATTTCGTATGCAAAGTTTTTGAATATCAGTTTTTTCATAATCCAATATTTCGGCAATGGTGTAATTTGCAATCGTGTAAGCCCGAAAATATTAAACATCCCAAACAAATCCCATTTTTACCTGTTGAAATATTTAAGCATCAGGAGGTCATCACCGGTATTTATAAACCCGATCAGGGCTGCATTTTCAAAAGCAGTACTACTACGTCGGGAATACCTTCACGGCATTTCGTGGCCGACCCTGAATTATATGAAATTTCCATCTTAAAAAATTTTACGAATTGGTTTGGTCCACCTTCCGATTATGTTTTTATAGGCCTGTTGCCCGGCTACCTGGAAAGGGGAGATGCCTCCCTGGTATATATGATGGAATGCCTGATACGAAATTCCGGAAACCCTCAAGGAAGATTATTTCATTCGGCTAAGGAAGCAGCAGAATATCTTTTAAAGCTACAAGACGATAAAAAATATTTAGTACTGGGCGTAACCTATTCCATGCTGGATTTGGCAAGCTTGGGTTATGATTTTGATGCCAAAGAAATTTTATTTGTTGAAACCGGCGGAATGAAGGGAAAAAGAAAAGAATTGAGCCGAAGTGAACTGCATGAAACGCTCAGGAGGGGTTTAAAAACGGAATTTATCTATAGTGAATATGGAATGACGGAATTACTGTCTCAGGCCTGGACTAATGGAAGGGATGATTATTTTTGCCCGCCACCGTGGATGAAATTTTACGTCAGAGATGTAGCCGATCCCTTTGCAGAACCAATGGAGGAGGGCAGGGGTCAACTTTTGATTGTTGACATTACCAACATTCATTCCTGTTGTTTTCTGGCTACGCAGGATTTGGCCGAACTTGGCCCGAAAGGCATGCGTTTGTTGGGAAGGACAGATTTTTCGGAAATACGCGGTTGCAATTTGATGTATGGCACAACCTCCGAATAAGGATTTTTTTCAAAGGGTGTATGAAGTGGTGCGAAGAATTCCCAAAGGAAGGGTAACCACCTACGGGGCCATTGCGGCTTGTTTGGGTTCACCAAAATCGGCACGGCTGGTAGGATATGCCATGAATGCTTCGCATCGGGTAATGCCGCCAGTTCCCGCACACCGTGTGGTGAACAGGCAGGGATTGCTTACCGGAAGACATCATTTTCCCACACCCACCGCCATGCAGGAAATGCTGGAAGCCGAAGGAGTTAAGGTGCTGAATAATCAGGTGAAAGATTTTGAAAAACTTTTTTGGGATCCGTGTAAATGAACAATACATATCACTTTCCGAATACCCTGATTTTGCCCTGTCGCCAATAATCCACCATCTGATACCAATAATCCTTATAGGTAACCGATCGTTCCAACGTTAGTGTACCGTTCAGTCGTTTGAATTTAAAATTGAGTGCCGATTTTTCTTCATTGCTTCCAAAGTGCCAGATTTCACCGTCGTCGTAGTAATAGACATGGTCGGGCTTGCCGAAGACGATGTAAACCATGCCACGATCAGATTTGAATCCCGGCCCGGGGAATTCCGTGAAATGCTCGTTTGCTTCCACTACTCGGTTATAATATTGCCTGATTAATTCCCTTGCCCTTTCTTTGCTTCCGCCGATTTCTTTCCAGAAAAGTTCGATTTCTTTTTTCGGGTCGGGGGAGTTTATGCAACGTTCATATTCTTCTTTGTTCATGATGTATCGTGTGGCTTCGGTCATTTCTTTACCGTCTCCGATGCCCGGAAATACATCGCCCGATACATATACTCCGCCCAAAATGTTTCCTTTCAGGTCGGTAATGCGCAGTGATTTTTTGGGGCTTATTTTGAGAATGGTATCCTTGCTTAAGGTGCTAATCTTTTGCCATAATGCAACATCTTGTGCTGGGCCTTCAAAAAAAACGGGCGGCGGAAAGCCGCTTTCACGGCTGTTGACTTCAATCACAAAAGTGTGTTGCTTTCTTATCCTGACGTGGATGGGTTTTTCGGGTGGAAAGTAGTGGGAAGGCAAAATAAGGCCGTTGCTGTCGGTGAGGATAAAGTTATACAGGGGTTGATTTTCCGCTTCCAGATATTCCTGAATTAGAAAGCCATGGGCATTTTGCGATTGGTAAATTTTCAGGTTATATTTTCCCGGTGCCGCAATTTTTGAGAAAGGAATTTGAAAATATCCGCAAACATTTCCCCCTATGGCTTTCAGCATTAGTTTGTCCTCATAAAGCGTGTGGTGATGGCCTTGTTCCGAAAAAAAAATAATTTCATAGGGAATGCTGTCGGAAAAATTCCTGACTTTTTTTTGATGGATGGAAAAATGTATTTGCACCAATGTATCGTTAACCCGGAAAGGGCGAATAATTCCATCGGGATTTTTTTCAAAAAACAGGTTAGCTTGATTTGGGGTATTTTTTCTGTTTGCAGCCGATGTTGATGGGGAATAACGTTGCGAAAAGCATCCCCACATTAAAATCAAAGCAAACACTATGGTTATGGTTCGCGTAAAAAAAATCATCCTTTTTTGCCGATTTTTTTCAGGTATTTTCGGAACAATTCGTTCCAGGTCTCGAAGCTTTCGGAAATTCCGATGCCCACGCCCTGGGTGTAGAGGCCGCCTGTTACGGTAAGTTGCGTAACGTCGTTGGTTCGGTTGAAGCCGCGCACTTTATATTTACCGTCGGGGGAAAGTTTGTATTCAATGTTCACGTCGCCAATGAAATTCGATCCACCCGTGGAACTGCGGTTGTTGTTCACGCCGAAATTGCCTTCAAAGGTAAGGCGGTTATTCAGAAAATTTTTGTTCATGTTCATTAAAACTTCATCACTGCCCACGGCCGACCCCGGATTATAGTTGATGCCGATGTCGAAATCTCCCAGGACATTCCCCATGGCGCTTTGGAAAAGCGAATTCATTTTTGCCGATAAAAATTCCGAACCGGTGCTGGCAGCGGCATTTCCGGCCGTTACGCCTCCCGAATGCGTGGAATAAATTAGCGGGGGAATGAACGAGCGTAACATTAAGAAAGCAAAAACCTGGCGGTTCCGCTCATTTTCATCGGACAAGATGTTGTAAATGGAACTTTTTACGTTATCGTTTACGCCCGGAAAGTCAAATTCAAAGGAAATATTTGGATTCAGTAGTTTTTTTGTCATTTTAAGTTTGCAAAAGACGGGGGTTCTGGATTTGAATTGTCCGGTGGTGTCATTGATCAGCGGTGCAATGGAAACACGGTTTTTATAGAATGCGGTGATGTCGATATCGGCATTGATGGGGTCGCCCGACCAGAGGATGCTGCTTCCTTGTTCTAGTTCAAATTTTTTGGAAAGAAATTTTTCCAAACTAAAGGTGTAGTCGCCGCTTTCTATTTGATAATCTCCCGACATTTCAAATTTGCCTAATGTATTGATTTTCATGTTCAGTTGGGCATATCCGTTGGCATTCAACACATCGCCCACAGTACGGTCGAAAATGATCTGAGGGCTGAAATCGGGCTTGGCCGTAATGTTCATGTTCAAATGAAAACCGCTGAGGTCTTTGCTTTTTTGTTTTCTCAGAGCGCTGTCTTTCTTTCTGAAATGAATGAAATCGAAATCTCCCGCTTCTTCAGGATTATCCAGGGCAAGATAAAACCTTGATCGCCCTTTTATGGTATCTTCCACGTTCATATAAAGGTCATCCAAAAATCCCCAGATGCCGATATTGCCCGAGCTGAAAATTTTACCGTAATACAGGGAATTGTCTTTTTCGGTGGTATTCAGCACCAGCATATTTCGGTAAGTAATATCAAAGTCCAGTTGCCAATCTTTAAACTTGCGATGGAAAATATTTCCGTTGATGACGCCGTTGTATTTTTTTTTCGAATCAACCTGGTCGTGCATATAAATATCCGAAAAGCGTATTTGGTCGGGCATCACTTCAATCTGGCCGTTTAATACATAGGCAACTTTGGTAAAGTCGGGAATCAAAACCGTGTTTTTCAGCATGAGTTCGCCGTTCAGCTGAGGGTCGCTGAACTTGCCCGTTAATTTTAAATTTCCCGTTATGTACCCTTTTTTGATGTTGAATATATCTTTAACGAAAGGATTAATGATGGTGGGGTTCAGGGGCATTAAGCTGAATGAGAGATCGAAGTTGTTTTCTTTATCGAAAGGATAAATGGTGCCACCGAAGCGGATATTTTTATTGTTGAAATTTATAACGTCCGGAAGGCCAAGGTCGGTATATCCATTAAGAGTTATGCTTTTGTTTTCATGATGATAGGTGGATTCAACATAGAGCTTGCCGAAATGATTATCATTAAACACAAAGCGATCAATCGTTAAGTCGGCAGAAGAAAACAAGCGTTCCCGGACATGCGACAATGAAATGCATCCGTTCAGGATACCCTGAGCGTAGATGCCAAATCCGGATAGGATGGGCTTAAATGTCTCGAGGTTAATGTTCTGGAGTACTATATTGATTTTTTCTTCTTCCGTTCGCGGCGACATGAATCCTTCCATGGAAAATTGTTGTTGATTGTGATATATTAATATAGGTGATACCAGTAAACTTCTATCTTTATTCCAGGCAATAATACCCGATTGATGTAACGACCAAATGCTGTCGTGTACATCTACATATGCTGAGTCAAGAATCAGATAGAATGATTCATTGTTAAAAAGAATTTTTCCTTCTATTTCACCATGATTTTTGAAATCGGCCGTGTCGCCCCGCCAGTCGATATCAAAGGTGCTTAATTTATCGCGTGAATTCACGCAAAATTCAAGGTTTTTAATATCGATGGTATCGGAAATGTATATTTCATTCAACTTCAGCTTGAGGTTAATCACATCTTCTTCATTAACACTAAAAGAAATATTTTTCAATTTGAGAAATGAAAACTTTATGGAATCGGACAGAAAATCAATTTTAACATTATGGTCTTTTCTGTTTGCTTTTAGATTTAGTAGGGTATTGTTTGCCACGTCCAGTTTGTCGTAAAACAAATCATGAATAAAATTGAATTTTTTAATTTTTAATTTTATTTGGATATATTCATGATTGAATTTTTCAGGTTGTTCGGTTTTTATTTTGAAAAATGTTGGATAGTAGTGATTCAATACATCCACCATGGGTTCATGTATGTGGCTTAGCCGGAAATTTCCTTCTGCCAGTGCGCTCAGGAAGTCGGAATGTAATGTAATTTTTTTGGGTAATTGATTTTGCTGTAGTTCAAGATAAAAGGTACTGATTTTGTACATTTTTTGGGCAGTTGTGAATTTAGTATCGTCAAAGTGGACAATACCGCTCATGTTGTTGATGTCGTTTCCTTTTAGTTGGATCAGGACTTGTGATGAAAAATATCCTTTTTCTTTCAGGGAAAAGAAATGAAGGTTTTCAGGATGAAATTTCCTTATTTCTGCAATAAAATCGAAATGGTAATCTTTTTTTTCGAAAAGCGCCACACCGTCGAAACTCATGTCGAGTGAGGTGTCTTTAATCTCCAATTTGCCTTTAAATTCACGGTTTTTTAAGGTACCGTTCATGGCGATGTGATGGTAACGGTATCCGTGAAAATCCAGGTAATTAATTTTTCCCTCCGACTCCAGCACAATTTTATCGATAGTGATGCCTTTACCTTTCACTTTTAACTCGAAAGAGGTGTTTTGATATTCTTTGTTATTTAAAATTTTTCCTATTTCAAAATATTCGGTTTGCAGGCTTCCGTTATATTCCCATTCGAAAGGTTTGTTTTTTTTCCATTCCAGGTCCATTTTCAAATTACCGGCGCCAGTTCTGGCTTTGCCAAACAAAATAATATCTTCCGGAGTGCCGTCAATTTCACCACGGAATTCAAAAAAAGACGAACGCAAAATTTCCTGAGGAATATCGAGCTTTTGATTATCGCAGAACGAAGGGATTTTCATTCCGTTCAAGGTTGTCCAATCCACATATAACGTTTTTATCCTTGCATGAATAAATGATTTGGAAAAGCCGGGCAAACCCAGGATCGAGACATCTCCCTTTAAAATATTTTTTTCTTTAATTTTCAAATATAGGTTTTGTGCATGCAGGTCGGATATTGTGCCGTCTACATCGCCTGAAAATGTTATGGTATCTTCAACGCATTTAAAATCAGGAGCAAAACCCATTAGATCGGCCGGATGAAATTTGCTTCCTTTAAATATGCTTGCCGTGATTCGCACACTGTTGATGAAATCGGAAAAACATTCCAGTGAATCATAACTGAAGTTTAGTTCAGTAATGAGTTTGGATCGGGAGGTGTGCAGTTCGGTGTTGTGGAATGACATTCTTTTATCGGAAAAGAAAAAATCACACGAGAGCTTTTGGATATGAATCCCGAAATTGGTGAAAGCCGAGAGCTTTTCAGCTTTCAGCCGGACGTTGCCGCTGTCGAAGGCAAGGTTTTTAATTTGTGCGTTGATGTTCCCAAAAGTCATCAGGGCAGGGTGGAACAATCCTTCCTTCAGGGTGTCGGCAGTGTGGGAACTTATACGGACGTAACCGTTTTTTAATTCAATGGTGCCCGGGTCGAACTTCCAGGCCTGCTCTGAAGACGTGGTGTCGGGGCCGGAATCAAAATAAGACAAAAGGGAATCCAGAAGATTTTTTCCTTTTTCGGGTTGGTGCAAAATGAATTTCGGGGAATCCAATAAAATACTTTTTAGTTTGATCTCTTTCTTATCCCGGTCGATGATGTCGGCTTCCGCCTTAATTTTTTTTGCCGCAAGCAGGGTATCGGTATATTTTTTTCCTGCAAACACCTCCTTCAGCACGACGGTTTTAAAGAAATCAATTTCAATGCGGTTAATTTCAAGATCGATACCGGTGTCATTGCTGAGTTTTTCTGAAACTTTCTTTCCCAGCCAGGTCTGAAAATGGTGTGATTTCACCAAAAAAAAGGCCGCCAAAAAAAGGGCGATGAAGAAGATGCTTAAAATCCCCAAAAACCTTATGAACAGGCGGCTATATTTTCGTAATTTCAACACTTAAATTTACCATAAATCGAGCGATTGTTGCCTTAAATTTTGCAAACGGAAATCATCATATTGGCCATCGAAACCAGTTGCGACGACACTTCATGTGCGGTTTTGAAAAACCGAAAGGTGCTGAGTAACGTAGTGTCTTCACAACAAATACACCGCATGCATGGCGGTGTGGTTCCTGAACTGGCAGGGCGCGATCATCTGCGCTACCTCATTCCCGTTATCGATGAAGCCATTAAGTTATCCGGCACAGAACCGAAACAGTTTTCGGCCATAGCGGTAACCCGCGGACCCGGCTTGCCGGGCAGTTTGCAGGTGGGGGTGAATGCAGCCAAGTCACTCTCGATGGCATGGCAAAAACCTCTGATTGCCGTACACCACATGCGGGCGCATATTTTGTCGTTGTTCATTGAAAAGGAAGGACAACAACCACCTGAATTCCCATTTTTATGCCTCACCGTGAGCGGAGGGCACACTCAGCTGGTGTTGGCAGAAAATCCCTACGATTTTAAAATCATCGGAAAAACCCTGGATGATGCCGTGGGCGAGGCCTTCGACAAGGCCGCCAAACTTCTGGGCTTGCCTTATCCCGGAGGGCCCATCATCGACCGGCTGGCACAAAGCGGTGATGAAAATAAATTTTCTTTTTCACCCTACTACGGTAAAGGATTGGATTTCAGCTTCAGCGGCATCAAAACGTCATTTCTGTATTTTTTGAAAGAAAATACTCAGCACAATCAAAATTTTATCCGCGACCATTTGCCCGATATATGCGCATCCTATCAAAAACATCTTGTGGGAGAATTGATGAAAGTAACGCGAAGGGCACTTGAATCGTATCCGCTGAAAAACCTGGTAATTTCAGGTGGCGTTTCGGCCAATTCCAAATTGAGAAAGGAATTTTCCTTGCTGGAGAAAGAAGGTATCAGGGTTTTCTTTCCCTTACCTGAATTTTGCACCGACAATGCCGCTATGGTGGGCATCACGGCTTATTTCGATTATCAGAGAGGATTTTTTTCCGATCTGAACATTGCTCCTTTGCCCCGTTGGAATGTTTTCATGTAAATTTGAAATTAAAATCGTATCCCATGGCTTCGTTTGATATCGTCTCGAAAACCGACATGCAAAAGGTGGACAATGCCGTGCAGGTGAGTAAAAAGGAAATCCAAAACCGTTGGGACCTGAAAAACTCCGAATGCTCCATTGAACTGAACAAGCAGAACAAATCCATACATATTCAGGTGGAGAATGATATGCAATTGAACAATGTTATTGACATACTTCATTCCCGCCTTATTAAGCAGGGTGTTGATCCACGGGCACTGGATGAAAGTAAGCCACATTATGCCTCAGGTAAGTTTATTAAAAAAGACATTACCATTCGAGAGGGTATTGAAAAAGAAAAATCGAAAGAAATTATTGAAAAAATTAAGTCGCTAAAACTGAAAGCCACCACGCAATACATGGACCAGCAAATCCGGGTTACGTCCAAAAGCATTGATGAACTTCAGCGCATCATCGGATTTTTGAAAACCCAGGATATCGGAATTCCGCTGGATTTTCAGAACTTCAAACGTTGATATAGGCATGAGGATAGTGAAGAGTAAAGCGCCCCTACGACTTGGATTGGCGGGTGGAGGCACCGATGTAAGCCCGTATTCCGACATGTATGGAGGGGCCATCC
>JAOAHO010000019.1 GCA_026415195.1 Bacteroidia bacterium | reverse complement strand
CTGTAGCTTGGAAGGCTACCGCTCTACCAACTGAGCTACGCCCGCTTGAAACTACTTTTTCAGTAGTTAGGAGTGGGGCAAGATGGATTCGAACCACCGAAGGCTTACGCCAGCAGATTTACAGTCTGCCCCATTTGGCCACTCTGGTATTGCCCCAACGAGCCGAAGAAGGGACTCGAACCCATGACCTACTGATTACAAGTCAGTTGCTCTACCAACTGAGCTACTCCGGCCTCTCAATGAACGTTTGAAAAAGCGGACTGCAAAATTATAAAAAGTTTATAAATCTGCCAAAATATTTTAAATATTTTCTAACCACGTCAATCCTTTTCAAAATTCAGATTTTTTCGTTCCGTACCGGTAAAATTAAACCTGAAATGTTAGAAAAAAGTCTTCTAATGACACAGAAATAAACTTCAGCAGGCATACTTTTAAGCATGCGTTATTATTTTTTGGTATTATTTAATTTATTTTTTTCTTTTATTATTCCTATCGACAGTTTAAAAATAAAAGCATATGTGGAAAAATATAAAAACCTTGCCCTAGAGCAGGAACTGAAATTTAATATTCCAGCTACGGTTATTCTTGCCCAGGCTATAATAGAATCAGATGCAGGTTGCAGCACCCTTGCAGTAATTTCAAACAATCATTTTGGTATTAAATCACATAAAGAATGGCAGGGAGAGTTCGTATATTACCATGATGACCATTTATTTGAAAAATTCAGAAAATATGATCAGATTTCCGATTCTTATGAAGATCACAGTATGTTCCTTATCTCGAGGCCACGTTACAAAAAACTGTTTTCATATACTTCAAAACAATGGACAGAATGGTGTTTCGGACTACAGGAATGCGGTTATGCCACTTCTCCTGATTATGCCGTTAAACTTATTGAAACCATAGAAAAGTACAAGTTAAATTCCATCTATAATGCCGAGCCCCTGACGTTAAAAGATTGTATTTTACCGGAGTATATAATGGATTTGGATTTAATACAGTCAAAAGAAGAATTCTCTCTCGTGCATCCTCTGTCCTCCAACCAGGAAAAACTCCTTACTTTTGCTTCGAGAAAAAAGGCCATAAGCAGCCAAACGAATTACCGGTAATAATATTTTATTTGAATGAAAAAAAAGGTTTTAGTTACTGGAAGCACCGGCTTCATCGGGTCGCATACCATGATAGAATTACTTGAGGGAGATGATTATGAACCCATTGGAATTGACAATTTTTCGAATTCCTTTCCGGAAGTGAACGAAAGGATTAAAAGGATAACGGGAAAAAATTTCCGGCATTATAATCTGGACATTTGTCGGGCGGATGACCTGGAAAATGCTCTAAAAAATGAAGGGGAAATTTTTGGCATCATTCATTTTGCAGCTTTCAAATCGGTGGGTGAAAGTTGCGAAAAACCCGACAAGTACTATATCAATAATCTTAACGGCTTGGTGAACATGCTCGAAATCTGCAAAAAATTAAAAATACAAAAATTCATATTTTCATCATCCTGCTCCGTTTATGGCAATGCCGATCATTTACCTGTAACGGAACAAACCCCGCTAAAGTTTGCCGAATCGCCATATGCTCACACCAAATCGGTGGGAGAAGAAATTATCCGCCAATATGCAAGGTTGTTTCCGCAAAGCGATTATATCTTACTACGATATTTTAATCCTGTTGGTGCACATATATCTGCAGAAATCGGGGAATTTCCCATTCAAAAACCTTCGAATTTATTTCCCGTCATCACCCAAACGGCAGCAGGCATTAATGAACTTATTGTTCATGGCAACGACTACCCCACACGTGACGGTACATGCATACGTGACTACGTTCACGTATCGGATATTGCCAATGCACATGTATTGGCCCTTAAATATGAGGTTACCGAAAAAAAAATGCCGGAAATATTTAACCTCGGGAGTGGAACCGGATACACCGTCATGGAAGTAATAAAAGCTTTTTTGAATTATACCGGACAACCCCTACCCTATACCATCGGCCCACGCAGAAACGGCGATGTGATAGCCATATATGCCGACAATACAAAAGCACGAAAACTTTTGGGTTGGAATTGCCGTTACACTTTAAAAGACATGATCATTACTGCCTGGAATTGGCAAAAAAATCTATTAAAAAAAACCTGAGGGTTTTATTTATTTTTATTTAGTGGGCAGGTATTAATTCCAAAAATCAAATATAGAGGGCAGAATCCGATTAAACTTGTCAAAACAAATACAATTGCCAAAGCCAAAAGCACCATACCCAAAATGCCGGTGACGGTATCAGTAAAGTAAAGAATAATCATTATTAAAGCTAGTACTAATCGTATGGCTTTATCAAGATTTCCCATATTTTTTTTCATATTTTTTTCTTTTTTAATACAAGTATACAATATACAAAATTATAAAAAAATGACAATGATCAGCATTAATACTTCTTTTTTTGAATTTATTGTTTGATACTAAATTATTTTACTATCAATCTTACATTAATGTAATACTTAATACTTTAATAACTTTGATTTTTAAAGAGATTATGATTAAATGATGATAATTTTTGAAAAATATTTTTTTGATGATCTTATTTTGCTTCATTTATTAGTTATAAATATTTTTCCAAATTAATGGGTAAAGGGCTTCAAATATCATTCCGGTTAAGGATAATATATTGTTTAAAGATATAGAAAATTTTTGTAGGGATGGTTAATATATATTTTCATGATACACATCAGACTTGGCAAAAATATTTTCCATTTCAGGATACATAAGGAACACATCATAAAGTCAAAATAAAAATTAGTTGTATCATGATTTTTTCCTTTAAAAATTTTTTTGCCAGTAATTCAGCAATATGTTAATTGATTTTAATCCTATTCCTCACTTATCAAAAATAAGCTTGGTTTTTCTGAACAATATTTGCTTTTTTGATAATATATTAAGCCAATCTAAATTCTCATATTAATTTGAATCTTACTTTTGTAATTCTAATAATTAAAATTAAGCACTTCGAGGGTAAATATCGTCAATTGAACAAGTCTTTAAATTATTCTACATCAATTAATTATTAATTTCTAATTTTGGCTTTAATAATAATGAAAAAAACCATCATATCTTCCGGTCAGAACATTTTTCATTCCATTTATGATATTCCGGTTTTCAGCGGGCTTTTCCGATATTTGGTTTTCAGGGATTTTATCATCCGATACAGAAACACTTTTTTAGGCATCGGATGGTCGGTATTCAGGCCATTATTGCAAATTATACTATTCGGAAGCGTTTCTTACCTTATTAATAAAGGTCGAACCACACACACCGATCTATTACACTCCTTTTTTGATGTAGGAGCCGGAATCATCGTCTGGCAATTAATTTCTTCTATTACAACAGAAGGCAGTAATGCATTGCTTCAAAATAGTTCCATCATTTCCAAAATATATTTTCCGCGGATTATACTGCCCCTTGCCTCAAGTATTCTTCCTTTGGTGGACTTTATTATCACGTTTTTGATATTTATTCTGATTGCTCTATTTACAAACTACCCCATACATTTTCATATATTATATTTTACAATTTCCATATTGATTTTATTTATGCTTTCTCTTTCATTTTCAATATTTTTATCCGTCATGAATGTTTTTTTCAGGGATATCAAATTATTGTTACCTTACGTGCTTCAGGTGGTATTTTTCTCGCTTCCAATTTTTATAGACATTGAAATTCTTCGTTCAGAGTTATTTTCACATTACCCTATCGTGGAAAAAATATATTTTCTGAATCCTTTGGCATATCCGGTTTTGTTATTTAAAAAAACCTTATTGTCTTCAAATTTAGATGCCGATATTTTCAAACTACTATATTCATTTATTGGAGGCCTCATTCTCCTTGTTTTTTCAGCATTTTATTTTCAAAAAAAAGAAAGATTGATTGTAGAGTATTTTTAAAATGCCTCAAAAAAAAGTTATACTTAGAGTGTCGGAAGTCAGCAAAAAGTTCAACAAAAATGCTACTTTGGTAAGCGATTTGTGGATTACTTCATGGAAAAATATTTTTAAAAAAAAGAATGAAGAATTTTGGGCTCTCAGGAACATAAATTTTGAAATATTACAAGGCGACAGAATTGGATTAGTCGGAAAAAACGGTTCGGGAAAATCTACTTTACTTAAGATCATCAGCAATATCATCAGACCCACAACCGGTTATGTGGAGTATTACGGACGGCTTTCAGGCCTTTTGGAAGTAGGAGCCGGATTTCATGGCGATTTGAGCGGAAGAGAAAATATTTTCCTTTATGGCTCCATTTTGGGAATGCAAAAAAAAGAAATTAAAACCAAACTCGACGAAATTATCGCATTTAGTGAGTTGGAAAAATTTATTGATACTCCCGTCAAACACTACAGCAGCGGCATGTATGTTCGTTTGGCTTTTTCGGTAGCCGCTCATCTGGATCCCGACATTTTGCTTTTGGATGAAGTGCTGGCCGTGGGCGACATTTCCTTTCAAAAAAAATGCATTTTGAAAATCAAAGATTTAATTAAAGACGGAAATAAAACCATACTGTTTGTCAGTCACAACATGCATCAGGTTTTAAGCCTCTGTAACAAAGCCATTTTACTGCATAACGGAACAATTGAACAATATGATAATACTGAAAAAGTCGTGGAATGTTATTTGTCAAAATTCAGAGAAAACTCAAATGAAAACAATATTACAAGGCCTGATGAAATTACCCTGGGGTATATTGAAAAAGTGGAGGTTAAAAGTCAACATAATGAAAACAGTTCACATTTCAAAATAAATGAACCTTTTAAAATTGTAATCACTGTTAGTATAGAAAAAGAAACCGAGGGGATGGTAGTTTCCATAGGCATAAGTTCTGAAACCGAAATTCCTTTGTTTACATCATGGACTAAACCTTTAAATCTTCAAAAAGGAAAACATCAGGTAACCTTTTACAGTAATGATCTGTTACTTGTACCGGGCAATTATCTAATTAATGTTGCGTTAGCCGTTGGAGATGTGGCATTGCATTATTTACCCAACATCCGCCGCATTCAGATCGAAGAGACAGTGCTGCCTTTCCAGGATAGGATTATAAACTACAAGAGCGGATTTTTGCTGAATCAGATGGAATACTCCATAAATAAAATTGATTAAATGGAAGGCATTAAGGTGAGTGTGGTTATTCCTAATTTTAACAGAGCAGAACTTTTATTACGCGCCCTCAGAAGTGCATTGGAACAAACCTATCCCGTTCACGAAATTCTGATTTGTGATGATGGTTCTACCGATAATTCCAAAGAAGCAGTTCATTCTTTAAAAAATGAAAGAGTAAAATGGATAGATTGCGGAAGAAATGAAAGACCTGCCATACCACGTAATATCGGAATTAAATTGGCAGAAGGAGATTATATTGCCTTTTTGGATAATGACGATTTCTGGCATTGTGAAAAAATTGAGAAACAACTAAATATCATACTTCAAAAAAAATATAAAATATGTTCAACCAATGCTTTGAAAATAGACCCCATTGGAAATCAGCTGGGTTCCATGCTTGATTTTAATAAAGACATTATTTCATTTGAAGATTTAACAAAAAATAATCCCATAATTTGCAGTAGTGTATTAATAGAAAAAAATTTTTTAATAAAAACCTCATTTTTTCCTGAAGATATTCATCTTAAAGCATACGAAGATTTTGCTTTATGGATAAGAATTGCACATTTTGAAGATATATATTTTATCAATGAGAATTTGGTTTATTATCAAGATCATTTTAATTCATCCATAAGAAGCAAAAATTTTTTGGACGGTTGGGATGCACTGAAAATTTCATTTGATGCTTATAAAAAATGGATAATGGAAAACAACATTACGATTAACGAAAATAAAAAACAAATTCTGAAAACATTATACAAAAAAATAAAACGAAAAGGAAAACCTACATTTTCTGAAGAACTAATGAGGCATCTAAAAATCCGCTTGAATAAATATTTGGGGATATGAACACACCATTAATCAGCATCATAATGCCTGTTTATAATGGTGAAAAATTTTTAAAAGCATCCATTGAATCAATTTTAAATCAAACATATCAAAACTATGAGTTGATAATTTTAAATGATGGTTCTACGGATGCTTCAGAAAAAATATGCCTCCGTTTTACGGATAAAAGAATTCGTTATCATTATCACAGTAACATGGGACTTGCCAAAACACTCAACAGGGGAATAGAATTGGCAAAAGGAAGATATCTGGCCCGACAAGATCATGATGATATTTCGATGCAAGACCGTCTTGAAAAACAAGTATGCTATCTGGAGAACAACAAAGATGTATTGCTTGTCGGAACATGCGGAAATATCATCGATGAACACGGAAAATACATCGGAAAACATCAACATCCTACGCTATCTTCCGTCCTTCATTTTGATTTGATGTTTGACAATCCGTTTATTCATTCTTCCGTCATGTTTAAAAAAGAACACAACGGAAAAAAATTTTTTTATCCTGAAAATCCTGATATTTTCGAAGATTACGGCATGTGGTCGGAAATGAGTTTTTACGGGAAAGTCGTCAATCTGGATTACACGGGTATTTTATACAGACATCATGAAGCCGGTATTTCAAAAATGGACCCGTTAAAACGTAAAAAAATGCTCTTTCTTCAAAGCAAACAAAATTTGTTGCGATTATTAACGGGTATTGGCGATGAGGAAGAAATTCTTTCGTTATGCAAATTATATTTTCATCAATACACAAAAAACGATAATTTTGACAAAAAACTCATTATTCAAACATTATATAAAATTGCTCAGGCAATTGAACAAAAATATCCTGATGAAAAAAAATGGATAGCACAAAGGTTACGCCAATACAAAAAAGTAATCGGAAGCCGATATAACATGTTTATGCGGTATAAAAATGAAAAGAATATACTAAAATTATTTTGGTTAAAGGTGGAACATAAACTAAAAAATTACAAATCATACGTTTAATAATGAAAATTCTGCATTGTGTCGAGGCCTATTATCCTTATCCAGGCGGAATGCCAGAAGTGGTGAAGCGAATATCGGAACTACTTGCTGAAAAAGGGCATGAAGTGATCGTGCTTACCCGCCATCATCCTGAACGAAATTTCAATGAGTTAAACAAAGTAAAAATTGAATCCTTTAACATACAGGGCAACCCTTTGGTTCCTGTGGATGATGAATGCCTGCGGTATCAGCAATATCTGTTAAATGAAAAATATGATATTGTAACATTTTTTGCGGCCCAACAATGGGCTACAAATCTTGCGCTTCCCATACTGAAAAATATTAAAGCCAAAAAAGTAAATGTTCCTACCGGTTATTCCGGACTGTATTGGGAAGAATTCAAAGATTACTATGAAAAAATGAAAACTTACATTCATGATTATGACATCAATTTATACTTGAGTAACGATTATCGGGACATAAATTTTGCCAGGCAAAATCATGTGAAAAACATACGATTGGTGCCTAACGGAGCATCTTATAAAGAATTTACCGAAACTCCATACATGGATATCAGAAAAACATTGGGCCTTTCTCCTGATACGCTACTGTTGCTTCATGTCGGGAGCTTTTCAGGATGGAAAGGACACAACGAACTTATTCAAATATACGCTTCCTTAAAACTCAAAAGAAAAACCGCCCTGCTGATGATTGGGGATAATTGGGAAAACTTTAAGTTACTGTACCTTAAAAGAAGATATATGTGGAAATCCTTATGGAGTATTTTTTTCAGCAGAAATAAAAGGATGATAGCAGGATTATTTGACAGAAACTTTACGGTTAATGCTTTCAGGCAATCGGATATATTTGTTTTTCCTTCCAACATTGAATGTTCTCCGATTGTGTTGTTTGAATGTGCGGCTGCAGGATTGCCTTTTTTGTCATCAGATACGGGCAATGCCCGGGAAATTGCTTCCTGGACCGGAGGCGGAAAAATATTACCCACGGAATTCAACGAACGCGGCTTTGGGTTTGTTAAAATAATAGAATCGGCCAGAATGCTGGAGGAATTCATATTGAATGAAGAAGAACGAAAGGAAATGGGAAAAAAGTCACATGAAATCTGGAAAGAAAAATATACGTGGGAAAAAATTGCAGATACTTATGAAGAAATCTATAAAAGCCTGTTAGAACAATGATCATCGTTTGCTTGATGGGCGGCCTTGGAAATCAAATGTTCCAATATGCGGCCGGTAAATCGCTTTCAATGAAATTGAACACGGAATTATGCCTCGATTTGTCATTTCTTGAAAAAGATCCTGCAGGTGCATATACCAAAAGAAATTTTGAATTGGATAAATTACACGTTCGTTACACCCCTTTTCCCGCATCATTAAACGGTGCATTCAAGCATTGGGGAAGCAAGCGTTTTCTGAATTTAAAATTTCTGATTTCGGGCTACCGATTATATAAAGAAAAAGCTTTTGTTTATGACGATAATTTTTTTAAGTTAAGCAAAAATTCATATTTAATCGGAATTTTTCAGAATGAAAATTATTTTAAAAACATTCGAAAAGAATTATTGTCGGATTTTGAATTCAAAAAAGAATTTGTTCAGGGAACGGAAAAACAAATGCAAGATATAACCAATCAAACGTCCGTATCCGTCCACATCAGGCGCGGTGATTATGCCAATAACCCGCATACCAGGGAATATCACGGATTATGTCCTATCGAATATTACCATAATGCCATACATTACATGAAAAGCAAATTAGAGAATCCCATGTTCTATTTTTTTTCAGATGATATTGAATTTTGCAAGAAAAATTTTCAATCTGATAATTTTTTTTTCATGGAAAATCATTCTTCTTATCAAGACATGCATCTGATGAAGCACTGCAAACATCACATCATCGCCAACAGTTCCTTCAGCTGGTGGGGAGCATGGTTGTGTGAAAATCAGCATAAAATTGTAATAGCACCTAAGTATTGGCTGAAAAATAAAGAAACCAAAGAATTAAAAATTATTCCGGATAACTGGATAGTGATGAAATAAAACAACTTAACCTACCATTCGTTAGAATTTCCGTTAAGTTTAATCCACATGAAACAAAAACAATTAAAAATCGTAATTTTGAAAAGTAAATCACGTTAATCAAATGAAAGATATTTTTCAGAAAGTAGTGGAAAACATGGGGCCTTTGGGGCAATACTCCGACAAGGCCCACGGATATTTTACATTTCCCAAGTTAACCGGGGAAATTTCACCCCACATGGAATTCAGGGGAAGAAAATTACTGAACTGGAGTTTGAATAACTATCTGGGGTTGGCTAATCATCCCGAAGTGAGGAAAGCAGACGAAGAAGGCGCAAGGCAATATGGGCTTGCTGCTCCCATGGGAGCCAGGATGATGAGCGGGAACTCGGACCTTCATGAACAACTTGAACGCGAATTGGCCGCTTTTGTCGATAAAGAAGATGCCGTTTTGGGGAATTTCGGCTACCAGTTGATGGTCAGTACCATCGATGCTTTGGTAGATCGCCATGATGTCATAGTATATGATTCGGAAAGCCATGCATGCATCATTGACGGCGTTCGCCTTCATATGGGAAAGCGGTTCGTATATAAACACAACGACATAGAAGATCTGGAAAAACAACTACAACGTGCTCAGAAATACATTGAGGAAGTGAATAAAGGCAAAGGAGGTATTCTGGTCCTGACGGAGGGCGTTTTCGGCATGCGAGGCGACCAGGGTAAGCTCAAAGAAATTTGTGAACTTAAGAAAAAATACCCATTTCGCTTATTTGTGGATGATGCTCATGGAATAGGTATTTTGGGAAAAACGGGAGGCGGCACTGGTCAGGAACAGGGGTGTCAGCATGAAATTGATGTATATTTCGGAACATTTGCCAAGGCTTTTGCATTGATAGGAGGATTTATTGCCACTAATAAGCCCATTGCAATGTACTTGCGCTATAATTTACGCAGTCAGATTTTTGCCAAGACCATGCCTTTCCCATTGGTTTATGGTTTGCTCAAACGTTTGGAATTAATAAGAAAACATCCGGAATATCGTGAAAAACTATGGGAAATCACCCGAGCCCTTCAATCCGGGCTGAAAGAAGCCGGATTTGATATTGGTAACACCAATACCCCCGTCACTCCGGTTTATTTATCGGGCAGTATCCCCGAAGCAACCAACATGGTTGTCGACCTAAGAGAAAACTATGGAATTTTTTGTTCCATGGTAACTTATCCCGTAATTCCAAAAGGGATGATTATTTTACGACTTATTCCTACTGCTGTGCATACCATGGAAGATGTTAAATATACCATCGACTCATTTAAAAAAATTGTGGAAAAACTCAAAGCAGGTATATACAAGACCGAAGAAATTGCCAAAGTAAAAGTGGATTTATAAGATAATAGATTTACAATAAACCAAATTAATTTATTGTATTATTTTTTTATTTATATTTGCATAAAAGTTAAATCCTATGAAAAAAATTTACATTTTATCCATGCTGTCAGCAGGCATAATTTATGCTCAGGATGCAAAAATTAAAATTGAAAATGCATCTTTCCCAATTCAGGAATTTAAGAATCGGCATGAATTGGTGCAAAATGGGCAAAATGAAAAGACTTCTGTTGCCGTGGTTCAGGACACTCTTTGGTATACACTGAACAAACATGGGTACAGGAATCAATCGTGGGGTGGTTTTTACACGGTAAAAGCGCCATACCCAAGCGCTACCTTACAACTTAATCACTTTGGTGCAAAATTCATGAATTCTAGCCCGATTTTGATTTCAGGACTTGAAATTGCCGCCCAACGTCAGGCCTCTTCTCCATCGGCAAGTGTTCCCGTTAGAATCTACCTCTGTAATTTGGACGCCAATGGAAATGCACAAATGCCCGGAATTGACTCCGTTCAGGTTGTCTTAACAGGAACAACCATTCAATTCCCTGGTGCAAACTTCAACATACCAAAATTGGTTAATGGTAATTTTGCAATTGTTTACAGGAACATATCAACCGTTGCCGGTGACACTATTAGAGCATGGATGAATAACGCCGGCACCACTTCGTTTACCGTGCCTGCCCGCCAATATGGTGAAGGAATCGGGCTGATGAGTATTAAAATTGGAACTGCTGCGCCTGTTCATACCGTTACAACCAACATGTTTGGAGTTAATTGGGATAACGAATTCTTGGTTGCACCTCGTGTTTCTTTCTCAATCACTGCTAATGCTTCACACCAACCAACCGCCAACTGTCTTCAAACAGTTTTATTTAGTGGTAACCCATCGCACCACCTCACTAACAAGTTTTTCAATATGTTTGCATTTACAACAGCATGGGGGCCCTTCACCGGTACCCTTGGATCACCTGTCCCGGCAGGACAATTTCTTTATAATTGGTCAGTGGGAGGAGCATCACCAACGGCAACTACTCAAAATGCCACAACCAATTACACAAATAATGGGGTAATGCCTGTAAGCTTTACATGTAAATACTTAAAACAAAACGATTCAGGCATCATGGTCTCAGACACTTACACGGGTTCAATTACGGTATCAGGTTGTACTACCACTGCCATCAGCGACATTAACTCGTTAGAACAATCCATTACCCTATTCCCCAACCCTGCCGGTTCTCATCTTAATATCAAATCTGAAATTGAAAACGTAAAATATTCTGTTTTAAACATGCTTGGTGAAACCGTATTAAGCGGTAAAGTTCAAATGGGTTTGAACGACATCAACATCAGCCAATTAAAACCGGGTGTATATTTTGTTCGCTTCAATGCTTCCAACAAAGAGAGAGTGATTAAAGTAGTTAAAGAATAATTCTCTTAAAATCAATATCTATAAAGCCCTTGAAATTTCAAGGGCTTTTTTATTTTCTGCTTAATACATAAGCATGAGATACTGCCAAATCTTCAGAAGAGTAATGATGATACTTTTTATTTAGTTTAATTCTTAACAAATCATCTTTGTTTCCAGGTCTGAAATCCTTAACTTCAAAAGGAATCCGTAGTTCTTCAAATATTTTTCTATATTCCGACAGGCGAAGCCGGTTTTGGGGTTGTATGCTGTTGTCAATCCATTTCCAGGTCTTATCGGAAAACCTGAGAAAATTATATATGGTTATGCTTTTATCGGTATGAGCAAAATGGTCGCTCATGTCAATGAAATGATACATGATTCCCTTATGAGCAAGCACATTAAAATATAAATTTTTCAAAATCGGCTTTAGATATTGCGGATAAATATGTTCCAAAACATTATTTGAAGAAATGAATTCTATTCCACTTATGTTTAATTTAGCAGCATCGGTTACCAAATAAGCAAATGAAAATTCTTGAAGCCAATCATTAAGCGGCTTATTTTCTGGGTGTTTAAAGATTAATTTTAACAGTTCCAATCTAGACAAGTCAGGTTGAATGAATTCGCTCAATTTTCCGCTTCTTTCCCATTCCAAAAATTTTTTTAATGTAAATAAAAATCGCTCCTTATTCATCAATGCCGAAATGTCTATTGAGAAGATGTTTTTGGTACCGCTCAGCCAAAAAGCCAGAGGGACTACAGGATACCAACCTGTACCTAATTCAAGCAAGCTTTCCGGATAATTTTTTTGAGTTTGCTTTTTGAAAATTTCTAAATGTTTGGCTGCATGAATAAGTTTATCCTCAAAATATGCATCGGTAAGTTGTACGCCTTTGGTGATATATTTTTGAAAAAGAAAATTAATTTTATGCGAATATGGCAAATAAGAAATTGATTTTTGAACGATAGCTTTCAATATCCATTTTGGCATCAAAAAAAGCAGAATTATTTAAACATCTCCGATTTGGGCTTACCTATCCATTTTCGAGCATCAGGCACCATTCTTGCCCAGGTGGAATTCGGGAATTCCTTTTCCAAACGATTGAAATATTCTTTCGATTTATCCGGATCGTTAAGTTGTTCCGGATCGCCGTACAACTCGCCTAACATAAACAAAATCATAGGGAAATCTTCCGATTTCATAAAATTATTTTCTGCAAATTCAAGTGCGATTCTAGCCTGCATATAGTTTTTATCTTGAATTGAAAGTTGAACGGCTTTAATCAGATATTCTGGAGATTTTTTATTGGCAGTACAATAATATGCCAGATTTAAAAATGTAGTTTGAGCTTCTTTTGAGTGTAAGGAATTATATTCAAGGGTATTGGAAATGATACTATCCCACTTTTTCGCCCTTTTTTCAATTACCAAACAACTGTCGGGCTGGTTATTGGCATACGATTCATTTTGTTGGTTATCTCTGGTACAGGAAAAACCAACAAAAACCAACAAAGTCAAAATTATAAGCCTCACAAATTGCTCCATTTTTTTGGTACTGCAATATTACGAAAAGTTTTAAGCAACATCATATCATCTAAATCATCCTTTGAATATTCCGGGATTTCGGGGAAATAATAAATGTATCTGTTTTTGTATTTTGACTTCACTTCCTGATAATAAACCCTTGCCTGTTCTCCGTTATATTCTATTAAAAAACCGTTATATTTCCTTTTCTTAAAGACCCCTGCTTTAACAAGTTGTTCATTATGCAAGGGAATTTTTCTCAATATTTCCGTTGAAGGCAATTCAAAGTCATAGTAATTCAAATTATAATCCACCTTAGAACCTGGAATTTTTCCGGTGAAATAACGCTCTATGGTGAAGAACGTATCCTCCTGGTTTGGGATTAATTTCTTTTTAAAGCACATAAATTCAAAAACCCTGTTTTGCCTCCATTCCGTAAATGCCATTGCTTGCTTTTTGCTAATTCCCAGAACAGGATAAAAAAACATGGATTTATCAGAGTAGTTGATTTTATTTTTTTCAGAAATAACTGTCAATTCCACGGGGAGCATTGACTTGTATTGCTTGGAATTTTCGCCATAGTGCTTTTTCAAATAAATCAAAAATTCTGCATAATCAAAGTTTTCAATACATGTTTGATCAATGTATAAACCGGCTTCTTCAAACCAGATCATTTTCGGTGGGGCTTCTTTTTTTAAATCGCTGTTTTTAAGTCCCAAACAAAGTATACCTAAGAGAAAAAAAATTATCTTTTTCATTTTTTAGGGATTTTAAATTTATAATCAGGAGTTATCAGGCCTTTAGAAATATCGTTTAATTTGCCTTGCAGGAGTTTTCTTTTAAAGGGACTGATGCGATCCGTAAACAGTATTCCTTCAAGATGATCGTATTCATGCTGGATAACTCGGGCAATAATACCTTTGAAAACCTCCGTATGGGGCAAGAAATCTTCATCTAAATATTGAATTTTTACTTCAGACGGCCTAAGTACATCTTCCCTAATTTTGGGTATACTTAGGCATCCCTCGTTAAATTTCCATGATTCACCCTTTTCTTCCAAAATAACCGGATTGATGAAAACACGCTTAAAACTCATAAGTTCATTTTTTTCTTCTTCGGTAAATTCATCATCATCATTATCTTTCACGAACGGGGCAGTATCCACCACAAAAATCCTTAAGGATTTTCCCACCTGAGGGCCAGCCAAACCCACTCCGGAAGCCTGATACATCGTGGCAAACATATCGTCTATCATAGCCTTTATTTCAGGTGTGTTTTGAGGTATTTCTTCGGCTTTTTTCCTTAAAACCGATTCACCATATAAATAAATGGGCAAGATCATCTTTGGTTACGGTTTTTACTGCCTGGTATAATTAGGCGCTTCGTGTGTAATGAATACATTATGCGGGTGGCTTTCTTTAATACCGGCATTGGTGATTCTAATGAATTTTGCTTTTTGAAGTTCTTTGATGTTTTTTGCCCCCACATAGCCCATTCCAGCCCTTAATCCTCCCACAATCTGATAAATAATTTCACTGACGGAACCTTTATAGGGCACCCTTCCGCTGATTCCTTCAGGCACTAACTTTTTGATGTCGTCTTCCACATCCTGAAAATAACGGTCCTTTGAACCTTTTTGCATAGCTTCCAAAGACCCCATACCCCGGTAAGATTTAAATTTCCGGCCTTCGAAGATAATGGTATCTCCAGGGCTTTCTTCGGTTCCGGCAAACATCCCGCCCATCATGACGGAAGATGCTCCGGCAGCCAGTGCTTTTACAATATCGCCCGTATATCGAATACCTCCGTCGGCAATAATGGGGCAGTTTTTTCCTTTCAAAGCATGTGCCACAAACATGATGGCGCTTAGTTGCGGAACGCCCACACCGGCAATTACACGGGTTGTGCAAATTGACCCCGGTCCGATTCCCACCTTTACGGCATCGGCCCCGGCTTCATACAGGGCAAGCGCTGCCTCCGCCGTTGCTATATTCCCCACCACAATATCCGTATGCCTAAATGCTTTTTTAACCTTTTTTAACTGTTGTATAACCCCCTTGCTGTGGCCATGAGCAGTATCAATGATAATGGCATCCACCCCCTCACTAATCAATGCTTCAGCCCTTTCCATGGCATCAGACGTAACACCTATGGCGGCCGCCACCCTAAGCCTTCCCAAACTGTCTTTGTTTGAATTCGGATACTCTTTAATTTTAACAATATCCCTGAAAGTAATCAACCCCACCAGATGATTGTTCTTCCCCACGATGGGCAATTTTTCAATTTTATGCTTTTGAAGGATTTGCTCGGCTTCTTTCAGGGTCACTCCTTGTTTTGCATAAACAAGCCGTTCAAAAGGAGTCATGATTTCTTTGATCGGCCGCTTTTTGTTCTTTTCAAAACGAAGATCCCGATTGGTAATGATTCCCAACAATTTTCCATGATTGTCGGTTACGGGAATTCCGCCGATTTTATTTTCTTTCATGCAATCTAGGGCCTGTTGTACCGTACTGTCGGGTGAAAGCGTAACGGGATCAATAATCATCCCGCTTTCGCTGCGCTTCACTTTCCTGACTTCCCTGGCTTGCTCCTCAATACTCATGTTCTTGTGTAATACCCCGATCCCTCCTTCCTGTGCCAAGGCGATGGCCATGCGGTGTTCCGTGACTGTATCCATGGCTGCCGAAACCAGGGGGGCATTTAACAAAATATTTTTAGAAAACATCGATTTGATATCGGTTTCACGAGGAAGTACTTCCGAATAGGCCGGTATTAATAGTACATCATCATACGTCAGCCCTTCCAATATGTGGAATTCGGGATATTTGCTCATGCAAAGAAATTTTGCAAAGTTACAAAAAAAATAAGCTTGCACATGGAAGCTTAAAATAAGTAGTATTTTTTTGTTTTTATATCAGGGCATTCAGAAATTGCTCCAGTTCCCTGACTTTTTCGGTATAGCCAAGTTTGGCATAAGAATGTATGAGATTATGCACACAGCGAACCACCATACTGACGTTATCACACGGTAAATAATGGCGAATATCGGGTTCAATGTTCAATTGTTTTAAGAATTCATCAATCTCCCTATGGTTGAATAAAATACCTTTAGAAAACGGATTAATGTAAAACAATATATTTTCCGAAAGTGATTTGTCGTTGAAATCCACCAAATTGATAAAATCATTCAAATAGGCCACCACAAAATGCTGAGGTAGATTAACGCCATAAATGGGAATATTTAACTTGTTACATACCAAAATATAAACGACACTCAAAAGTAAAGGGCTCCCTTTTTTGGATTCCAACACATGGTTTAAAAATGAATTCTGGGGAGCGTGGTAATTTGTAATGTTGCCTGAAAACTGATATACCTCAAATAAAATGTGGTTTACAATTTTTACTTTTTCAAGAGCCGTCAGGTCTTCATGCAATTCCACCCAAATATCCCTACGGATTTTTTCCAGTTGTTCTATGATCGGCTTCTCATCCAAATCCTGATACTGATAACGGTTGATGATTAAGAATCCCTTTAACAGATTTTCCGACTCTTTTTCCCTCCATTCTTTTAACTGATTACAAATGCTTTGAATATGAATTTCATGAATTAACTCTTCAATTCGTTTTTGCATCAGGGCATCCAGTGTGTTTTCCCAGGCGGTTTCCAAATGTGGGATCACAGGAGGACCCAGTAATAAAAATCTTTTCTTTACTTCGGAATAAATGGATTCATCCGGATCATCAAGCAAAGTAATCAGTGAAATTACTTCATTGAGGTGGGCACTTTTACCGGATTTTTTTCTTCTCACGGGAACAAAAATATCCATGCAAATTATTTCATTCAAATCGAGGTTAAGTTATTTTTAACAAAACCTCTGTTAAAGAATATCAACAATTCATACTTCACAATTTTTGTTTTTCGTGGCATTTAAACTTTTTCTTTATACAAAAAACAAAAATTCCATACCTTAGGCGGCTAAATTTTACAAAAATGAATCATTCAACCACTGAATTCAGATCTAAGCACCCCTCTGTGTTATACACACTTTTCTTTACAGAAATGTGGGAAAGATTCAGCTACTACGGCATGAGAGGAATTCTTATCCTATACCTTACGAAATCTTTTTTGGAAGGCGGCTTAGGTATGGATAATCAAAAAGCATCCTTAATTTATGGCTTTTTTACGGGTTTTGTTTACTTTACTCCGCTGATAGGAGGCTGGCTTGCCGATAACTTCATAGGCCAACAAAGAGCTATTACCTTAGGAGGCATCACCATGATGCTTGGTCAATTTTCCCTGTTTGCATGGAATAATGAATTTGGACTTTACACAGGGCTTCTTTTACTCATCATCGGAAATGGTTTTTTTAAGCCCAATATTTCCACCATGATCGGGCAACTTTACAAACAAGGCGACCCCATGCGCGACTCGGCATTCACCATTTTTTACATGGGGATCAACCTTGGTGCATTCCTTGCACCTTTGGTTGTGGGAACAGTTTCCGACAAATGGTTTTCAACTCTTGACGAATCGGGCAAGATTATTTCATATGGTTATAAGTACGGTTTTCTGGTTGCAGGCATCGGTATGTTCTTAGGTCAAATCATCTTTAATTTGATTGCCGTCAGACAACTTGGCGACATTGGTAAATATCCCTTTAAGAAAAATCCTTCGGAAAATAACGACTCCGAAAACCAACCCTTTACCAAAAAAGACCGGGATAAAATGATAGTCATTTTCATTCTGACCGCTTTTGTAATTTTCTTTTGGGCAGGTTTTGAACAGGCCGGTTCATCCCTTTCCCTTTACACCGACAAATATATCGACCGTAAATTGGGCGATTGGGTAATTCCCACCTCATTCTTTCAATCCGTAAACCCGTTGTTCATTGTTGTTTTGGCTCCTTTGTTTGCGGGATTTTGGGTCAGCAAAATCGGTAAAAAACTCAGCACTCCCGTCAAAATCGGTTTGGGCATGATATTGTTAGGTGTTGGGTTCTTTTTCATGCTGGGTGCCGTGGCTGAAAGGGGAGGCGACATTAAAGACGAAACTGTCAAAGCATCCCTGATTTGGCTAATCCTGACCTACCTTATACATACCATCGGTGAATTGTGCTTGTCTCCGGTGGGTCTTTCGGTGGTCACCAAGCTATCGCATCCCAAATATGCTTCACTCATGATGGGAGTTTGGCTACTTTCTTCATTTGTGGCAAACATTTTAGGCGGCTTTGTTTCGGCATCAGTGGAAAGTTTGGGAGCTTCAACCGTTTTTACGGCCATATCGATTTTTGTTATATCTTTAGGCTTACTAATTATCCTTCTAAATAAAAAACTTTTAAAAATGATGCATGATGTTTTCTAAAAAAATTTTATTCCTTTTTTTTCTGTTCTTTTTTGCATCCTGCAAAAAAGAAAGGGTGTGCATTTGTTCGGTTTCCGACAGCGGCAAAAGCACCACCACAGCTCAAATTACCATAGAAGTTGCTCCCCCACCTGCCCCCCCTCTTCCTTTATTTGATACCTCTTTTACCACGGAATTTTATGAAACTGACTACCGTGAAATAAAATATACCAATACCACACGCCGTAAAGCTAAATTAAATTGTGTTTCCTATAAAGAACCCTACAGGGAAAGCAATTATAATTCCGTACCTAATTTCTCTTTAATTACCACAAAAGAAGGCATTCGGACTTACGATTGCAGGTTGAAATAGCATAACAGTTTTTTATTTTTTCCATTAGAAAAACAAGCCCAAAAAATTTTGGCAGTTTAAAAAATAAATGTAACTTTGCCCTCCCAAAATTTTTAACATTGTGAAAAATTTAAGTTATAAAAGTAAATTTGTACGTAAAGAAGACGTTAAGAAAGAATGGGTAGTGGTGGATGCAACCAATCAGGTAGTTGGACGTTTGGCATCAAAGGTGGCCTATATTTTAAGAGGCAAACACAAACCCAACTTTACACCTCATGTGGATAACGGCGATAACGTCATCATCATTAATGCCGAAAAAATCCGCTTTACCGGAAAAAAATTTGCCGAAAAAGAATATATTCGTTATACCGGTTATCCTGGAGGTCAACGTATTGCTACACCAAAAGAATGGATGCAAAAAAATCCCGCCAAAATCCTCGCTCATGCCATTCATGGAATGCTCCCCAAAGGAAGGTTAGGCAGAAAACTAAACACCAATTTCAGGATTTTTGTCGGCTCTCAGCATAACTTGCAGGCGCAAAATCCTAAATTCATTGATATTAATTCCATTAAGTAATTTCATCTATGTCAGTAACCAATACTTCAGGCAGAAGAAAAACAGCAGTAGCCAGAATTTTTCTAAAAAAAGGCAGTGGTAATATCACCGTCAACGGAAGGCCGTTTAAAGAATATTTTACTACAGGATCACATCAATATTTTGTTCTCCAACCTCTTAAAAACACTAACACTTTAAACGAGTATGACATAAAAGTTAATGTTAAAGGAGGTGGTATAACCGGACAGGCACAAGCCATTCGTTTGGCCATTGCCAAGGCATTGGTAAAAAACAATCCGGATTATCGTACTTCTCTTCGTGCTGAAGGGCTCCTTACCCGTGATTCCAGAATGGTGGAAAGAAAAAAATACGGGCAAAAGAAAGCAAGAAGGAGATTCCAATTTACCAAACGTTAACCCATTAACATTATAATATGTCTCAAAAAGTCACTTTGGAACAATTAATCGAAGCCGGGGTTCATTTCGGTCATTTACGCAGTAAATGGAATCCGGCCATGGCCCCTTACATTTACGGTGAAAAAAACGGGACGCACATCATTGATCTCAATAAAACTTTGGTAAAAATTGAAGAAGCGGCTAATGCCCTCAGGCAAATTGCCAAATCCGGAAAAACCATCCTTTTTGTGGCAACCAAAAAGCAGGCCAAGGATATTGTGGCTCAGAAAGTATCGGAAATTGGCATGCCTTACGTTACAGAACGTTGGCCGGGCGGAATGCTGACCAATTTTGCCACCATCCGTCGTTCCGTCAGAAGGATGAACCAGATTGAAAAAATGTTGAATGACGGCACCTTCGATAAAATTTCCAAAAAAGAACGCCTTACTTTCACTCGCGAAAAAGATAAATTAAAACTTTATTTCGGTTCCATAGCAAACCTTACTAAACTTCCCGCGGCGGTTTTTGTGGTGGATATCATTAAAGAACACATTGCCGTGGCTGAAGCAAGAAAATTAAACATCCCTACTTTTGCCATTGTCGATACCAATGCTAACCCGGCCGATGTGGATTTTCCAATTCCGGGTAACGATGATGCCAGCACCTCCATATCCCTGATTGTGGATATCATGTGCAATGCCATTAAAGAAGGACTTTCCAACAAGAAAACCGAATCGGTATCATTTGATGAAGAACAGGAAAATTTCACCGAAAAATATGATCGTCTTGAAAAAAGTGCAAATGAAGAAGACGGAGAAGTCGCAACTAAAAGAAAAAGAAAACTTGCCGCAAAAAAATAATGCAACAAATAAATCAATTTTAAACTAAAAGCCATTTTAATAATGGCTTTTTTTTTGAAAAAAAATAAATTCAAAACATATGGCAATAACAGCAGCAGACGTAAACAAACTCAGGCAACAAACCGGTGCAGGCATGATGGACTGTAAAAAAGCACTGGAAGAAACCAACGGTGATTTTGAAGCCGCTATTGATTATCTGAGGAAAAAAGGCGCTAAAGTTGCAGCTAACCGTCAGGACAGGGAAGCCAAAGAAGGTGTTGTGCTTGCCAAAGTTAACGATGACAATACTAAAGGTGTGGTGGTAGCGGTTAATTGCGAAACGGACTTTGTGGCAAAAAATCAGGATTTTATTTCCTTCGTTCAAAAGATTGCCGAAATTGCCCTTCAACACACGCCTGCTGATATTGAATCCCTAAAAAAATTACCTTACGACAATAACATTTCCGTTCATGACAAACTCATGGAACAAGTGGGTAAAATCGGAGAAAAGATTGATATCGGTTACTACCAGTCCGTGCATTGCCCATATGTAGTTTCTTATATTCATCCGGGAAATCGTCTTGCGGTTGTTGTGGGCTTCAACAAAAAAACCGATGAAGAAGTTGGCTTCAACGTTGCCATGCAGGCCGCAGCCATGTCACCGGTAGCCATTGACAAAGATGACGTTGATCCTAAATTGGTAGAACGTGAACTGGAAATAGCACGTGAACAAGTAAGGGCTGAGGGAAAACCCGAAAATATGGTTGATAAAATCGCCGAAGGGAAATTAAATAAGTTTTATAAAGAAAGTACATTGCTTAACCAGGAGTTCTTCATTGACAGCAAATTAACAGTACGCCAATACCTACAGAATTCCGATAAAGAACTGACTGTCACGCACTTGAAAAGGTTTTCACTTGGTAATTAATAATAACTCAAACCGGCACTATTGCCGGTTTTTTTTTTACATAAAAATCATGAAATACAAACGAGTACTCTTAAAACTTAGTGGTGAGGCCTTAATGGGCAATAAAAACTTCGGTATTGATGAAGAACGTCTTTTGCAGTATGCTGAAGAAATTAAAAAGGTTTATGATAAGGGAGTAGAATTGGCTATTGTTATCGGAGGCGGAAACATATTCAGGGGAATACAAGCCGAAAAAAGCGGCATGGACCGGGTTCATGGCGACTATATGGGAATGTTGGCCACGGTGATTAACAGTATGGCCATACAATCGGCTTTGGAAGGGATGAATGTGCCAACACGACTGCAAAGTGCCATAAAAATGGAACAAATATGCGAACCTTTTATTCGCCGAAGGGCCATTCGCCACCTGGAAAAAAGAAGAATTGTCATTTTCGGATCCGGAACAGGTAACCCTTATTTTACGACGGATACCGCAGCTGCTCTTCGAGCAATTGAAATTCAAGCTGATGCCATTCTTAAAGGCACAAGGGTGGATGGTATTTACGATAAAGACCCCGAAAAACACCCTGATGCCGTTAAATTTGATGAAATCAGTTTTGATGAAGCTTACGATAAAAACCTTAAAGTGATGGATCTTACAGCTTTTACATTGTGTAAAGAAAATAAATTACCCATCATTGTTTTTGATATAAACAAAAAAGATAATTTGTTAAAATTGATAGAGGGTCAAAAAATCGGGACTTTGGTAAAATAATTTTACAAAATCTTTTTGAGTTTATATTTTTTTGACTAATTTTGAATTATTCTCGTATTAATTTTTTAAAATGATTTACGGTATCATAGCAATTGTTTTAGTAATTATCTTAAGCGGTATTTGTACTGTTAGACAAGGAACGGTTGCGGTTACCACCATTTTCGGAAAATATAACAGGACACTGCATCCCGGCCTTAACTTTAAAATACCTTTGATAGAAAAGATTTTCAAAAGAATTTCGGTTCAAAACCGCAGTTCTGAACTTGGATTTCAGGCCGTTACGTCGGATCAAGCCAACGTAAACTTTACTGCGATGCTCTTGTATTCAGTTTTGAATTCTGATGAAAATACCATTAAAAACGTTGCCTTTAAGTTCGTTGATGACAAAAACTTCATGCAGGCATTGGTTCGTTCTGTGGAAGGTACTGTCAGGTCTTATGTTGCCACAAAAAAACAGGCAGAAATTCTTTCTTTACGCAGGGAAATAGTGGAAGCCGTTAAGGACCAACTGGATAAAACCCTTGAAGAATGGGGTTATCATCTGATCGACCTTCAAATTAATGATATAACCTTTGATGAAGAAGTAATGCGTTCCATGGCCAAAGTGGTGGCCAGCAACAACCTGAAAGCAGCCGCCGAAAATGAAGGCCAGGCATTGCTTATTACCAAAACCAAAGCTGCCGAAGCTGAAGGAAATGCAATTAAAATTGCCGCTCAGGCAGAAAAAGAAGCAGCTAAACTGCGTGGAGAAGGAATAGCATTGTTCCGCCAAGAAGTGGCTAAAGGTATGGCTAATGCCGCAAAAGAAATGGAAGATGCTAGTCTGAGTGCAAATTTTATTTTATTCAGCATGTGGGCAGAAGCCATAAAGAATTTTGCACAGGAAGGAAAAGGAAATGTTATTTTCCTGGACGGAAGTGTAGAAGGTATGCAAAAAACCTTAAAAGAATTGATGGCCATGAGCCAACTCAATCATTCCAAACATACAAACAATTAAAAACTTACAAACATGAAAAAAAACACTTTCCTTTCAATTCTGCTAATGGGAATGATGGTATTATATTCCCAACACGATAAGAAAATTCCATGTTACACCTATGAAGCCATGGAAGAACTTTTTAGTAAAGACCCTGAAGCTAAAAAGCGTTACGAGGCAGCTCAGAAGGAATATCTTGAAATGTTAAGAAACGGTAATTCCCAAACCCAAAAAACATCAGCACCCCCTGTTTATACTGTTCCTGTCGTATTTCACGTCTTACACCTGGGAGGGCCTGAAAACGTAAGTGATCAGGTAATCATTAATGCCCTTGCACAGGTTAATAAAGATTTTGCCCGTACCAGTTCCGATACTAATCTTATTACGCCATTTTTCAAACCTTACTATGTTAATTCCGAAATTGTTTTTATGCTGGCAAAACGCGATCCAAATGGTAATTGTACAAGTGGTATAAATCATTATTACGATAGTAAAACTAACTGGTCTCAAAGCAGTCATGCTTCTAACTGTGTTTATACGTGGGATCCTACAAAATACTTAAACATTTATATTGTTAACCAAATCATTCCATCAACTACTGTTACCGGGGGTGGAATTATCGTAGGTTATACTTTCAAACCGGGCGCCTGGCCTACTGGTTCTCCAGCAGATTGTATAGTGTATAACTACCAATATCTTTCAGGTGGTAGTCCACCAAACGCCCGTATGCTTTCTCATGAAATTGGTCATTGGCTTAACCTTTCCCACACATGGGGAAATACCAACAATCCGGGGGTTTCATGCGGAGACGATGGAATTATAGATACTCCCGTTACGAAAGGAGAATTTGGCGGTTGTCCTTCCAGTTTAACGACTGCATGCACTCAAACCAATCCCGCTATGGCCGGCAAAAACAATGTTGAAAATATAATGAATTATTCCGATTGCCCGCGGATGTTCACACAAGGTCAAACAACAGCCATGAGAAATGCCTTACAAAGCAGTGTTGCGGGAAGAAATAATCTTGTTACTGCCTCAAACCATACATTTACTGCTATTAACTCCACTACACCATGCCCTCCCATTGCTGATTTTGTCTCTGTAAATAATTCCTATACCGTTTGTTCCAACCAGGCTATACAATTTAAAGACATATCCTACAATGGAACCGTAACTTCCTGGCAATGGGCAGCAACCAATGGTGCCACAATATCAGCACCAAACGCATCTGTTACCAACATCACCTTTATGAACGTTGGAACCAGTGTGGTTTCATTAACGGTTAGCAATGCCCAGGGGTCTAGCGTAAAAACCAGAACCGTTCTGGCAATCAACGGTGTTGCTACTGCCCCTACCCCCTTCTCTGAAAGTTTTGAATCTGCTAATACCCCACCGAATTGGTCAGTTCAAAATATGAATTCGGGGTCCGTAACCTGGCAGGTTACTTCACTTGCGGCATCCCATGGTAATGTCTCTTTCCTTATGGATGGCACATCAAGCCCCGCAAACCACATCGATATCCTTAACATGCCATCCATGGATTTCCTGTCGAACTCAGGGGCATTTCTGACATTCAAATATGCATACGCAAGAGCCAGCACTAATAATAACGATAAATTCAGAGTACAACTTTCCAACGATTGCGGAGGAACCTGGCAAGATGTATTTGCTCTTTCCGCAGCTCAGATGGCCAGTGGTTCAGGTGGTGTAACCAGCATCCCCTTTATTCCGAATTCCAATCAATGGAAATTTTATGATTGTTCCGCACATCCAAATTTTGCTAATTTCATCAACTCGCCTTGTGTTTATGCACGCTTTTGGTTCAAAGAAGACGAAAATGGTAGTGGATTTGGAAATCGCCTGTACATAGATGAAGTTAATTTTACTGCCTTTACAGGTATTAATAAATTTACACAAGAAGTTGCCCTTCGTGTATTCCCAAATCCGGCCACCAATCAAATTTCGATTAAAATGAACCTGGGCGAACCTCAGAACATTTCCATCAACACCTCTGATGTTAGCGGAAAACAAGTATTCTCACCTGTTAATGTGGTATTTAACGGTGGAGAACAGGAATACTTAATGGATATTTCAAAATTGGAGAAAGGAATTTATTTCATAACTATCGAATATAAGGGTGTGAAAATGGTACGTAAATTCGTTAAGGAATAAATTACTCTGTTATTTTGCAATAAGCCATGCCCGGCGCATGGCTTTTTTATTTTCGGTAATTTTAGGAAATGTTTCATTGGTTGCTCAGAACCATCCCACGCCCCTGGCTTATTCGTTTAAGTTTAATATTTTCACACATCGCCCCGATTATTTATTACGGAAACCGATACAAAGATCCCATCAGCGGAAGGACTTATCGTAAATTCCTGCCTTATGGATACAGCCCTAAATCAAAACGAAAAAATGTTTTATGTCCGGGTAGTTTATCGTTGGAAAGGCATAGGTTGATATGGCTTTTTCTTGAAAGGAAAACAGATTTTTTTAAAAAAAAATACAAAGTACTCCACATAGCCCCAGAACAATGTTTTTACAAAAAATTCAAATCGATGAATAATCTGGAATATATTACAGGAGACTTAAACAGCCCACTTGCCGATTACCACTTCGATTTGCATCAAATTCCTTTCCCCGACAACAGCTTCGACATTATCTTTTGTAATCATGTCCTGGAACATGTGGCCGATGCCCAACAATGTATGAAAGAATTATACCGTGTAATGAAGCCCGGAGGATGGGGAATTTTTCAGGTACCCATCGACATGGAAAGGGAAAAAACCCTGGAAGATCCTAACATCAAAACACCGGAAGACCGTGAAAAATACTATTGGCAAAAAGACCACCTACGCCTTTTTGGGCGCGATTATCCTGATTTGCTTTCCCAGGCTGGTTTTAAAGTAGATCAAAACAGATTTATTGATGAACTTTCAGAAAAAGAAAAAGATTATTATCGCTTGCCTCGGAACGAAACGATATTTGTTTGCAATAAATGAAAAATCATTATATTTGCAGTTCAATTTTTAATACTATGTATCTGACCTCTGAAATAAAAAAAGAAATTTTTAAAAAATATTCCGGTAATGATAAAAATACCGGTAGTGCCGAATCGCAAATTGCCCTTTTTACTTATCGTATCGACCATTTGACTGAACATCTCAAAAAAAACAAAAAGGATTTTGTTACTCAAAGGGCACTAATTGCTTTGGTTGGTAAAAGAAGAGCTCTTCTTGACTACTTGAAAAGGAAAGATATTGAGCGTTATAGAAATATTATTAAAACATTGGATATTAGAAAGTAAACATTAAACAAAAAACAAAAAAAGGGGGGGAGTATTTGGCGTATTGCCACTCCCCTTTTTTTATTAAAAATATAAACATATGCAAACATTAAAAGGCATTACACACAGTTTCGACTTGGGTAACGGACAACAAGCCATTCTGGAAACCGGCAAACTGGCCAGGCAAGCAGACGGATCTGTGGTTCTGAAAGTCGGCAATACCATGTTGCTTGCCACTGTAGTAAGTAATAAAGAAGCCCGTGAGGGAGTAGATTTTCTACCTCTTACCGTAGATTATCAGGAAAAATTTGCTTCCACGGGGCGTATACCTGGCTCATTTCACAGAAGGGAAGGAAAACTCTCGGATTATGAAATCCTTATCAGCCGATTAGTTGACCGTGCACTGCGCCCGCTTTTCCCCGAGGATTATCATGCCGACATTCAAATTCAGATCTATTTAATTTCCAGTGATGGGGAAGTTCAACCCGATGCATTAGCAGGATTAGCGGCATCTGCTGCCTTAGCCGTATCTGATATTCCTTTTGATGGTCCTATCAGTGAAGTAAGGGTCGGAAAAATTAATGGTCAATTGGTGATTAACCCGGGGCTCAGTCAAATGAAAGACAGCACTATTGATATGATAGTGGGTGCAACAGAACACGATATCGTGATGGTGGAAGGTGAAATGAACGAAATTTCGGAAACAGAAATGCTGGAAGCTATAAAATTTGCTCATGAAGCTATTAAAAAACATATACGGGCCATACATGAATTTGTTAAAAAAGCAGGAGAGAAAAAGAAAAGGGAATATAACCACGAGGTAAATGATCCTGAACTAAAAGACAGAATTTTCAAAGAACTTTTTGATAAGGTTTTTGCCGTAGCCGCTAAACTTCAAGCCAATAAGCAAAAACGAAAGGAAGATTTTTCCGCTGTATTGGAAGAATTTAAAAAGCAATTTTCCGAAGAGGAACTGGAAGAAAAAGAGGCCTTGATTAACAAATACTATCATGAAGTGGAATACCATGCGGTCAGAAAACTGGCTTTGGATCAAAAAGTGCGCCTGGACGGAAGAAAAACTGATGAAATCCGACCAATCTGGTGTGAAGTAGATTATTTGCCCGGAGCACACGGAAGTGCTCTTTTCACTCGTGGAGAAACCCAGTCGTTAACGACCGTAACATTGGGAACCCCTCTGGATGCACTTTTGATTGATGCAGCCTTTTATCAGGATGAAGAAAGAATTATTTTACATTATAACTTCCCCTCTTTCAGCACTGGTGAAGTTCGCCCGTCACGCGGGCCGGGAAGAAGAGAAATCGGACACGGTAACCTTGCCCTAAGGGCACTTAAAAGAATGATACCCACCGATATTCCCTATACTATACGCATTGTGAGCGATATTCTGGAAAGCAACGGTTCATCCAGCATGGCAACCGCCTGTGCCGGATGCCTGGCCTTAATGGATGCCGGAATTCAAATACAAAAACCCATTGCCGGAATCGCTATGGGATTAATTACAGGCGAAAACGGAAAATATGCTGTGCTTTCCGATATCCTTGGCGATGAAGACCACTTGGGCGACATGGATTTTAAAGTGTGCGGTACCAAGGACGGCATCACAGCCGTACAAATGGACCTTAAAGTTAAAGGATTGCCTTATGAAATCATGGCAGAAGCTTTGGAACAAGCCAGAAAAGGGCGCATCCATATTCTCGGGGAAATGCTGAAAGCCATCCCCGCTCCACGTCCAGAATACAAACCCCACGCACCCCGGTTCGAGAAGTTTAATATTCCGCTAGATATGATTGGTGCCGTAATTGGACCTGGTGGAAAAATTGTTCAGGAAATTCAGCGTAATACCAAAACAACTATTGTAATTGAAGATAAAGAGGGTGTGGGGGTTGTGGAAATTTTCGGAAACAGCTTAGAGAGCGTAGCAGCAGCAAAAGCAGAGATTAAAAAGATTGTAGCAGTTCCTGAAATCGGGGAGGTTTATAATGCAAAGGTAAAAGCCATTATGCCATATGGAGCTTTTGTAGAAATATTGCCTGGACGTGATGGATTACTCCACATCAGTGAATACGACTGGAACCGTACCGAAACCCTAGAGGGGATTTTAAAAGAAGGCGATATTGTTCAAGTGAAATATTTGGGCGACGACCCAAAAACCAAAAAAATTAAGCTTAGCCGTAAGGTGCTTTTGCCAAAGCCATAAAGACTGAGTTAGTTTTTTATCGTCAACACCATCGGTTAACTCATATTCAAGCTAATATTAATTTTAATGACCTACGTCTTTTTTTAGTTTCAATTTTTTACGGAAATTCACTTCATTTGAATTTATTATGCCAAACAAAAAGAAAATTGTTATTTCCGGTTCCGGTCTTATTGGTTCACTTTTATCCATTTACCTTGCCAGACGCGGACATGAAGTGGAACTTTTCGAAAAACGGGCCGACATGAGGAAAGTTACGATGTCGGCAGGAAAAAGCATAAACCTTGCTCTGAGCGACAGGGGAATCCTTGGGTTAAAAGGTGCAAATGCCGAACATTTAATACAAGACCTGATAATTCCAATGTACGGACGTATGATCCATCCTATTGACGGAAAACCTTATTTTCTTCCTTACGGAAAAAAAAATCAAGCAATAAATTCCGTCAGTCGGGGTGAGATTAATAAACGCCTTATGGATATTGCCGAGAAACTACCTAATGTAAAAATACATTTTGAACACAGGTTTTCGCATACCGATGGCTCTGGGTATGCTGTATTTATCGACAAAAACAACCATGAAATTAAATCTGCTTACGATATCCTTTTCGGAGCTGACGGTGCCTTTTCCGGTGTCCGGCTTCATATGCAACTCACTCAGGACAGATTCGATTATCACCAATTTTTTATCAACTGTTCCTATAAAGAACTCCTGATTCCCCCTGGCCCCGGAAATTCATTCCTCATCGAAAAAAACGCCCTTCATATCTGGCCAAGAAAAGATTTCATGATGATTGCCCTGCCCAACCCCGACGGGAATTTTACCTGCACCCTTTTCCTTCCCAATGAAGGTCCTGTTAATTTCAGCCAACTGCAAACTCCTTCCGATGTGGAGTATTTTTTTAAGGAGCATTTTCCCGATGCCGTCACGTTGATGCCCACATTAAAAGAAGACTTTTTTTCCAACCCCACTTCTTCCCTGGTTACTGTAAAATGCTACCCTTGGGTATTTAATCAAAACACGGTGGCATTAATCGGTGATGCCGCCCATGCCATAGTCCCGTTCTTTGGACAAGGCATGAACTGTGGTTTTGAGGATTGCTATGTATTGAACCAATTGCTTGACAAATATGAGGATAATTTTGATTTGGCCCTTCCCGAATATCAGCTACTTCGAAAGCCCGACGGCGATGCCATTGCCGATCTGGCTATCGGTAATTTCATTGAAATGCGTGACAAAACTGCAAGGCCGGAATTCATCTTACAAAAGAAAATTGAGCAACACGTGCACGAACGCCATCCCAACGCTTGGATACCATTGTACAGCATGGTAACCTACAGCCCTCATATTCGCTACAGTGAAGCCCTGAGAAAAGGACAACAACTTCAGGAAATTATGGATGAAGTGCTTAAAATGCCCGGTATTGAAGAAAAATGGGACAGTCCCGAGGTGGAAGAATTCATGTTGCGTAAAGCCAAAGAAAAAAATATTTTCTGAATGGGGCGCATTTTAGCCATAGATTTCGGTATTAAGCGCACCGGGCTTGCCATTTCCGACCCCCTTCAGATGTTTGGCCAACCCCTCGAGACTATTCCTACGGAGGAAATTCTGGCATACGTGGAAAAACTAAATCAAAAAGATCCCATATCCGAAATCGTGATCGGCTTGCCTTTAACATTGAATAATGATATGAATGATATTTCACCTCTTGTAAAGGCATGTGCGGATACAATTAAAAAAAAGTTTCCGGACATTCTCATCCATACCATCGATGAACGCTTCACCAGCAGCATAGCTTCCCAAACGATTTTACTTTCAGGTATCAGTAAAGAAAAACGTAAAAACAAAGCTTTGGTGGACAAGATTTCAGCTGCCATTTTACTGAATGATTACCTGGAATTGCGAAAAAATCAAAAAAAATAATATGTATTTGCACAATTTGCCTGATTTTTACGTATTGAATTAATAAATTGTTTAATTCATGACCAATCAGGACGAAGAAAAGATCCGCCGCGCTTTTACCAAAAAAGACTGGAGCGACATTAAAGCCCGTGACAGCTGGCAAATTTTCAAAATCATGAGTGAATTCGTTGAGGGGTTTGAAAAAATGAGCCGCATCGGTCCGTGCGTGAGCATCTTCGGAAGTGCCCGCACCAAGCCCGATAACAAATACTACATCATGGCCGAAGAAATTGCATACCGGCTGGTGAAAGAGGGTTTTGGTGTTATTACGGGCGGAGGGCCCGGCATCATGGAAGCCGCCAACAAGGGCGCCAAACGAGGCGGGGGGCCCAGCATAGGATTGAACATCGTATTGCCATTTGAACAAAAACCTAACGATTATATTGATAAAGACCTGAGTATTTTCTTCGATTATTTTTATGTACGAAAAACCATTTTTCTGAAATATTCTCAGGGGTTTATCGGTATGCCAGGAGGTTTTGGCACCATGGACGAACTGTTTGAAGCCCTTACTTTGGTACAAACCGACAAGATTGCCCAATTCCCCGTTATCCTGGTGGGAACCGATTACTGGAAAGGGCTTATGGACTGGATGACACACACCATGTATGAAAAAGAACACAACATCAGCAAAGAAGACTTTGATCTTTTCAAACTGGTAGATACGGCCGAAGACGCCGTAAATGAAATAACCCAATTTTATTCTAAATATGCCCTCAAACCCAATTTTTGAGTGCTGTATGCCCTGAAAATACTATCCCCCCTCCCCCACTCCGTTCTTTATGGAATAAGCCGTGTATTTTATTTTTTTATCTACCGCATAGTCGGTTATCGAAAAAAAGTAGTCAGGGAACATTTATCTTTTGCCTTTCCTGATAAAAAAGAAAATGAACTTAGGGAATTAGAAAAAAAATTTTACTGGCATTTCAGCGATTTATTTGTGGAAGTGCTTATGTTACAAAGGATACCCCGCGAAGAGATATCCAACAGAGTACGATTTACGGAACAAGCAACAAAACTACTGAATGAACTGCCCCAAAAATATCAATACATCATTGCCGTATTGGGCCATTGCGGAAACTGGGAATGGGTGAATGCAGGTTACGCCGCACAATTTTCCACTCCCCTGCTGGGAGTTTATCACCCGTTGACAAACAAAAAATTTGATGCCTGGATGCAGAATTTACGAAGCAGATTCGGAACCATTCCTGTTCCCATGAATGGTTTGCTCAGATACATCAGGCAACATCCCGACGGAAAATTCATCATCGGCCTGATTGCCGACCAAAGCGCCCCTCCGGAACATTCCTATTGCCTTCCTTTCCTGAACAAAAAAACCACCGTATTCAAAGGTCCTGAAAAGCTTGCAAAAAAATTCAATGCACCTGTGGTATATTTTCCCGTTATCAAAATTTCAAAAGGAATGTATCAGGTGGATGCCATACTTATTACGGAAAAACCGATAAATGAAAATGAACAGTCAATCACTGAAAAGCATGTAAAAGCCCTGGAAAATAATATCCGCCAACAGCCCGAATGTTGGCTGTGGACTCATAAAAGATGGAAGCATCAATGTAATTAGATTACTATTTTAATTTCCTTACCCTTTTCCTACCCGATATATATTCCTTTATGGCATTTTTTGAAGTGTACCAATTTTTGCCTTCTTTGTAGGCATCAATTTTCCCCCTTCTTGCCAGCAAACTCACATATTCGCTGTTATAGGGCACATCAGGTTCAGATACAATGTTAGAGATAGTATCATAGTGGTCGGCATCAGGGAAAGTGCCGAGGTAAATATTCATTGAACGTTCTGCTGCCTGCAAAATCAAAAGAAAAAATTTTTCATAGTCGGCATGATTGGCTTTGTTCAGGGCATCGTAATATTTCTTTCGGTCTTCTTTCAGAATAATGGCAGGCGGATATCCTTTGCTCATGAGCAAAAGGTTCATCACGAGGCGTGCAACACGGCCGTTACCATCAAAAAACGGATGTATCCAAACAAAACGATGATGAAGCAAAGCGGAAATTAATATCGGATGATATGTATTATTCAAAGAAACGATGTTATAAATCATGTCATCGAACAGTTCAGGAACTTTATGGGGAGCCGGAGGAATGAAGTTGGCTCCGCTGATCCTTACCGCACCGTTCCTGATTCTTCCCGCAATATCTTTTTGAACCTGATGCATAATTATGTTATGCAGTTCCAGTATGTCCTTGCCATTAAGAACATACTTTGGATGTGCAAGTTGTTCCACAAAAGCAATGGCCTCATTGTGGCCGACTATTTCCAGGTGTTCCCTTAAGGATTTACCTCCAATGGTAAGGCCGTCCTGCAGTACGACTTTGGTCTCGTTCAGGGTAAGCGTATTGCCTTCTATTGCATTGGAATGATGGTTCCATTCCAGATAGAGTTCACTTTTAATCCTCTCAAGGGCAGAAGGAGACAAAGGCCTTCTTTGGTCGAGGCGGGATTTTTTCTCGCTCAACCTTTGAAGGTGTTCATCAATTGCGGCTAAAAGGGCATCATTTATCCTATACCATTTTTCCACACCCAAATTTACAAATTAATATCGGATAATCAAAATATTTTTTTATCCGATATTAAGTCATCTTATCGTAAAAAACATTCCATTTTTGTTTATTCCAACGGCGGGAAAAGGCAACTTTAAAACATTAAACACCCCAAACAATTTTTTCCATATTTTCTTTCTGATAGGTAAAGCATTCGGATTGATGTCAAAACTCAGGTAAAAGTTGCGTGCTCTTCCGTCTCCTGCAACAGGATGCCCGCTTAACATGCCATCGGCACCGTAACCCAAAGAAATACATATAACTTTATGAATTCCATTTCCAGGGAAGAAGGGAATACTGAACCAGTAGGCCTGATTATTGTAATCTTTTAAAACACGCTCGGCAAAATTAGAACCAAGTAATGCGGGCTTCTGCCTGTAAAGCTTAGAATGCGGAACATAAGAAAATTTAAATTTCACACCTTTCAAAAACTCATATTCAGTTAGGGTTGCCGGTATTGTTCCCAGGATATTACACCAAAAATCGGTTTTGGAAAACCCCCAACCGGAACTGAATCCGTCCATAACTTCTATGGCTGTAAGGTAGCCCAAAGTAATCCCCGATGACCACAAAAAAGGATGCTTAATTCCGGAATTCTCGTAATAATTTCCCAGAATTCTTGAGGCCTGATAAGCCGTAAACACATGCCCGGCTTTGTCCATCTGCAACCATTCCCCGGCATCATCAAAAAAGTGAAATTTTTCGTTATGGTAAGGGGCATACCAAACCTTTTGCAACCACAGTAAAGAACCTATGCCCATACCTGCAGTGGCTGAAAAAGCCAAGGTTTTTCTTAGTTTTAAAGTATCGGCAACGTAAAAGAATGGCAGCAATAAAACAAAGCAGATGATGAAAAAACTTCGCAATTCAGGAGATTAGTACCCGGAGAGGGACTTGAACCCTCACGCCTTGCGGCATACGCCCCTCAAACGTACGTGTCTACCAATTCCACCATCCGGGCAGGCGTTTTCGAAAGCAAATTTCCGAAATTTTCCTTTATCAACCAACACATTAAATCAGCCCTTCTGCCAAAGATTTTAAAGTAGAAAAACGCACACCTTGACTTTTGGCAAAAACAATAAATTTTTCCAACTCCTCAAAACTATACACCGACATGGATTTAGGGTGGCCAAGGGTAATGTATATATCCTCACCCTTTTTAAATGTTTTCATAAGATTGTTTTTCATTCGGGATACATAGTATCCGTCTGTTGAAGCAAAATGCTTATAAGGAAAAATATATTTCTTGTAATGAAATGATTTGTCTTTAATCCAATCTCCGTCTCCCAAAGGCAAATGAATTTCAGGGTTAATACGATGAAACCAAAACATTTTGTACTGATGCCATGGGCTAATGATATCGGCACTTACCGGCAATTCCAAAAACGGCCCATCGGCATCTTCCTTACAAGGGTCATAGCTGAATTTCAGATAACTTTTTCCTTCCGGGAAATCAGTAAAATCGAATTGGTGATGACGAGTATTCATTTTAAAACCCGGAACAACGCTGCTGTCAATAAACAATCTGTTTTTTTCAAAAAGTGCCTTGAAATCTTCAAAAGGTTGTATGCACCATCCGCCGGCCCTGAATGAAGCAAGGCCTTTGTAATATTCCCTCAGCAATGCACATGCTTCATTAAAATGCTGATCCCTGATATCCTTCTCCCACTGATGAAAACGATATCGATCGGTGGACATTTGCCAATTCTTGCCTTTTCTTTCAACATCCATCCAATGCGGATGTATATGCAAACCTAATTCGTGGCCATCGTTTACCAGGTAAATTAATTGTGTTGAAATCATACTCCATTCATCGGCCGAAAACGGATTTTGTATTGCCGATTCTCTTAGTTTAAGTAAATACGATGCATCTACAAAAAACGTAGTTTGTATTTTATGCTTTGAAAAAATTTGAAGGAGTTTTTCCGTAGGTTCCAAAAGGCATTTTTTAACGGTTCCGCTTCGGCTGCCGAAAAATAATTCATAATCAAATGTCAGGCAAACGAACATAACTAATCGTTTAAACCGTCAGGAGTGTACATGGTGATGCCCTTCTCATGATAGGCCTTAATCAACCATTGCGTCATGCTTTTTGCATCAATTATCCGATAAGCACAACCTTTGAACTTTTTTTCAAAAGCAAAGCCCTCCCTGATAAAATGCTTCCATAATCCTTCGCATTTTCTTTGCCTTGAGACGTCAGGATTATGCACCATGGTTTTGGATTTAATTTTTTTTCCGTCAGGTGTAATTATTTCATACTCTGCCGGTTCCTGAAGATATACGGGATAACGAAAACCCGGAATGGCATCTTCGGATACATGCAATAAAGTTAAAGTATCAAGATGCACGCCTATCAATAAAATTTTACCTTCCAGGCGGACAAACCGTTCAAATGGACTTCCTTCTTCGTGAGGCCGAAGGCATTCATGATGATTTTCTGTCAGATAGCGTGCATGTTTGCCAAAAGCACAGACGCTGTCGGTTAAATGCCAACTTCTTGCCGCCCCGGGCATTTTTCTGAAAGTTTCTGTTATTACTCCCATGGCTGAAGGTGTTTTCTGCACATCAAAAACTCTGTGTGTTTTAACATAATCAGCATTTTTGCCTACGGCGGGGAATGATGGCATAACCAATGTGCCTTCAGGCCCCAATAATTCCAGTATGGCATCCACCACTGTTCCTGCCCCTCCTTCCACAAAACCCATGGCATTCAGGGAAGAGTGCACCATCCACACATCCCCCGCTTTCATTCCGATTTCGGAAAAAAAATGAACTAAATCCTGTTTGGTTAACTTTCCGTATTGTAGTGACCAAATCCACCTCCTGAACTGCCGGACAATACTTTTCAAAAAACGATAAAAAGCATAAATTGCTCCGAAAGATTTAAGGCGGTTTTTCCAACCGGAGATATTCATTCAAAATCGGGATAAATTAAATATTTTTTTCTTATTTTTTTAAATTGTTCCAAATCCTTCTGCCAGGTTTTGCGAATATCGGATATGGAAATTCTTGACACTAATTGTTTTCTCAGTTCGGCATTTCCTGCATGTGGCTCAAAATTCTTAGTAAAGAAATCCTCTTTTTTTAAGCGCAGTGCAAATTGCCTGATCCATTCCGGCATTATCGTTTTCGGATGTTGAGTAAGGTACCGGCTTTGACTTAAATTAATTCCACAACAACGTTGCCCTTCATAAAGGGGGCGTTTGTTGACGGCATTGGCCCGGGGTATGAAACAAAACTCCGTATCGGGATACTCAGGATGGGCGATGCATTGAAATGGAAATGGGGTTCCACGCCCCACGGATGCTTTTGTGCCTTCCAGCAAACCAAGTGTGGGATAAAGTAACACAGATTCAAAAGAATTTAAATTGGGGGATGGCGGTACGGGCAAACGTGTGGTCTTATTACGATCGTAATTCTTACAAGGGATGACAACCATTTGGAACGTCCTTCTTACAAACGAAACCCATCTTTCACCCAATATCATATTTGCATATTCGCCAATGGTCATGCCATAAACTATTGGTACGGGATGTAAACCGAGAAAAGAACGGAATTCTTTTTTCATCACCGGCCCGTCTATGTAAAAACCGTTGGGATTGGGCCTGTCTAACACAATGAGGGGCTTTGGAAATTCTGCACACGCTTCAATCACGTAATGCAATGTAGATAAATAGGTATAAAACCTTACCCCCACATCCTGAATATCGAATACCATGATATCCAATCCTTTCAAATCTTCATGTTCGGGTTTTTTCTTTTTTCCATATAACGAGACAACGGGAATGCCCGTAATGCTGTCCACCGTGCTGCCCACTTTCTCGCCCGCATCGGCCATGCCACGAAAACCATGCTCGGGGGAAAATATTTTTACAATATTTATGTTCAATGCCCTGAGTGTATCAACGATGTGTTTTTTTCCGACAAGTCCGGAAGCATTGGTTACCAGGCCCACCCTCCTGCCCTTCAGCAAAGGAAGGTACTCATGTATTTGGTCGGCACCACAAATGATGGAAGCATAATCCTGTATCTGAGGAAAACGGTTTTGCCCAAAAAACGATAAGGCAACGAAAAATAAAATAATATATTTGGGCATGTTCCGAAGCGTGAAGTTAAGCAAATATCTGGCTCGCAAAATCGTATTGCACAATCCGGAACGTTCCCTTTCCAAACCCATCGTCAGGATTTCCGTTGCCAGCATCACATTGGGAGTGGCGGTGATGATCCTTTCAGTGTGCATGGTGGACGGTTTTAAAAAAGAAACCATCAGGCAAATCAGAAAATTTTTTCCCGACATAGTAATAATGCCAAAGAACACGGAAGGGACGGAATGGAATTATGTCAGGGTATCTTCTGACTCTGTTGCCCTTGCATCAGAATATTTTAAAGGTATTTCCTTTCATCCTTTTATTCAAAAAACGGCTTTACTAAGGTATAAGGATCAAAGCGAAGGATTGATTTTAAAGGGCATAGGAAAGGGCCATCCGGCCATGACGGAAATACAATTGGTGAAGGGCCGTTGGTTCCATGACAGCGCCGGGCAAAAAACACCGGAAATGCTATTGCCCCGCACGTTTGCCGCCTCTTTTGGGATTGATACCGGAACTGTGTGCAGGGTGTATTTTTTGGTTAAATCGGAAGCCATAGACAGTGCGTCGGGAAAACTGATTACATCGTATGTACCTAAATCCAGGAGATTCAGGGTTTGCGGATGGTATGACAATGTAGGATCGGATGCCATGGCCGAGCCCGCCTTCACCGGAATTCATGCGCTGCAAAAAATAAACAGATGGGAAGATGATTTTTTTTCGGGCTTTGAGATTATAAACTATACCACGCTCAAAAATCCGCATTTAGGCAGCGAACTCAGTGCATATTTTTTTCATGCTTACTCAATCTTGCCAATGGAAACCCGTTTGTACTCCTTTTTCATTTGGCTCGAAAAACTCGACATCAACGGCATGGTGGTAATCGGGCTGATGGCAGTGGTGTGCATCGTCAATGCCATGATGGCGTTGCTGATTTTAATTATTGAGCACGTCAGGGAAATAGGCCTGCTTAAAACATTTGGCATGAGCCACAGCGGCATCAGGGATATATTCTTTTTTGTGGCCTGGCACATATTGGCAAGGGGGATATTGTTGGGAAACCTGTTGGGATTACTGCTTGCATTCCTGCAATGGAAATATCATTTCGTAACCCTTGACCCCGCCACCTACTACATCAACCATGTGGCCATAGGATGGAATTTTAAAGGAATAGTGCTGATTAACCTTGGCTTGACGGCAATTTGCATGCTGACTTTAATGCTCCCCACCCGCTACATTACGGGCATTATGCCTTTCAGGATTTTGAGGTACGAATGAAAGAAGGTAAAAAATGAAACATACTTTACTTTAAAATAAGATATGAATATGAAACATGATCTTGATGATTTCTTTTCTCAGTTTAATCCGGAAGTTGCTGAAATCGGAAAAATGATTTTTGAACTGACAAAAAAAGTAATGTTACCTGAAAAGAAAATGTGGATTGATCATGCCGACAAGATGATCACATTCGGCACAGAAAAAAACATGAAGGGTGAAATATGTTATATCAAACCCCTTAAGGACTCGGTAAATCTTGGATTTTTTCATGGGGCTAAACTGAATGATTCAAAGAAATTGCTTCAGGGAACCGGAAAAATGTTAGGGCATATAAAATTCAAAAATAAACAAGACATTGACATTCATGCCGTTAAAGAACTTTTAACAACTGCATTGGATGAACATAACGAAAGAAATAATAAGTAGTTAAAAATACCCCAAAACCGGTTTGAAAATAAAACGAATTACCAATTCACTTATTCAATTAAAATTATATGGCTGATAAAAACACCTTTCAAAAACTAAAATCAATTCTAAAAAAATATGAATCAGAACTCACCATTGTTCATGATAAAGAAGACAACTACTACCTCAATACCCGCATATCGGGCGCGAATAAAAAAGGCGAATTTTTCGGTGCGGTTCAAATCAAAAAATCTTATGTTTCTTTTCATTTAATGCCCGTTTATTATTACCCTGATTTGCTGGATGAAATCAACGAAGAACTAAAATCTCACATGCAAGGAAAATCATGTTTTAATTTCAAAGAAATTGACGATAAATTGCTTAAGGAATTATCATCGTTAACTCAAAAGTCATTTCAACAATATAAAACTTTAAAGAAAATTTAATTAAATTGATGATTTCATCCTTTGGTAACATTTAGTTTTGTTGATTTTGACCCAATCTTAGTATATAATAATAGTTCTTTATTATTTTTTTATAAATTTGCTTAAGATGAAGAAATCCATATCAATAATAGCATTGTTTTTGTTTTCTTGTTTTGTTTTTTCGGATAACAATCCTCAAAAAAAATTATTTTTCAGCATCGTAAGCGGCCCGAATTATTCTAAATTTTATCGGATCATTAACAATCTCGATTATAAATACAAGTTCGGACATTCTACAGGGTTTTCTATAGATTATATACTGGAAGAAAGCAATATGCTTAATTTTAAAATATTATATGAAGAAAAAGGCAGTTATATAAACACGCACACATCAACAGATTTTAAAAGAATATTTTACCGATTCGACTATCTAAACTTATTTTTATGCTACAGAATCAGCATGAATCGAAAAAATACATTTTTTTTAAACGGAGGGCCTTACTGTGGGCAAATGGTTTTTCGAAAAAGTGCAATTTACACTCCTGAATATACTCAGTTAGATTTCCCAACCAGGCACACGGCATATAACTTTTTAGATTTCGGTTTAAATCTGAATTTGGCTTACAGGGATAAGCTGTTTACAAACAACTACTTTTTTTTAGAATCGGGGATTAATGTCGGATATAACTCACAAATTAAAAGTTTTTTTTATCATGATATTGATAGGATAAAAAATCTTTCATTTTACATTCTTTTCGGAATTTCTTTCTGAATTCAGTAATCAAAAAGCCCTTTCCACTCCTATCACCCACCTGAGTTGCACATAATCTTTTTCTTTCTTAGGCAGGCGGTTGATAAAAAATGGAAAATCGGCACGAATAACCAGGGGGTTCAGATTTGAAAGCACACCCCAGCGTTTAATGTTCAAAGCAACTCCGGCTCCGGCATCCACCATAGGAAAACTCCACCTTGACTTCCAGGCATCGAAAGGAGTGATGGATATTATCCCGGCATCGGCAAACAAATAAGGTTGTAAGGCCACATAACGTTGCCATTTTTTGATGGCCAAAAACGACAGCAATCGCCCGAATTCCAATTCCATGTTTATGGATGTACCCGAAAATCCTTTATATTCAAATGCCTGAGTGCCATCGGGCAAATCCACCGGAAGCAGGTAACCGGAATATCCGCGCAAATTCAAACCGCCTCCGTAATGAAAATGCCCCGTCACTTCCCCAAATCCGCCCCAGGTGCGCGGAACTATGCCATAGGCCCTGATAAACTTATCTTCAATGATATCTTCGTTGTTGGCACCATAAACATAAAGCATGCTTTCGGAAGGCGCCCTGCTTCCCCATCCCAACTGGGCAAAAAAGCGCGTGTTCCAATCGAATTTCCAAAACCTGTTTTTGTTCACGGCCGATAACTGAAAAGATGAAAAATCATAATTATTGGTAAAAATCGGGGCCCTGAAATTCATATTGATTTTACCGCTTCCGAAATAATAATAATATTGATAATCGGCGCCGGCATGCCATGCACCGTTCACCGCATTGGCCACGCTATCTTTTGCCCATTCCTTGGAATGTATCAGGTATTTGGGGTTTTTATGATGCATCACCTTGGCGTGTGTATAAAACCTCCATGATCTGCTTTCGTTAAAGCGTTCCATTCCTGCCAAACCAAGCCCCATTTGTTCCATGTACCTTCCCTGAAAATAGAAATTCGTTTTCTTCAGGAAATTCAAACGTGTTTTGTAGTTCAGCATCAGGGAAAGCACCTGATAGTTATTCCTTCCTTCTTCTTCTTTGATACCGTATTGCCCTATGGCAGTGCTGATCCATGAGTAAAAATCAATAATATGATGTGTTTTAAGATAATCGCCATGCAGGTAAATACCGGGCTTTATTCCGTCAAATCCGTTATACCAAACGGAGGGCCTAACTTTGAACTGATAAATTTTCCAGTCAGGTATTTGATAAATTTCAGAATTGAATTTTACTTCAAAATTTTTCTTCAACATATTATCGGGCATATAAACATCTGCCAGGCGCCTGGTTGGATCTATGATCACATTTTTCACTCCACCCGGAATGGTGACGGTGGCCTGATAGGTAGTTTTCAACTTAGGCCCCCATCCTATCCATCGTGGCAAAACGGTGAAATTTCCTTTTTTGGCATACCATGTATTGGGAATATGAAACCAATGCGCACTATCGTTTTTATCAATAACGGCAAAATCAATGGGCATCTGCATTTCTCCTATTCTTTTGAACTTGACGGCATATTTATCTTCACCCAAATTTTTTATTCCTGAAATTTTATAGTCAATGGTCTTGGTGGTTTCGATCCATTGGTCGAAGAACCAATTCAGGTCAATGCCGGTGGAAAGAAAAACCGACTCGCGGAAATCCTCCGGGTAGGGATGGCAAAACTTCCAGCGTTCAAAATAATCTTTAATTACTTTATCAAATAATGGTTTGCCCAAAACATATTCCAGGTTTTTAAGCATAACGGCCGTTTTGGAATACACCTGGCCGTATCCGCCCCCATGGCGTATGGCGCCGTTGAAGTCGTCGCTATGGGTGTTCAGGGTAACCTTTTCGTCGCGCACAACATTTGATTGATAATAGGCGTTATAGGCCTCATCGTCCCATACCCTGACGGGCTTGGTCATATTATAGTAATATTTTTGAGCCAAATTTTTCTTTATGGGTTCTGCATAAACCACAAATGGGCCTTCTATCAGTTGATAGGTCTCGGCTGTAAAGAATTGTGTAAATCCTTCATCAAGAAATGCCCTGTAGGTTTCGTTGCTTCCCAACATTCCGAAAAACCAGTTGTGGGTCATTTCATGAATTAACAATCCTCTGTAATCCGGATCGAATCCGCCATCCAGGGTAAGCATCGGGTACTCCATACCGTCCTGGGCATCGGCACAAATCATTTTCGGATAATAATAGGGGCCAATGATGGAAGAATTCACTTCCAAAACTTTAGCAATATAATCGGGTGCATTGTGCCAACCTGCCGCATGGGGTTCCTGTACCAATGCTATACAGCGTACGCCGTTCCAGTTTTTTTCACCTATTCGGTAATTAGGATCGGCGGTGTAAGCGGCATCATGAACGTTTATGGCAGAAAAAATCCATGTTTTTTTATTTCCGGTTTTGGGAATAATTTCAGATGGAGGCGAGTTGAATTCTTTTTTCAGGAAATTGGAAAGGTCGAGTTTTTTTCGCAAAACTTCCGGCAACACTTCTTTTTCGTTCATCAGCACTCCGGTTCCGTCAATGATATATTCTTCAGGCAAGGTAAATTCCACATGATAGGAACCAAAATCTCCGTAGAATTCATGATCCATGTGTTGGTCGGTAACCCAGCCGAATTTTCTGTCGAATACGGAGATGCGCGGATACCAATGAACTATGTCGTAGTGTTTTTTTCCAAAGGATTTAAACATTTTCATGCGGTTGCGCATGGCTTCCGCATCAAAATAAGTTTTGAATTTGATTTTAAAGGTAATGTTTTCACCCGGCTCCAGTGGCTTTGGCAATGCCACCTTCATGACAGTGTTATCGGTTTCCGTAATCAGGGATTTTCCTTCGGCATTTATTTCCAATACTTGAGTACCCAGGCCCTGGCTTCGGTATTTAGAGAATTTAAGCCGATAACCGTTATTACGGTATAAATCAGAAAGATAAGAACCTTCACATTGAGCATTGTTATACAGATTGAAATAAACATGATGAATTACAAAAGGAGAATTGTTCCAATAAATCAATTCCAAATCACCGGTAATGATATCGGTATTATCATCCAGTTCTGCCTTAATGGTGTAATGAACGTCTTGTTGCCAGTAATCAGGATGGGGCTTACGGTTTTTCCAATAAAGAGGATTTTGTACGGAACGGTATTCCAAATATTCATCCTGGGAACATAAAATCAAAAAAAAGGAATTGCATAAAATTAAAGAACAGATTAGTTTATACATACATATCAGAGTAGTATATAAATATTTTTTTGAGCGCTCAAAAAGATAATTCATCATTTTTTTAAATTCAGTAAACTATCACATTGCCTGATCCTGAGTTTAGACAGAGGATCCTCAGGTTTATATTTGAGGCATTCCTGATAAGCGCTTTTAGCTTCTTCATATCGCTTTGTTTTAAAAAGATCATTGGCTCTCATTAAATTTTTTTTATAATTTTCTTGTGAGCCCAGTATTTGGTATGTAGTGGTTTTGCCTTTTCCTTTCTTAGGATCGGGATCTTCCGAAGGTTCACCCGGAACATTTTCGATTTTTTGTTCTTTGGCTGTTTGTTCTGCTTCTTTTTCCTTTGCCTTTTCAGCTTTTTCTTTGGCCAGGCGTTCCATTTCTTCTTTTTTGCGTTTTTCTTCCTCAGCTTTCTGCCTGGCTTTTTCTTCGGCTGCTTTCTGCTTGGCTAATTTTTCCTGTTCGGCCTTTTCCTTGGCCAGGCGTTCTTTCTCTGCTCTATCTGCTTCCTTCCTTGCTTTCTCCTCGGCTTCACGCTTTGCTCTTTCTTCTTCTTCCTTTTGCTTAGCTAATCTTTCCTGTTCAGCTTTTTCTTTAGCCAGACGTTCTTTCTCTGCTTTTTCTGCTTCTTTCCTTGCTTTCTCCTCAGCTTCACGTTTAGCTTTTTCCTCGGCTTCTTTCTGTTTGGCCAGCCTTTCTTGTTCTTCACGTGCTTTTTTCTCTTCTTCGGTTTTCTTTTTATTTTCGTTTTGCTTTAAGCAATCAGGAATTTTTGCTAATTGTTGAGTGGGATAAAATTCTCCGGGAATAAGGGCTAATGCACTTTCATACATTTGCTTTGCCAATGGACAATCAGGTATGGCAAGAGCAGCATCTCCTTTTTTATTAAAATCGCAAAATCGCATGAATAAATCCCATTCCGCTTCATAAATTTTCTGACAAATTCCTACTCCCCTCTCCGTAAAATTCTTATCATCATCAAATGCGCGCTTACCCTCCATAAATTGCACATGCACCAATGATTCAGATAAGGTGCCGTAATTTATTCCGGGATAAGGTTTTGCCATAATGAACCCGCCTGTAATCGTAAATTTTGGCCTGTAATTTTCATTTTGAAGTTTTTCGGGAACATTCCGGGTATCCACCGTCATTTTTTTTGTATTGCAATTCGGATAGGAGACCAAAATGTAATATAACCCGTTTCCGGGCACATCCAAAACAAACTTTCCTTCATCATCTGTAACGGTTTGGGCTATAGGCTTATTGGTGGTGGCTTCATAAAGTACCACTTTTGCTCCCATAATTTCTTTTTCGGTTTTTTCGGCTTTGGTGGTCAGTGTCCAGGTTCTCAGGTAAACATTGCTTTGAAGGCGTAAGGTCCAATAGGCATTTTGTGAATATGCCGTGATAAAATTTAAAAAAAACAATATTTTAAGAAAATTTTTTCGCATCTTCCAAAAATTTAGTCAAACCATTATCTGTCAGAGGGTGTTTAAGTAATGACAATATCGGTTCAAGAGGGCAAGTGGCTACATCGGCTCCGATTTTGGCACATTCAATAATATGCATGGGGTGGCGAATGCTGGCAGCCAGAATTTGTGTGTTGAATCCGTAATTGTCGTAAATAATTCGAATGTCGGATATAAGCTGAAGCCCGTCGGTACTCACGTCATCGAGGCGGCCTATGAAAGGGGAAACATACGTGGCGCCTGCCTTGGCTGCCAAAAGGGCCTGCCCGGGTGAAAAAACCAAAGTGCAATTTGTTTTGATTCCCTTGGAAGCAAAATATTTTATGGCTTTTATGCCGTCTTTAATCATGGGGACTTTGACTACAATTTTTGGATCTATTTTTGACAGTTCCTCCCCTTCCCGAATGATTCCGTCCACATCGGTGGCAATGACTTCAGCGCTCACATCACCATCCACAATGTTGCAAATTTCTTTGTAGTGATTTTTGATGTTTTCTGCACCCTTAATCCCCTCTTTTGCCATCAAAGAAGGATTGGTAGTAACGCCATCCAGGATACCCAATGACTGCGCCTCACGAATTTGAGCCAAATTGGCCGTATCAATAAAAAATTTCATGCCTGAAAATAAACAAAAAAACCATCCCCGACGGAGATGGTTTTCAAGTTTTTATTAAAAAAATTATTCTTCGGTTTTATTTGCTATTTTTTCTTTAATCCTTGCGGATTTTCCGGTTAGGTTCCTCAGGTAATAAAGTTTTGCCCTGCGCACGTCACCTTTTTTGGTTACTTCAATCTTGTCAATAAAAGGTGAAGCCAGCGGAAAAATCCTTTCCACTCCCACTCCGTTGGAAATTTTCCTGACGGTGAAGGTGGCAGTGGCTCTTTCGTTCTTGCGTTGAATTACCACGCCCGAGAATTGCTGAATGCGTTCTTTGTCGCCTTCTTTGATTTTATAGTGTACAGTGATGGTATCGCCTGCTTTAAATTCAGGATGATTTACTTTAGGCGTCAGCATCGATTTGACTTGATCCAATAAGTTGCTCATAACGTTAAATTTTATTGTTTTTGCATGTAATTTTCAACAGAGGCAAAAACGGATGGCAAAGGTAAAACTTTTTTCCGAATTACAAAAAACCAAATTCTTTACCTAATTTCCAAATCCATAATAGGCCTTACGACCATCAGGATAAACCCCTTCCAGCAAAATGCCTCCTTTTGTTTTTTGAAGTAATTCTTTAAGTTCAGACGGATTATTGACAGGAATTTTGTTCAGTGCCGTAACAATATAACCGGGTTTTATTCCAGCTCGATAGAGTTTACTGCCTGGCAATATACTTCTGATTTTAACACCGTTTTTTATTCCTAATCCTTTTAATTCCTGTTCCGTTACCGAAGATAGTTCAACTCCTAAAGCGGCATTGTTCTCGATACCGGAAGATCCAGAGGAATAATTATTTGTTTTGGATGCAGTTGAATTTTCACGATCATCCTCGTTTGATGAAGTATAGGATTGTTTTTCACTGTCTCTGATCATTTGTTCTAGGCTTTTTAGGGTACAGTGGCAAATATATTCTTTTCCGTTCCTCAAATATTTCACCGTAACTTTATCGCCGGGGCGATATTTGGCTATTTGTTCATGCAACTCGCTCACACTGTTAACGGGGAAGTCATGAATACTCAGAATGACATCGCCCTTTTTAATT
>JAOAHO010000018.1 GCA_026415195.1 Bacteroidia bacterium | reverse complement strand
CACCGGAAAAGCGTATTCACTCATTCGTATAGCATTCAGTTAAGAATATGGTACAAACTATCGCGTTCCACGGGTATTTTGCCTGAAGAAATAATAATATTTTTTATTTGTTCTGTGGTTAACGTCGGATTTTGTTCTTCGGCGCCTGCCATGCTGTAAATTTTGGTCGTATCGTCTATGGTTCCATCAAGGTCATCACAGCCGAATTGAAGCGCCATTTGTGCGGTCTCGCGCCCAATCATGGCCCAATAGGTCTTGAGATGGGGAAAATTATCCAGATAAATCCTTGCCACGGCATAGTTCTTTAAATCTTCGGTGACGCTCACTTCGGGGACATCGGACATCTGGTTATTTTTATTCCTGAATTTCAGGGGAATAAATGCTTGGAATCCAGCGGTTTCATCCTGCAACCTACGGAGGCGTTCCATGTGATCGATTCGGTGTTCGTATTTTTCAATATGCCCGTAAAGCATGGTGGCATTCGATTTTTTTCCCATTTTGTGCCATGAACGGTGTATATCCAGCCACACCTGCGAACTACACTTCCCCCCTGCTATTTTTTCCCTGATTTCTTCATCAAATAGCTCTGCCCCGCCTCCGGGCATGCTGTCCAAACCTGCATCGGCCAGAATTTTGAGGCCTTCTTCCACCGTTACTTTGGCTTTTTTAAAAATATAATGCATTTCCACGGGGGTCAACGCTTTAATGTGAAGTTCAGGGCGATGCTGCTTTATCTTTTGGAACAATTCTGTATAAAACTTTAAATCCTGAGTAGGAATTACTCCTCCGGTGATGTGCACCTCGGTAACGGGCTTTCCGTCGAACTCCCTTACTTTTTGAAGGATTTGTTCTATGCTCAGTTCCCAACCCTCACTCCTGTGCTTGATAAGACGAGAATAAGAGCAAAATGCACAGGTATAAACACATACATTCGTGGGTTCAATATGGAAATTCCGGTTAAAATACACCTTATTGCCGCTCTTCCGAATGTTAACAAGTTCAGCCAGGTATGAAAGCTCAGGAAGGGAAAAATCATAAAAGAGCCGTATCCCCTCTTCAGGCGTAAGCCGTTCGCCATCATGTATTTTTTTTATAATGTCGGTTTTATTTGTTCCGTTTGCAAGTATCGTTTTATTTAACAAAATGCCATGCATAATATTGATCAATAAATATAATAAAAATACTTTTGAAGCTCAGGATATTCTGATACCCTGACATTCGAATAAAATGCTGTTTTAAAATCTTCGATTCGGGCATCCAATAATAGCTCCATGGTGGAAATCACCCGTTCGTTAAGTTGATTTTGAGGAAAAAGTTTCTGGTGTATGGCTGATATTTTATTCACAAACGTCTCGTTCTTTTTTTTCAGTGCCCTCAGATACTTTTCCCTTAATGATAACAAACCGTTCAGGGCTTTTGTTTTTTCGGATTCGGCAGCGCCCTTCAATGAATTTTCTGCTTTTGCAATGACTTGAATAATCTTATCATAATACATTTCCAAATTCTTTTTTTCAACTTCAAAATCTATCTCAACGTCATTGGAAACGGCATATTTTTTTATCAATTCGTCGGTTGATAACTTTGAAAGATCTTCCAGTTCAATCTTATTTTTTTGAAGGTAGTCGATGATATTTTTTTTAATGAAAATACCCTGAGGCCTGAGAATTAACTTTGGGAAAACAATATTCTGAGCATGAAAGACGGGTATCATTTGTGCCCAATAATTGACCTCGACAGGTCCGCCCACATATGCCACACAGGGCAAAATCATTTGTTGATATAATACTCTGAGAAGGACATTCGGGCTTATTCTTTCCGGTTCATGCATGATGATGTGTTCCAATAATTCCACAGCATAATGTTTGTGATTTGCTTTTGAAAGCGTCTTATTTTCGGGTAGAGGTTTAATGCGTAACCCTCCTTCATCCAGGAAAAAATTAAAAATTTGCGGATGAACGGCAAACTTCAAATTCCTTGCGGAATAAAAAGCATTTAGGGAGTGAAAGATAAAATTTTCTCTTGCTTCCTTTAAAAACATTTCTTTGGCCTGCGATTTTAAGCCCTTGCTTTGGGCATCGAAAACCAAAATACCGTCGTCGCCAAATAACTTATAAATAAGCTTTGCGGTAGCCACACTTAAGTCGATGGAATGTTCATAGGTATTCAAAAATTCCTGAATAATTTGGGATTGAAAATCGTTGAAATTAAATTCTTTTAAAAACATCCTGAGTTCTTCCGCAATCTTTTGAGTTTGGATACTTCCCGAGAAGCGGAACCTATAGGGTTCTTTATTGATATATGCCGTTTTTCCGAACAAAGAAAAGTGTAAAATTTCGTCAACATCGTGGTCTTCCGAAGCCATCCAGAAAAGAGGAACAAAATCAAATTCTGGATATTTGCCTTTTAATTCACGGGATAATTTAATTGCAGAAATTATTTTGGTTAACATGAAAGCGGGGCCAAGGGCAAGGCATAACTGATGCCCCGTAATGACAAAGAAAGTGCCGGGATTCTTGATGCGTTCTATTTGACTTAAAATTTTATCATCGGTGTAACCTGCCTTGAAGGCCAGTTCCAAAACGGATTGATGGATTTGCGATCGGGGAAATTTTCTTTTACTTAATTCCGATAAAACATGGTCAACGCTTTTACTTACATAAGCTTCATAAATTCCTTTTTCAGAAAGGTATTCCGCATAGAGGGTATGTGACGGAGGACTATAGGAATGAAAAAATTTCAGCATCAAATTTTGGGGCCGTAAGCCAGATCGCCCGCGTCACCCAGCCCGGGCACAATATAATATTGTGAAGAAAGTTCATCGTCCACGGCGCCGCACCAAAGGGTATAATGCGCCGAAGGCAGTTCGGATTTCACATAATCAACGCCTTGTTTGGAGGCAATTATGGAAAGAATATGAATATGACGGGGCATGCCTAATTTTTTAATCATTTCTTTAAGAGTTAAAACGATAGATTTTCCGGTGGCCAGCATAGGGTCGCAAAGAATGAGGGTACTTCCTTCCAATGACGGAGAAGATAAGTAATCCAGTGCTATTTCCAATAGATTGCTTTTATGATGCTTGCGGTAGGCCCCGATAAAAGCATTTTCGGCATATGGAAATACTTTCAACAAACCCTGGTGCATGGGAAGCCCTGCACGAAGTATGGACGCAATTATAATTTTAGTATTAACTAAATTCATTTTCGATATTCCCAGGGGCGTTTGAATGTCTTTAATGTAATAATCCAGCGTCTTACTAATTTCATATCCCCCTATAATACCAAACATTTCCATGCGATCCCGAAACATTACGGGATTTTTTTGTAAGTCAATATCCCGGAGGAATGCAATAAAGTCATTCAAAACGGAATTAGAGTTGGTTAAAATATGTACCATGTTATTTTTAATTTATTTTTCCAATACCAAAGTAGTGTTTATTTCTTTTTGGTAGGATGATTTATCCAAAATTTCAATATATTTTTTGTAAGTTTTAAAACCCGGTACTTCGCATTCCAGGTTGTATTTTCCCGGAGGTAAAATCATAATGAACCTTCCCAATACAGGGTTAGGTAGATATGTTCCCACCAATTCATTTGTTATGCTATTATAAACGCTTACGATTACATCTTTAAATTCAATCGGACTGTTATCTTTTGATTGAATGTAACCAATGATCACCGTATAATCATCTTCCACATCATTGAACGTAATTCGGTAAATATCAAAGTCACCTTTGGTATCTCCTCGGAATGAGGCCACATAGCCATATTTACCATTATATGAAACACGAAAATTCATATCATCATAAACGGTATTAATGGGATAGCCTAAGTTTTTAACTCCCATAAATCTCTTTTTTTCTTCGTTCCAGGTAGCTTTAAAGATATCATAACCACCAATGCTGGAATAACCTTTACTACTGAAATAAAGAGTCTTACCATCGGGTGACAAATTCGGGAAATCTTCATCAAAAGGAGTATTGATTTCACTGCCCAAATTTTGTACTTCAGCCCATTTTCCATTAGGTAATTTTCTGCAAACATATAAATCGGTACCACCAAATCCGCCTTTTCTGTCGGAAGCAAAATATATCTCATTACCTTCATTGTTGATGCATGCCGCAATCACATCTCCGCTTTCATTGATTTTTTCAGGAAGGGGTTCTAATTTTGAAAATTTTCCGTTCCTGTCAATATGAGATTTATAAAGCTTATACTTCCCCTTATCGTTAGACATGATCAGAACTATATCCCCTTTAGCATTCATTCCAATAATTTCATTACCGCTTTCAGACGGACAAAGAGGTTCACCCACAAAGCGAGGTTGGGTAAATCTGCCCTCTTCCACCTTACTTAAGAAAATGCCATTTTGAAATTGGCCGTTAGGATTTTTTTGTTCATATTCGGTTTTTGGCCTTTTGCTGTTGAAAAGCATAAAATTTTCTTTTTCATCCACAAAGGGATAATATTCCGGGTATGGTGAATTGATTTCGTTGCCAAGGTTAAAAAAATAGACGTCAACGGGATACTTGGTCATTTCTTTGGCATTGGTGCAATGCTGGATATGCAGTTTAACTTCATCCGCTTTAATGGCATCATCAGCTTTTACTTTGGAAAGGTATTCTTCAAAATATTTGATTGCCTCATCAAAGTTACCGGAAAACTGATAAGCGCGCCCTAAAAGGAATGTAACTAGTGTATGCCCGGGGTTTTTATTTTTGAACTTTAGTAAATAAGGTATGGCTTTGGATTTGTTAATATTTGTATTAAGGTAACAAACGCCAATTTTATAATCTATGTCATGATTTTTTGTACTGTCGCGGAGTTTGCTTAATTCCAGATAAATTTCCAAAGATTCTTCAAAATTTTCATTGGCGAACAATTCATTTGCCTTGTTAAGTTTTTTTTTAAAGTCGCTTTGACCATACGACCATTGGGAAAAAATGAAAACAAATAAGGATAAGAAATAAAATATTCTGATTTTAACAATTCCAAGATACATATTTTATTAATTTTGCTTTAAAATTTTACAAAAATATGAAAAACATCATTTATTCTCTTCTGTTATTAAGCATAAGCCTTGATTTGAGCGCACAATGTATCAGTACCGCTCAATTTGGTGCTATGACCGTCAATGGGCCCATACCAACATTTACTAATATCAATACCTGTACTTTTGGCGGTGAATACAATGTTCTGACTTTAAATTTTACGGGGGTTTATACCTTCAGTGCATTTGGAAGTCAAAGTGTTTACCTCACTCTAACTGATAATAATAATACCCCCATAGTATTTGGTTTCCCTCCCATAACAGCAACCATCTCAACAACCGGAACCTATTACTTGCATGTTTCGGCCAGCGGCCCCCCAGCCTGTACAAATTCATTTGTTTGCCACACCACACAACTTATGGCAACCCTTCCGGGGGCCCCAACGGTAGTTACCCATCCTTCCAATACCGGTGGATGCCCTGGTGGTACAGTAAATTTTGTTTGTGACGGACAACCAACTACGGGCGTAACTTACCAATGGCAGGAAAATACCGGCACAGGATTTACTAATCTTACCAACTCTGCCATGTATAATGGTGTAACTACCAAAACCTTAACCATTAACGGTATTCTTGCCACCATGAACGGATATCAATACCGTTGTGTATTGACTAACAGTGTTGGTTCCGTGAATACCAACAGTGCATTACTCACAGTCAATCAAGTTACAACGCTTCCATTTAGTGAAAATTTTAACGCTTCTTTAACCTTCCCCACCAATTGGCAAAACGACATTCAGAATCCTTGGGTAGTAATGGCTAATCATGGAACCGGTGGAACCAATGGTATGACACGTAATCTTTTTGCCTCTATTACACAAGCTAAAGCTCAAACACCTCAGATTGGAACCATAGCAGCTAATTCAGGATTGAGCTTTGATTACAGGATTGTTAATTGGTCCAACTATCCCAATACCCCCACACCATTATCTCAATTAACTACCGATTCACTAAATGTTTATGTATCAAATAACTGCGGACAAACCTTTACACTTTTGGGTAGCATCAATGCATCAAATCACAATCCGAGCACGTCTTTTGCCAATGTATCCTATGCCCTTGCCGCTTATGCAGGACAATCGCTGATTTTCCGTTTTCATGCTGTTAGGACTGCATCCGTACCATCGGATTATTACGTGGATGTGGATAACATTAACATAGTAAACCTGCTTCCCAATGATGCCGGGGTTAGCGCTTTTGTTGAACCCCCTGCCGGAAAGCCCTGTTACTCAAGTAATCAGAATGTGGTGGTACAAATTAAAAATTTCGGAACCAATACCCTTACCACCATACCCGTAAAAGTATTGATAAGCGGTGCTGCAACCCAGACCTTATCTTCCACCTATAATGGTAATCTGGCTCCCAATGCCACCACCAACTTCACCGTAGGATCATTCAATATGACGGCTGCCGGTACATATTCCTTTAAAGCATTTACTGAAATTATAGGCGATCCGAATTTGAACAACGACACTCTTTTACCCGTTATCACGCGTACTGTTGTGGCTACCGCTACAATTCCCTACATGCAGGATTTCAATTCCTCGCTTACTTTTCCTGCCAACTGGCAAAATTCGTTATCCGATCCGTGGTCGGTGATGGCAAATCACGGAACAAATAACTCAAACGGAATGTCAAGGAACCTATGGTCCAGTATTGTAAAAGCTGAAACAGATTTAATGCCTATTGGCCCCATCACACCCAGCACCATGCTGTCGTTCGATTATCGTTATGTTGATTGGGCTTCCTACCCTTCCACACCCACTCCCACCAGCCAATTAGTTAACGATACGATGGGAGTTTGGATTTCCACAAACTGCGGAAATACTTTTTCTTTACTCGCAGCTATTACCGGAAGCAATCATGTCAGTTCACTAAATTTTGCCAACAAGTTATATTCGCTGGCCACTTATTCCGGACAAACCGTTATTTTAAAATTCAAAGCCACTCGTGACCCAGCTCAGCCTTCAGACTACTTTATTGATGTAGATAATATTAACATTTACAATGCTACTGCCGTGGATGGCGGTGTCAGCGGAATTCAATCACCGGTTAACGGCACGTGTTTTACTTCTAATCAGAATGTGGCCGTTGTTGTTCAAAATTATGGTACCGGTTCGCTAACCAATATTCCTGTTTCGGTAACCATCGGCGGTCCTGTTCCTACTACCATATCGACGATTTATACGGGAACCCTTGCACCTGGTGCGACAGTAGTTGTTAATGTCGGAACCGTGAATATGTCGGTTGGTGGTGTTTATACTTTCACTTCTTCCACAAACATTTCCGGTGACGGTAATAATTTAAATAATTCATTTTCAAGCAATTTTACAGTGTCTCCCATGGTGAGCATAAGCGGACCAACGTTAGCTTGTCCGGGATCATCCATCATACTTACAGCATCGGGAAGCGGTATTGCTTCTTATACCTGGAGTAGCGGTCAAAATACTTCGAGTATTGTCATTACTCCAACTTCAAATGTTACTTATTCAGTAAGTGTTACCGGTACGAACAACTGTATAGTGAATTCCAATCCCATTAATATCACTTTAGGCCAAAATCCCACCATATCAGTAACCGGAGATAACAAATGCACGGGAATTACAGGTACCCTGTCGGCTTCCACTTCTTCCGGAAATACCATTTATTGGTATGCATCCCCCACTTCCACAACTGCATTGGCAAGCGGGAACACCTTCACCACCAATGCCGCAACTACCACTACTTATTATGCTCAGGCATCTTCTACGGCTCCGGGTTCAATCCTAACCACCAATGCCGCAGGCAATGGACAACTGGGTAATATGTTTGACGTTGTTGCCTTGAAAAATCTTACCATTACCGGTGTTGATATGCACTTTTCATCTGCCGGAGTATCAACGGTGGAAGTATGGTACCGGCCAGGATCTTTTGTGGGCTTCGAAACTTCTAATGCCGGTTGGACTCAAGTTTTAACTACCACTGTGAATGCCCCTGGAACGCTTGGCATGCTTACAACCGTTCCCGCTACTTTCGCTATACCCGTTCCTGCCGGACAAACCTATGGCATTTATGTAACAACCAACGGAGGGCCAAGTGTTTATTACACGAACGGAACTATGCTTGGTAATACTTATGTTCAGAATTCAGACATACAAGTTAAAGAAGGAAAGGGCGGTTCTTACTTTAATGTAACTTTTACACCCAGGATCTTTAACGGAGTTTTGAAATATACCGGATCGGGTTGTTCATCTCCCATGACACCTGTTGTATTTACGGTCAGCCCATCGCCCACCATCAATATCTCTCCGGCTACTCCATCGATTTGCAGTGGCGGTTCCGTTGTCCTAACCGCGACCGGCTCAGCAACCTATACCTGGAATACCGGCGCTAATACCAATTCCATTTCGGTTAGCCCATCAGTATCCACCGTCTATTCAGTTTCTGGCGGCGCTACAGGTTGTATCGGTTCAGCTTCGGTGAACGTTCAGGTAGTACCCGGACCGAGCTTAATCGCAACCGCCAATTCCGGAACGCAATCTGCCTCCAGCATCAGCGTTTGCCCCAATACTAATATTACCATGTCGGTTAGCGGAGCACAATCTTATACATGGTCGAATGGTTCAAATGCTGCTTCTTTTACTCTATCACCCAATACCAGTACAATTTTCAATGTTGTTGGAACAAACTCGGCCGGATGTACTTCCAGTGCACAGGTACAAGTGGTGGTGCTTATTTGCAGTGGCTTATATGAAATAAAACCCGAACATTCAAACCTCTATCCCAATCCTTTCAAAGAATATGTAATACTTGAGAACCAAATTCCTGGTGCGGTCCTGAATATTCGTGATGCACTGGGAAGGATTGTGGTTTCCGTTAAACCCGAAAACAATAAAGAATTAATTTACCTGAATTCACTTCCTGCAGGAATATATATCTATTCATGGGAAACCAATGAAGGCAAAAAGATCAAAGAAGGCAAACTCATAAAAGAGTAACTGCATTTCATTAAATTTAACCCGGCGGATGCCGGGTTTTTTTATGAAAAATAAATTAAAAAATTTTATTTTATTATCATTTTTAATAACTTCGCTGATTTTGATTTGGATCTGGTTTTCTTCAACATTTCTTCATATTGAACTGAATGCCGAACATTATTTGCTTATAGGATTTTCCGTTTTTTCCTTTTCCTGGATATTTATTCAATTATTATTTTATCAAATATTTTCTAAAGAAATTATCGAAATTAACAAACTGGTCGAAAATAAACTTTTAGGGAAACAGGGTAAATGGTCGAATGGAGGCATAAAAGAAGCTGATCCTGTAGAGACATTGAAAAATCATGTCAATGAAATACTGGAAATCAGGGAAAAAGAGAGTAAGTATTATGAAAACCTCGATAGTTACAGAAAAGAATATCTGGGCAACGTTTCGCATGAACTGAAAACCCCTATTTTCAACATTCAAGGTTACATAGAAACTTTGATTAACGGTGGACTGAATGATGAAAGAATCAACCTGGATTACCTTAAAAGAGCTGAGAAAAGTGTTGAAAGGATGATCAACATTATTGATGACCTTGAAACCATCAATCAATTGGATACGGGTGAACTCAATATGGATTTTGAAAAGGTGGATATTGCCAGGCTTACAAAAGATATATACAGCCAATTGGAATTGATGTCATCCAAAAAAAACATTCAACTTAAATTTGATAAAAAATATGATAAGCCCATTTATGTATATGCTGACGAATACAGAATTAGGCAGGTGCTGGTGAATCTGATTACAAATTCCATAAAATACGGGAAAGTGAACGGTGAGACCGTTGTTTCCTTTTCTTTTTATGATGACAAGGTGTTTATCAGCGTAAAAGATAATGGTGTTGGAATTGAGGAAGTTCACTTGCCAAGGTTATTTGAGCGATTTTACAGAGTGGACAAAGGCAGAAGTCGTGAGCAAGGGGGCACCGGTCTGGGGTTGGCAATTGTGAAGCATATTGTGGAAGCCCATAACAGTTCCATTTCTGTAAAAAGTAAAGTGGGCGAAGGTTCTGAATTCACTTTTTATCTCAAAAGGTTTGAAAAATAATTCGTACTTTTGAACATGAAAAGAATTGTTTTTATTTTTTTAATCACCCTGTTTGGGTTGAATGCTCAGTCATTTTTGGTTACAAATATTTCCAACAATAGCACCATTACCCCCAATTCCACCATAACAGTTAATACAAGCCCAAACGCAAATATTAAAGTCACTTTTGATGTTAAAAACACTTCATCTCAGACAAAAAATTATATTGCAAAGCGTTATGATATTCTTTTGAATGCCGGTGCCAATGCTTATTTCTGTTTTGCCGGTAATTGCTACGGCCCTTCTACCATGGTTTCACCACAAGCTTTAACCCTAACAGCCGGTACTTCCGCCTCCCAATTACAAGGCCAATATAATATGCTTACTGCCGACCTGGATGAAGGACCTGCGGCGGGACAAAGTATTATCAGATACACCATCCAGAACGAGAACCAAGCTTCCGACTCTTTGCAATTTACCATACATTACAATGCGCCTTCCTCCGTCACGGAAAATGCCATAAACAGAAATTTCAAAATTTATCCTACAATTTTTTCTCAGAGTTTTTATATAAAATCCAAACATGAATATTCTGCGGCCAAAATCGAATTATATGATATTACCGGCCAAAAAGTATTTAGTCAATATCATGATTTTTCAAATTCTAATGATGTTTTACAAGTCAATACCGGAAATTTGGCATCGGGTGTTTATCTTATCAAAATAACTCAAAACCAAAGGGTTTTAACTAAAAGGATTATCAAAGAATAATTTTTTTGCCAATCTAAATAAAAGACCTACATTTGCAAACTAAATTTTAAGGGAGCATAGCTCAGCTGGTTCAGAGCACCTGCCTTACAAGCAGGGGGTCACTGGTTCGAATCCAGTTGCTCCCACTCCCCCAACTCAAAACTCAATAACATTCACTATCCAACTCCTTTTTTTATCTGAACTAATGTGGTGTTGCTTTTTTTTATGTTGTGAATAGAATCATATTTCCATTCAAAATTTTTCTACGATTTCTAAAAGGTCCTAAACAAATAAAGTAAAAAATGGGAAAAGAACTGTTTAATTATAAACTGCAATAAAAAGTATTCCTCGTTAAGAAAAAAAATCCGTCATAAAGGATGAAAAAACATAGTACTTATTTGGTTTTGTACAACGTATTTTTTGAACAATAACTGATTGATTATGATGCCAGCAACAACTGGTGCAATTGGGTATAAATCGCCGGTGTAGGTAACGACCCCGGCCCAACCGTTATTTTTGCCCAAAAAACAAACCATGGCTTATGACACACAACACACAACTTTCCTACCGAAACCTTTGGTTAACTAATCTTAATTAACCTATCCTGAACATTTAACAAAAATCCAAATTGCTAATTTTACCTTTTTTAAAATCTTATGTCGAGGGGATTGTTTATAATCATTTCCATTTTGTTTGGTATTTCGCTTATAGCCTTTATGTTGATTCAAATAGTTTGGATTAAAGATGAATATAAATCAAGACAGGAATTTTTTGAACACAAGGTTAACATTGCTCTTCAGAATACAGCAAAGAAATTAAATCTGGAAGACTCAACATTCGTTTTTAAAAAAACTTACATCAAAAGGCAAGGTTATTTGGTTAGCCCAGTCATGTTGGGAAATAATCCAGGTGGAAGCCTTTTACGTATTTCGGAACAAGTTCAGGTAGACAGTAACGGCAAAAAACAAACCCGTTTTTCTTCCAAATACACCCCCCGGGACAGCTTAATGAAAGGTCCGTTTTTTTCAGAGTTCCTAAGCCAGAACAATCTATCTAAAACCACCCTTCCTATCGGCACCGACCTTGGAATAAAACCTATTACCACTCAGGATTTTTTCGATGAGGAATATTCTTTTAATTACTATAAAAACTTCAATCCAAAGATAGATACTTCTCATGTTGACTCAGTTCTCAGGAACGAACTCAAATCCATGGGAATCCTCATTCCATATCGTTTTACTATTAAAACCATGCCCAGAAAAGGCAACGAAAACCTCGAATCGGAATATGACTTTAAAATAAACCTCACTCCGAATATACAGTTATTGCAACCTAATTACCTATTCCTTCAATTCCCCGAAAAAAAAAGATATGTATTACGAACCATGATTCCCCTATTTATTCTCAGCGGCATCATGTTTATCATATTTATCGGTTCCTTTACATATGCCATGAACCTGAACCTGAAGCAAAAAAAAATTTCGGAAATCAAAAACGATTTCATCAGCAACATGACGCATGAATTTAAAACTCCCATCAGTACCATCCAGCTTGCCACGGAAATGCTAATGGACGAAAAATTTCAGAAAAACCCCGAACAACAAAAACGATATTTACAAACAATTAAAAATGAAAATAAGCGCCTGGGCATTTTAGTGGAAACCATCCTTCAAACTGCGATTATTGATAAAGGAGAGTTTAAATTAAAAAAAACTGAAATCAACTTACACGAAATTATCAATCATGCCATCCAAAACACCCAAATTCTGGCCGGTTCACGAGGTGGAAAAATCGAATTTCTTCCCGAGACAGATGATGGTGTCACACTTTTAGCCGACAAAACCCATTTTTCCAATATTATCGTTAACCTCATCGATAACGCATTAAAATATACCACTCGCACGCCTGAAATCATCATTACAACCAAGTCGGATGCGGGATCCATATCCATTTCAGTTAAAGATAACGGTATTGGGATAAGTAAAGAAGATCAGAAGCGCATTTTCGACAAATTCTATCGTGTACCCACGGGCAATGTGCACAATGTGAAGGGGTTTGGCCTTGGGCTTTCATACGTGAAGTCAATTGTGGAAATGCATGGCGGTAACATCAGAGTAGATAGTACTCCCGGAGTCGGAAGTACTTTTACCATTACCATTCCCAGCAGAGTGGTATAAATTTTGTAAATTCAAGAAATATTCCTTATTTTTAACTTAAAAAAAACCGCTTATGGCTGAAGTTAAAATTAACATTCTTTTGGCAGAGGATGATGTTTCCCTCGGGCCATTGTTAAAAGAATATCTTGAAGCCAAAGGCTATCAGGTGGGGCTTGCCGAAGACGGTGAAAAAGCATCACAAATGTTTTTTAAGCATAATTATGATCTTGCGATATTGGATGTAATGATGCCGCAGAAAGACGGATTTACATTAGCCAAAGAAATCCGTAAGGCAAATCCACACATTCCCATAGTGTTCCTTACGGCCAAATCCATGAAGGAAGATACCTTGGAAGGATTTAAATCGGGAGCAGACGACTACATCACCAAACCCTTCGATATGGAAGAACTCCTGGCCAGGGTTCAGGCGGTGTTAAGAAGATCGAACAAAAGCCTGGTTCAAGATGAAAACATGAAGGTATTCAAAATTGGAAACTTTACCCTCGATTCTGAAAAACAAATTCTCACGATAAATGACAAACAAATTCGTCTTACCTCAAAAGAAAACCAATTGCTTCGAATGCTGTGCATCCATAAAAATCAAATTCTGGACCGAACTTTTGCCCTCAGGTCGATTTGGAACGACGATAATTACTTCAACGGTCGAAGCATGGATGTATATGTTGCCAAGATAAGGAAATACTTAAAAGAAGATCCCAACGTTGAAATTATCAATATTCACGGAAAAGGTTTTAAATTGCATGTGAAAGAATAAACTTACATGGCATTTTATTCCTTCAAAGGAAGTATTCCGCACATCCATCCCACATCATTCGTACACCCACAGGCATCGGTCATCGGAAATGTGTTCATAGGCAAAAATGTTTACATAGGTCCTTTTGCCTCGCTCAGGGCCGATTTTGGAAGCATTATCATTCACGATGGTTCCAACATTCAGGATTCCTGTACCATCCACATGTTTCCCGGAGTAACCGTAGTGTTGGAAGAAATGGCCCATATCGGGCATGGAGCCATTGTGCATGGGGCCAGAATCGGAAAAAATGCTCTGATTGGGATGCATGCCGTGATCATGGACGATGCAGAAGTGGGAGAAAATGCAGTTGTCGGGGCGCTGAGCTTTGTTCCGGCCGGCATGAAAATTCCGCCTAATACGCTGGCAGCCGGGAACCCTGCAAAAATCATTAAAGAAGTCAAAGAAGAAATGGTGGAATGGAAAACCCAAGGTACATTACTTTATCAGCAACTTGCCGATGATTGCATACAAAACGTTAATCCCTGTCAACCTAAAATTATTCAAAATTTAAATGAAATTGAATTGCCATTGGCATCATCAAATCAACATAACTATAAATCATGGAACAAGTCAAACAAAAAATAATGTTTTTATTATTGTATTTCTAATAGTTTTCTTTGAACCTGCCATAAATTTTCCAAAACCAAATCGGCGGTCTCTCTGAATTTCACCAATTCACATTCCGACTCGGGCACACCAATGACAAACATTCCGGCACTTCTGGCAGATTTTAAGCCAAAATAAGAATCCTCTACCGCCACACACTGCCGGGGAGACACTCCCATCCTTTTGGCACATTCCAGATAGACGTCGGGGTGGGGCTTGGCCTTTAATGCCCCATCCGCACAAACCATTGCATCAAAAAATTGTGTAACTCCCAATTTTTTCACTACGGCCTCCATCAGTGTTCTGTCGGAAGAGGTAGCCAACCCGATTTTGAACCTTCTTGTTTTGGCTGCCAATATGGCATCCATGGCTCCGGGAATTGCTTTTCCCTTCTGATGAAGAAGTTTTAAAAGTAATTTATGAATTTCCATCTTAATTTTCAACTCATCTTCCCAACATAAGCTTTTTTGCCGGTTCCATAAGCTGATCACCTCTTCAATTTTCATCCCTTTTGTCGAACGGCATTGCTCTTCGGTAATTCCAAAACCATACTGCTCAAAAATCCTCATCATTGCCTCTCTCCAAAGTGGCTCGCTATCAATCAGAATACCGTCCATGTCGAAGATTACGGCTTTAGTCATTGTTAATTATTTTGTTTAATAGTTACAAAGTTACGCTGATACGGCCAATGCCATCCGAATAACTTTGCGAAATGAACTGGGAAGGGCTTTTACCTTTTGATGGTAATGTTTTGCCTTTTGCTTTAGCCTATCTTGGGTTAAGCTTTTTGGTTTTCATCCAATATTTTATCCATTTTTTACCCCTGGCAATATTTAAAAAAAACCGTATTGAAGAATCAAACCACCTGCCGCCTGTCAGTGTCATTATTTGTGCCAAAAATGAAGAAGATCATTTATTGGAATACTTGCCCAAAGTCCTGACACAGGACTATCCGGAATTTGAAGTAGTGGTAGTGAACGACGGCAGCGAAGACCAAACGGAACTGGTGTTGAATGAATATTCCAAAGTTTTCAAAAATCTTAAAGTGGTTCATTTTGCAGAAGACCATTACTATAAACACGGAAAAAAAATGGCTCAGTTTGTGGGAATAAAATCTGCCAAATTTGAACACCTGGTTTTTACCGATGCCGATTGCTATCCCGTCAGTAACCAATGGCTGAAAGAAATGGCTAAAGGATTCACTGATGAAAAAGAGATCATCATTGGCTATTCGGGTTACCTGAAAGATAAAGGATTTTTGAACAAACTCATCCGCTTCGATTGTTTTTGGCATGGGGTAATGTTCTTATCGGCGGCCTTACGTAAAAAACCCTATATGGCCACCGGCCGGAACTTTGCTTACAAAAAAACTCTTTTTTTTAAAAACAAAGGATTTTCAAACCACTATCATTTGGCTTCGGGTGATGATGATTTGTTTTTGCATCAGGCGTCCGCAAATCAAAACACGAATGTCTGCATACACCCCGACAGTTTGATTCTGACCCCTGCCCGAAAGAGCTTCGCTTCATGGAAATGGCAAAAGGCCCGACACATTTCCACTTCTTATTATTATAAACCGATAGCCAAATTCCGCCTGATCATGTTCTATGCTACTTTATACTTCTTTTACGGCTTCAGCATTTTTTTTATAACAAAATTTCCTTTGATGTGGTGGCTTGTTGCATTCTTTTGGCTTTTAAAAATGCTTTTAATGATAAGCTTGTTATATGTACCATCCAAAAAATTAAAAGAAAACGGAATTTATTTACATTCCATTTATATGGAATTTCTTATTTTAGTGTTATATCCTTATTTTCACTTTCTGCAAAAACGCTTTAAGCCGGAACAATGGACGAAATGATGGATGATTACAGGCACCTGACTACCAAGGGATATTACGATTATCGTCTTATCCGAAAGGCCATCGACCACAAAGATGAATCGGCTTATGCTGAATTATTGAATCGATACCGGGAAAGCGTATATTTTATGGTTTATAAAATGACCGGCAATAAAGATGATGCAGAAGATTTGGTGATGGAGGCTTTTACCAGGGCATTCAGCAAATTGCATCAATATGAACCCAAATATGCTTTCAGCACCTGGCTTTTCCGCATTGCCACCAACGTTACCATCGATTTTTTAAGAAAAAAGAAAAACGAAAATACCATTTCCCTCAGCAGCAAGCAGGAAGGTACTGATTTGGAACTGGAAGGCACCATTAGTTCAAATAGCCCCACGCCGGATCTGGAGTCGGTCAGGAAGCAGAAAATTCAAATCATCAAAAATGTGATCGACAAACTCAAACCAAAATACAGGGAATTAATTATACTATTCTATTACGAAGAATTAAGCCACGAGGAAATTTCCAAAAAACTTAATTTGCCCATTGGCACCATCAAAGCCCAGTTGTTCAGAGCCAGAGAGTTGATGATGCAACTGTTGAAAAATCTGGATATCAAGTGAAACCAACCTTTGGACCGGAGATTATAAAAAAATATTTCCCCGAACTTTCCGAAAAACAGTTTAATTTGATAACGGCACTTTATGAATTGTATCTTTTTTGGAACGATAAAATTAACGTCATCTCACGGAAGGATTTTCCAAACTTTTATTTGCATCATGTATTGCATTCCCTGAGCATTGCCAAATTTTTTTCCTTTCATGAAAATCAAAAAATCCTGGATGTGGGAACGGGAGGTGGATTTCCCGGCATCCCCCTGGCCATTTATTTCGAAAATGCCGATTTTACACTTACTGACTCCATTGGAAAGAAAATTACTGTGGTCAGGGAAATATCCCATTCCTTAAAACTTTCCAACGTAGAAGCCTTGTGTATCAGGGTTGAAGCCATCAACCGGCCAAAATTTTACGATTATGTGATTTCACGTGCCGTTGCCCCTGCCAGTAAAATCCTGAACTGGACTAAACATCTGATCAAACGATCAACTTTGCCAAACCAACAAGGATATATTTTCCTGAAAGGCGGAGATATTATGAAAGAATTTGCAGATTTTTCACCTGACCATCTTAAAATTATTCCGCTTCATGATTTTTTTGAGGAAACTTTCTTTGTTGAAAAAAAAATAATTTTTTTCAATAATCAAAAGTGAAATTCATTTCTTTCCATAGCCCAGGGATATTTTTCTGATATTTCCTGACGTAATGAATTCAGGCGATTAGTAAATTTTTCTTTTTCAATATTATGCTCTTGGTAAATATACTTTTGCTTATGATCAAGCATTTTATAATAATCATTAAAAATTCTGGACATTTCTATTGCTTCAGGTTCAGCTAGAGCTTCTAAAAACTTTTCCCATACATAATCTACGGCCATATCGTTGGGATGCATCAGGTCGGGCTTATAAAAACGGTAATCTTTCAAATCTTCGGTTACCAGTTCATAGGAAGGGAAATACTGATATCCCGATACTTCTTTCAATTTGTTTGCAGCAAAAATCAGAATGGATTTCGAAAGGAGATTTTCCGTTATCCCATGTCTTAGATATCGGACCGGTGAAACTGTCAGAAATAATATGGCCTGTGGGTTGATTTTCTTTACGTCCTTAATAATTTTATCATATTGTGAAATAATGGCTTCCGGTTCAGATAGCTTTTTAACAAATGAATCAGCCGGAATTTTATGACAATTGGCAACGGGAATCTTTCTTTCTTTGTGAAAAAAATAAAAGGCAGTTCCGAATGTAATAAAGATAAACTTCGAACTTTTTATTCCTTCAAGCAAATGTTGGGAAGCGATTTTAATTTTATCCAACAGTTTATCTTTATTTGTATCGTGAAAATCGGAATGATGATACAATGAAAAATAAAGTCCGTTTCTTTCGATAATAAAATCTTCTTCAGGTAATGTTCCTTTCAAACAATACAATAACAGGTTGCCGTGCACCAGTGGATGAAAATGAATGCCAATTGGATTTATGTACACCTTCCAACCGCTCCTGTAAGATCTTGATCCTATTTCTTCGGAAAAACACGAACCTGTAAACAATAATGAGTCGTTTGGTTTAATTTTTAAGTGGGGAGGATATTCAGGAATTATTTCAGAACGAAATTTCATTCAACTATTTACCCAAAGCCGCTTTTTCCAGTTCATGCCGATGATTTCGATAATATTCAAGTACAAATGCAATGGAAGGTTCTTTTTCGTTGGGAATATGTCCGTCAAGGATGGCATCCGTCAGGGCATCTTTAATGATGCCCACCGCTTTCGACGGTTTTAAATTCAACAATTGCATGATTTCTTCTCCTTTCAGAGGTGGCTGCCAGTTCCTTATCTTGTCTTTTTCCTCGATCATTTTCATTTTCTCGCGAACCAATTTCAAATTACTCAGGTAGCGTTGAATTTTTTTGGGGTTCTTGGTGGTGATGTCGGCTTCACAGAGTAACATCAGATCTTCCAGGTCTTTGCCTGCCTCGAACATCACTCTCCTGACAGCACTGTCGGTGACTTCTTCATTTACCAATGCAATGGGCCTCAGGTGTAACCGCACTAATTTCTGCACATATTTCATTTTTTCATTTAAAGGTAATTTCAGACGCTGAAAAATTTTTGGAACCATACGGGCACCCAGTTCCTCATGGCCATGAAAGGTGAACCCCTTTCCCTCTTCAAATTTCCTGGTTAGTGGTTTGGCAATGTCGTGCAACAATGCAGCCCAACGCAACCAAAGGTTTCCGCCATCCATGGAGGCTACATTGTCCAATACTTCCAGGGTATGGTAAAAATTATCTTTATGCGAAAATCCGTTAATGACCTCGGTTCCTTTTAATGCCACAAGTTCTGGAAAAATAACCCGCAATATGCCGGTTTGATCAAGAAGGATAAAACCCTGACTTGGCTTCTTTTGGAGTATTATTTTATTAAGTTCTTCATGGATGCGTTCCATGCTTAAAATTTCCAGCCGGCCTAAAAGCTTGGGAATAGCCCCGGATATATCAGGATGTAAGGCATATCCTAACCTTGAAGCAAAACGAACGGCACGTATCATGCGTAAAGGATCGTCGCTGAAAGTTTGTTCCGGATTAAGGGGGGTTCTGATGATTTTATTTTCCATATCCGACAAGCCGTCGAACGGATCCAGAAATTGAAATTTGTATTTTCCGTTCAGCCCCACGGCCATGGCATTGATGGTAAAATCTCTGCGTAACTGGTCGTCTTCCAAAGTACCGTCTTCAACAATAGGCTTCCTGGAATTCATACGATAGCTTTCTTTTCTTGCTCCAACAAATTCCACCGTATAATCTTTCCAAATCAGATGAGCTGTTCCGAAGTTTTTAAAAACACTCAGGGAAGCATCTTCTCCTAATTTTTCCTTTACTTTTTCGGCAAGCTCTATGCCTTTGCCTAAGTACACTATATCGATATCTTTACAAGGAATCTTCATTATATGGTCCCGCACATATCCCCCAACTAAAAACGCATGCCCTCCTAATGCATCGGCACAGGAACCGATGATGCTGAAAAGTGGATTGCTTTCCAACATTCGTGTAATATTGATCTCACGACTAATCATTATTACCAACAACTATTCCGATAGCACAATCAAAATTAAGCAATTCAGCATGAAGCGTAAATCATTCTTTTTGAATCCAGCCCACATTGCCCAACGGAAGCCATTTTCCGGTTTTGCTTTGCAAGGCCAACTCACCAATTTCCAATGCCGATTTAAACTTTTTTGCCGCATCTTCCAAAACATTTTTCAGCATTAAAGAAGAAAAACCCAAAGAATAAACATTTAAAATCAACAAGTGGCAATTTGGATTTAAAAGATTCATTACATTTTCCACCAATTTCTGCAACTGTTCTTCCAACTTCCATTTTTCCCCCTTAGGACCATGCCCATAGGCAGGGGGATCAAGGATAATGATTTCGTATGTTTTTTTTCTTCGGACTTCTCTTTGCACAAAAGAAAACGCATCATCCACAATCCAACGAATGTTATCGGGTATGCCAGAAAGTTCCCGGTTACGATTGGCCCAACTCACCACCTGCTTGATGCTGTCCACGTGAGTCATAGCAATGCCTGATTGAACAGCCGCCAAAGTGGCACCACCGGTATAAGCAAAAAGATTAAGGCCCTTTAATTGAGTTTTATTCGATGCAAACGTTGCCACTTTATCCCAGTTAACGGATTGTTCCGGGAAAATTCCCAAATGCTTGAACGACGTCAATGCTAAATTAAAACATATTTTTTTTTTATTATTTAAAGTATATTTTAATTCCCAGTTATCGGGCATGTTTTTTAATTTTTTCCATTTGCCGGAATGGGAGCCCGAAGGAACAAATTCTACATGAGCCAACTTTCTCCATTGTTGTAAATCCCAAACGGAATTCCAAAGTGCCTGTGGTTCAGGCCGGATAAGGGTGTATGGGCCAAAGCGTTCCAGCTTTAAAAAATGGCCACAATCCAGTAATTCATAGTCGGGCCAATGCCGGGCATGATGAACATTTATGCTTTGCAACATGCGAAATTAAAATAAGGTATAAATAAAAGGGGCAATGGCAGAACCCGATGTCAACAACAAAATGCCAATCAAGAGTAATACCACCACCACGGGAATTAGCCACCATTTTTTCCTTTCCTTTAAAAATTTCCAAAACTCCATTAAAAATTCCATAACTGAATGCAATTTACCATTTTTTTTCAAAATCCTCCCGGCTGAACGCTTTGTTGACAGAAATATAAATTCCCCGATCTTCAGATAATTTTTTTAAATTTAAATAATTTTTTTTCTTCATTTTAAAAATGAATGCCACGGGGGTCAAAACCAGATAAAAAATAATGCCAAGTAAAATGAAAGAGGATACCTTTCCAAGTATTTCAGAGAACTTAAACCAACATTTGGTGAATATATATGCTCCTTTATAATAAACAAGGCCCAACAAACAAAACGATAAGGCCAAATAAAGGAAGACATTTTTTTTCAATATCATAAACGCCAGCATAGCGGCTGTTGACAAAACCAATATGGTTTGATAAACCTGTTTTTCGGATATCTGATGATGTGCTTTCATAATTCAATCCATGTTAAGAATGTTTTTCCATTCATCGTTTTCTTTCCATGCCGGTTGGTCTTCCTTTAGTAACAAATAATTTCCCAAAACCAATACATCCATATTGGTACGCATGAAACATGTATAGGCTTCATCGGGGTGGTTTACAATGGGTTCGCCCCTGACATTAAAACTGGTGTTAATGATTAAGCTGTGACCCGTGAGTTTTTTAAATTCCTTAATGAGCCGGTAATACAATCCGTTATCTTTTGCATTAACGGTTTGAATTCGGCAACTGAAATCCACATGGGTAATGGCAGGTAGTTCGGAACGAAGTGTATAGAGTTTTTCTTTTAAGGGCAGGGAAAAATATTGTTCCGACAGGGGCTTCAGCCATTTCTTTTTAATTTTTTTTACCATAAGCATATAGGGTGAAGGCTCCTCCATCTCAAAATACTCAGCCACATCTTCCTCAAGCACGCTGGCGGCAAAAGGCCTAAAGCTTTCGCGAAACTTTATTTTAAGGTTCAAAGCCTTTTGCATTTCGGGGTTTCTTGGGTCTCCCAAAATGCTCCTGCTGCCCAATGCTCGGGGACCAAATTCCATGCGGCCCTGAAACCACCCCACTACTTTTCCTTCTGCAATTTTTCGGGCAACCCAATGAACCAGTTCATCTTCTGCATACTTTTTTGCTAGGGCCCCAAACTTTCTTAAGGTTCTTTGATAATCGTGATCAAAATATTCCGTGCCTAACAACCCACCATGTAAATGATGCAACCCCGGTTCAACTTTTTCATTCTTAAAATATATGCGATGAGCGGCCAGTGCAGCACCAAGTGCTCCTCCTGCATCACCCGAAGCGGGAGTGATGAATATATTTTTGAAAATACCCAAATCGTGTATCTTACCGTTTGCCACACAATTCAATGCCACTCCTCCTGCCATACATAAATTTTCAGAATGGGTAATGTTTTTTATTTCCTTTGCCATTCTTATTAAAATATCTTCCGTTATGTGTTGAATAGCTAAAGCTAAATGGCAGTGGGATTCCTGTAATTCATCTTCAGGTTCACGTTTTTTAAGGCCAAACAAATCTTCCCATTTTTTTGTATGAATCATTTTAAGGCCACCCATGTAATTAAAATATTTTTGGTTCATCCACAATGAACCGTCAGGATATATATGCACCAGTTCTTTCAGTATTAAAGATTTGAAATTTTTGTACTCCGTAGAATTTTCATTTCCATAAGGTGCCAGCCCCATCAATTTATACTCTCCGGAATTAACTTTAAAACCAAGAAAATAGGTGAATGACGAATAAAGTAAACCCACTGAATGCGGATAGTGAAGTTCTTTCAAAATTTTTATCTCATGCCCTTTACCATGCGCCATGGAGGCCGTTGCCCACTCGCCCACACCATCTACTGTCAGTATGGCTGCTTCTTCAAATCCGGAGGGGAAGAATGTGCTGGCTGCGTGTGAAAGGTGATGTTCAGTGAACAAAAGAGGAACTTTTTTCTTTTGGAAATCAGGTTTAATTTTTTGGATTTCATCCCTTACTATTTTCTCAAGAAAAATTTTTTCTTTCAACCATACAGGCATGGCCATATAAAACGACCAAAAACCTTTGGGGGCAATGGCGTAATAATTTTCCAAAAGCCGTTCAAATTTTAACCAGGGCTTATCGTAAAAAACTATGGCATTGAGTTCGTTCAAATCCAATGGAAAATTTTCGACAATATATTTTAAGGAATGCAACGGGAACGAAGCATCATGTTTTTTTCTGGTAAAACGTTCTTCCTGCAAAGCATACTCCACCCTTCCATCGTTCAATAAAACCACAGCCGAGTCGTGATAAAATGCTGAAACACCTAAAATTTTCATGAATGGATGTTTTTTTGTTTAATTCTGGTTATTTGCTGTTGAAAAAATTTATTCAATTGATCCGAATTGCTGCCGAAATTTGATATACATTTTTCCATGAAAGTTTTATTTTTCTTAATCACATATAAAATCAAAGTATCACTTTTATCATTCAAGGGCAAACGGCGGGGTTCGTTCCCGAAGCTTATCCTGTTCAATAAAACAAACTCTTTAATGGCATCAGACAAAATTTTATTGTAATATGACCTGGGATGCCCGTCTTCCTGATTTATGTACCGATGAAAATCATAACGGTAAAAATTTGTATCAATCGATATCAGATTTCGGGTATTAATAAAGTTAACATTATTTTCAACAAAGAATTTATGTAAGGAGTCTTGTCGCCATTCCCCGTCTTCAACCCATAACATGTCAAAAATTATGAAAAGATATTTTAAATTATTTTTTTTAATTGTGTCTAATGCATCAGATAAAATTCTCTTATTCAAATTCCATACTATTCTTTTAAAGGCTTCAGTGGATACATTTTGATTTTTAAAACTTAATTTAGAGTTCAGATAAAGTCGCCAAAGATAGGATTTTATCTCCGGCGGATTGTTTTTTATAAATTCATTCGGATCATGATTGATGGGAACGTTTGTCAAAATCAAAGAATCGTTTCGTAAAATGAATTTGGGTTTTTGACCGGTTCTGAATGTAAGAATACTCCTGTCCATATCGCAAGGCATAATATTGATAATGATTATGGGATTTTTGTTTTTGAAATTTCTCCATGATTTATAAAATAAAAGCACCATTTGATCCACTCCGTATCCCCCAATGCCGTAATTAAAAAGATAATGTGTTTTGTTAAATGATGTATCTTGGTTTAAAAATTCCTGAAAACAAATAATAGAGTCATGAGCACACTGGGTGAAAGAGTCGCCATACATTAAAACAGGTATCTTATCAACACCGCTAAGCGAGTCCCGGTGCATGTAGTTCTTTTCATTAAAAAAAGAATAGCTCCAACCCAGTAAGGGATGCGGATCTTTTGGAGGTTTATATTGGCCATCAAACATGTAGTATAATTTCCAATAATCATCATGACGGTAGTTCGAATACATTTCGGGTTTTCTGAGGTAATCAATTTTTACGCTGAACAATAAGAACCTATATATAACTTCACATAAAAAAATGGTTACCAAAATAATAATGGACAGATAAATGATTTTAAATACCAATTTCATTTTAAAATGAGAGCTTTTAATTCTCTTTCAAATGTATGGGATTCAGGCTTATCAGTCATATGAAAACAAAACGGTTTAATTTATATATTCAAATAATTTAATCATGTTATCTGCCAGTTTTGAATTAGCATATTCATTGACATGACAAATATCCAAATAGATTTCTTTTTCAAGCCCATTGAAAATTGAAGAGAAATCAACTGAAAAAATTTCCATTTTTTGAAGTTTAATTATCGAAATTTTCAACCTTGGATATGCAAATTCAAGAGCAGCCTTCCAAGCAGGCGGAATTAGAAATTTATTTTCCAACAGTTTTTTTTCGTATTCAGAATGATGTTTCCTGGTTAAAAGTTGTGGCTGAAGGATATTAATAAAGCATGCTTTATGGCTTTGACAAAATTCATGGGCTTTCTGAATATATTGAATATAATATGTTTCTAGATCTTTGCATAATTTTTTGATTTTCAAGCTGTCTTGAAAGTGACAGGGTAAGCCATAGTGATATGGATTTAAAAATATCCTGACGAACTTGGAATAAGGAGAAAGATAATTGAACAAATCGAAATTGAATTTTCGCACCCCCTTCAGTGAAGTTAAATTACCTTTCTGAAAGTTAAAAACACTTTGATGAATATCTCCTGCCCACAACAGTAAAGCATCATTCACGCCTCCATAAAAAATTACCACATCCCCCGAGTCTATCCGGGTATGGATGAGTTTTTGGAATTGTTCACGCGTATTTAAGGAGGATGCCCCCATATTAATTACTTTATATCTTTTGGGATACCTTTGGTTAAGTTTTCGCTGAAGATAACTGCACACGGTATGTTCATCGGGTACTTCTGAACAATAGATGGTGGAACCGCCAAAAACATAAACATATTTTAAAAAATTGTCAGGCTGATGAGTAGTAACCCTCTTGTGGTCTTTCACATTAAAGTATTTTCCGTGAAAATTATAGGGGAGAATGGTTCCGATTAATGAATCGTAAAACCAACCTCCTGGCTGTTTAAAGGACTCTTTCACAAATTCTTCAGAAAAATATGGTGCTTCTTTGTAAGGTTCAGGACATGACATTCTGAATTCATATTGACTCGGATAAAAATCTTTATATAACCACCTTGTAAATAATTCTATTAATGCCAAAAACAAAAATGTACTTACAAATGATACAGTAGTATTAATTAAGTATTTTTTTATTTTCATATCAAAAAATCTTGTTTGCAAATTAATTTATATTGCCAAGTTACACATAAAAAACTGACATAGTGTCATGGATTATTGATGGCACATTTATTGTAATTTCAAAGTAAAAAATTAAAGTTATGGGAAAAATCATAGGAATAGATTTAGGAACCACCAACAGTTGTGTGGCAGTAATGGAGGGGAATCAGACGGTGGTAATACCGAACAGTGAAGGAAAAAATACCACTCCATCCGTCGTGGCCTTTACCGACGAAGGAGAACGTAAAATAGGTCAACCGGCAAAAAACCAGGCTGTAACCAATCCGAAGCGCACGATTTATTCAATCAAGCGCTTTATGGGGCGCTTTTATGACGAAGTAACCGATGAAATTAAGCGTGTACCATATAAAGTAGTTAGGGGAGATAACAATACCCCCCGCGTGGAAATTGACGGGCGACAATATACTCCGCAGGAAATTTCTGCCATGATTTTGCAAAAAATGAAAAAAACGGCAGAAGATTACCTGGGACATGAAGTTACGGAGGCCGTTATCACGGTTCCTGCCTACTTTAATGATGCTCAAAGACAAGCCACCAAGGAAGCAGGAGAAATTGCAGGCCTGAATGTTCGCCGTATCATAAACGAGCCCACTGCAGCCGCTCTTGCCTATGGTTTGGATAAAAAGGGAAAAGACATGAAAATTGTGGTGTTCGACTGCGGCGGAGGAACGCATGACGTATCTGTTCTTGAACTTGGAGATGGAGTTTTTGAAGTAAAAGCTACCGACGGCGATACTCACCTGGGTGGCGATGACTTCGACCAAGTAATTATCGACTGGTTAGTAGAGGAATTTAAAAAAGATGAAGGCGTTGACCTTAGTACCGATCCCTATGCCATGCAACGCCTTAAAGATGCTGCTGAAAAAGCCAAAATAGATTTGTCATCCACCACCAGTTATGAAATTAACCTTCCATACATTACGGTGGTGAATAATGTGCCGAAATTTTTGGTCAAAACATTAACGCGTGCAAAATTTGAACAACTTGCCGACCACCTAATAAAAAGAACCATTGAACCATGCAAATCGGCTCTTAAAAATGCCGGGCTCACACCAAAAGATATTGACGAAGTTATTTTAGTGGGCGGTTCTACTCGTATTCCCGCCATTCAAAAGGCTGTAGAAGAATTTTTCGGAAAAGTTCCCAATAAAAGCGTTAACCCGGATGAGGTAGTTGCCGTGGGAGCTGCCATTCAAGGAGGCGTATTAACTGGTGAAGTAAAAGACGTATTGCTGCTTGACGTCATACCGCTTTCTTTGGGAATCGAGACGCTTGGCGGGGTATTTACCAAACTTATTGAAGCCAACACCACAATCCCGACAAGAAAATCAGAAATATTCTCTACTGCTACTGATAATCAACCTTCCGTTCAGATTGTGGTATATCAGGGTGAAAGGCCCATGGCCAAAGACAACCGCAAACTGGGTGAATTTAACCTTGACGGCATACCGCCTGCTCCTCGCGGAGTTCCGCAAATTGAAGTAACCTTTGATGTGGATGCTAACGGTATATTGAATGTCAGCGCTAAAGACAAAGCCACCGGTAAATCACATCAAATTCGTATAGAAGCCAAATCAGGCCTTTCTCAGGAAGATATCGAACGCATGAAAAAAGAAGCCGAACTTAACGCTGAAGCCGACCGGAAAGCCCGTGAAATGGCCGATAAAATCAACGAAGCCGATTCCATGATTTTCCAAACTGAAAAAAATCTAAGGGAATATGGCAAAAAGTTGCCTGCCGATAAAAAATCAAAAATTGAATCGGCTCTCAATAACCTGAAGACGGCACATACTTCAAAAAACATCGACCAAATCAATGCTGCTTTGAAAGAGCTGAATGATGCCTGGAGTGCCGCCAGTCAGGATTTGTATAATGCCATGAACCAACAACAATCTGCCGGATCCAATGCCCATTCCAATAATCAAAATGGAGCCAGTAATACTGAAAACGTTACGGATGTGGATTTTGAAGAAGTTAAATAAAAAACCTTAAGGACTTAAATTTAAAACACAGTAATATCAAATAAAAAAAGAGGTGGAGGTTTAAAATCAAACAGCCTTAAAGTTTGGCCTTCACCTCTTCCAGTTCATATCCTTCAATTATATCACCCACTTTTATGTCATTGAAATTCTCGATATTCAAGCCGCATTCAAAACCTGCAGTCACTTCTTTCACATCATCTTTGAATCGCTTCAGAGATCCGAGGTTACCTTCATATACCACAATACCATCGCGTATAACGCGAATTTTGGTATTACGTGTAATCTTTCCGTCCAATACATAACACCCGGCTACATTACCGACTTTACTTATCTTGAAGACTTCACGAACTTCCACATTACATACAACTTTTTCTTTGTATTCCGGTGACAACATACCTTCCATGGCCGCCTTAATTTCTTCAATGGCATTGTAAATAATCGAATAGAGGCGGATGTCAATTTGTTCGGTTTCGGCCAGTTTTCGTGCACCCGGAGTGGGACGAACCTGGAATCCCACGATAATGGCATTGGAAGCCGATGCCAGCATCACATCGCTTTCACTGATGGCTCCAACGGATTTATGAATTATGTTAACGGCAATTTTTTCGGTAGATAATTTTAATAAGGCATCAGAAAGAGCCTCAATCGAACCATCGACATCACCTTTAACAATAATATTCAGTTCCTTGAAATCTCCAACTGCCAAACGACGTCCAATTTCATCGAGGGTTATATGCTTTTTGGTTCGCATTCCCTGTTCACGAAGGAGTTGTTGACGTTTGTTGGCTATTTCTCGAGCTTTACGCTCATCCTGCATCACTTTGAACTCGTCGCCGGCAGCTGGTGATCCATCAAGTCCCAAAATTTGTACGGGCATGGAAGGCCCGGCTTCTTTTATTTGCTGGCCGCGTTCGTTAAGCATGGCCTTCACGCGTCCGCTATAAGGACCTGCCAATATAATGTCGCCTACCCGAAGGGTTCCTTGCTGAACGATAACATCTGCCACATGGCCTTTACCCTTGTCAAGTCGTGCCTCTATCACTGTTCCCTTGGCAGGAATTTTTGGATTCGCCTTCAAATCCATGATATCGGCTTCCAACAACACTTTCTCAAGGAGTAAATCTACGTTGGTCCCCATTTTGGCTGAAATTTCCTGCGATTGGTACTTTCCGCCCCATTCTTCCACCAACAGATTCATTTTGGCAAGTTCCTCTCGAATCTTATTGGGGTTTGCACCGGGCTTATCTATCTTGTTTATGGCAAAAATCATAGGAACTCCGGCTGCCTGTGCATGATTAATGGCCTCTACGGTTTGAGGCATTACCCCGTCATCGGCAGCAATGACAATGATGGCAATGTCGGTAATTTTTGCACCACGCGCACGCATGGCTGTGAAGGCCTCGTGGCCAGGGGTATCCAAAATGGTGATGGAACGCCCATTTTCAAGTTGAACGTTGTAGGAACCAATGTGCTGGGTGATCCCACCAGCCTCGCCAGCCACCACATTAGATTTTCTGATATAATCAATTAATGAAGTTTTACCATGATCGACGTGCCCCATAATGGTTATAATGGGAGGACGCGGAACAAGATCTTCGGGCTTGCTTTCCACTTCAGCTTCATCATCGTCTTCTACTTCATCCACCGTAACAAATTTTGTTTTAAATCCGAATTCTTCTGCAACAATGGAAATGGTCTCGGCATCCAAACGTTGGTTTATGGAAACAAACAATCCCAATGCCATGCAGGTGGAAATAACTTTGGCCACAGGTACGTTCATCATGGTAGCCAATTCATTAGCCGTCAGGAATTCGGTAACTTTTAACACTTGCTTTTCCGCCTGAAGCTTTTCTTCTTCTTCAGCCAAACGCTCTCGGATAAGTTCCCGTTTTTCCCTTCTGAGTTTGGAACTTTTGGACTTGCCAGTTTTTTCGGTAAGACGTGCAAGAGTCTCTTTAATTTGCTGCTGAATTTCTTCTTCGGATAATTCTTCTTTCTTGCCGATTCCTCCTTTTCCCTTTCCTTTCTTTTTATCCTGATCTCCGTATTTTAATTTTTTTCTTTCCCTGTCTTTTTCTTCTTCTTCTTTACCAACCTTTTTAATTTCTTCTAGCGAAACCTGGCCTTTTTTAATTCTTTTTCTTTTCTTTTGCTTTTGCTTTTCCCTTAGTTCCTCGAAAAACTCTTTGGCCGTTGGAAGTTTTTGGCCTTCTGGTTGTTCTTTAAGCTCAATTTTTCCAAGCACCTTAGGCCCCTCCATTTTCTCAACCTTGGCCTCGATATGGTCGGGCTCTGGTATTTCCGTTTTTGGATTAATTGGTTCTGACTCGGTTTTTGGAGCACTTTCAGCCTTTTTGTTTTTTTCCAGGTCGATTTTTTCTCCGGTAAATTTGGGTCCGGTTACTTTGGGAACTTCTGTTTTAACTTCTTCGTAAACCGGTGTATTTTTCTTTTGTTTTTCAATTTCCTCTTTTCCCAAGGCTTCTTTCAATGAAGTTTTTATGACGGGTTTTTCGGGGAAAACAATGGTATTACTTTCTCTAGTGGTTTTTAATTCCGATAAATCCAGAGTTTCTTTTTTTTGCCTAAGTAAGGTGTTCCGAACTTCCTGCAATTGTTCTTTAATCTCTTTGTCTTTGGCAAAGGTTTTAATCAGCAGTTCATAAGCTTGATCAGAAATTCTTTCATTGGGGTCGGCTTTAACCGAAAATCCGTTTTTATTCAGGAATTCGGCTACTTTGACCAACGATTGATTGATATCCTTGGCAACTTTACTGAGGCGATGTAGTTTGTTTTCCGACATATTGTTTTAAAGTCAAGAATTAATCTTCCTCGAACTCTGCTTTCAGAATTTGAAGAACATTTTGAATGGTATTTTTATCAAGACCTGTCCTTCGCTCGATTTCTTCTTCACTCAGTTCCAAAACCGATTTGGCAGTATCACATCCTATGGCCCTGAATTTTTCGATAATCTCCGGAGCTATTTCATCAGTAAATTCACTCAGTTCCACATCATCTTCATCCACTTCATCGGTTTCACGGAATACATCAATATGATAACCAGTAAGCTTACTGGCAAGTTTGATGTTATATCCGCCTTTTCCTATAGCTAAAGAAATTTGGTCGGGATGCATGTAAACTTCGGCTTTGCGGTTGACTTCATCCACCACCACCCTACTGATTTTGGCAGGGCTCAGAGCACGTTGAATAAACAATGCATCGTTGGTGGTATAATTAATGACATCAATATTTTCATTTTTCAACTCACGCACGATACTGTGAATGCGGCCTCCTTTCATTCCCACACATGCCCCTACAGGATCAATTCGTTCATCATAACTTTCCACTGCTACCTTAGCCCTTTCACCGGGCTCACGCACTACTTTTTTTATGGTAATTAAGCCATCGTAAATTTCCGGAACTTCATTTTCAAACAATCTTTCCAGGAAAACGGGCGAGGTTCTAGATACCACAATATTTGGTGTGGCCCCGCGCATTTCCACCTTTGTAACCACACATTTTACGGTATCGCCTTTTTTAAAAAAATCGGACGGAATTTGTTCCGATTTTGGCAAAATCAATTCATTCCCTTCATCATCCAACAACATGATTTCCTTTTTCCAGATCTGATAAACTTCTGCAGTAACAATATCACCAAGTTTTTCTTTATACTTATTATATACCTCCGATTTCTCTAGTTCGAGAATTTTTTGAATCAGGTTCTGACGCAGTGCCAGCACCGATCTTCTTCCAATTTCACTCAATGGAACTTTCACCGAAACTTCTTCACCAATCTCAAAAGATTCATCGATTTTTTTGGCTTCTGACAAACTGATATGCTTATTCTCATCATATTCGAATGAATCTTCGGCAAATTCATCATCCACCACCAAACGGTTTTTAAAAATTTCCACCGTACCGTCATCGGGGTTAATGATTATGTCGAAATTCTTATCGGTACCATACTTTTTGACCAGCATATTGCGGAAAACATCCTCTATTATACCCAACAGTGTGACTTTGTCAATGTTTTTGGTTTCTTTCAGTTCCGCAAACGATTCTACAAGGTTAATTGATTCCATAATGGTTTATTAAAAAACGGGTTTAACTTTCACATATTCCAGTTCAGGGTATGAAAAGCCCTTACCGGTTATCTTGGTGATTTTCCCTTTGCCTTTTTCTTTAGGTATGCGTTCCGTAACTTCAATTTCAATTTTATTTTCATCGGCTTGCTTTAGCACCCCTTCGCACTCCTTTCCGGTTTTAAGCTTGGCTATCACTACCCTACCGATATTTTTCTTTAATTGATAAGGGTACTTTAAAGGTTCATAGGCTCCGTAAGTGGTGACGGTTACCGAATAATTCAGTCCCATTTCTTCCAGTTTATTTTGAAATTCCCTGTTAAATTCAGCACAACAAGAAAGTGTTATATCGCCGGGGCTGTCAATTACCACCTCAATATGTTCGGATATATCCGAATGATTTATTGACAAAACAAACAAATTCATCTTAGCAGCCAAAGTTTCGGCTGATTTTTGTATGTCTGCCTTAGTTTTTACCATGCATGCTTTTATGAGAAATTAAAAAGGGGGTTAAACACCCCCCTTCAAAAACCCATGCAAAAATAAACAAAAGATTTTTAATACCAAAATGAAAAAAATGTTTCGGATTAAAAGAAAATTATTAAATTTATAGTATGAAAAATCCATTTCACATAAAAAAATGGCTCGTTAGTCTAATTTTTATGCCGCTTTTATTAATTTCAGAAAACACCGAAACTCCAAAAACTTTCACTGAAAAGCTTATCGGTTTTTTTCAGGATAAAGATAATTTAGGCTTTGTGATACTTATTTCCATTGGATTTGTCGGATTCACATTTAAAATTATTGACGTTATTCTGAAATCCAAACGCGAACGAGAAGATGGGGAAAAACCTCATTCCCATCATCATGGGCACCACCATCACCATGGGCATCACCACCGGCACGGGCACCATTCTCATCATTTACATAAAAAGAAGTAGAAGGCATTTTTTTAACAATTCATTTACAAATTGTTCATTTTTTAAAAAAAATGAATAAATATTTTGTCAAATTAATTTAGGAAAATAATTTTGTGCCAAAATTTTAAAATTATGTCAGAAATTGCAAACAAAGTTAAAGCCATCATTGTGGACAAATTAGGCGTGGAAGAAAAGGATGTTACACCCAATGCCAGTTTCCAAAACGACCTGGGGGCTGATTCTTTGGACACTGTAGACTTAATTATGGAATTTGAAAAAGAATTCAATATTTCTATTCCCGATGATCAAGCCGAGAAAATCAGTACAGTAGGGGAAGCGATTGCTTACATTGAATCAAACGTTAAAAATTAATTTTTCCAATTAAATCATGGCATTAAAGCGGGTTGTAGTCACCGGAATGGGTGCTGTTACCCCTTTAGGTAACAACGTTCAAGATTTTTGGAACAACCTGATTAATGGCGTATCCGGTGCTGCAGAAATTACCCGCTTTGATGCTTCGAAATTCAAGACTCGTTTTGCTTGCGAATTAAAGGGTTTCAGTCCGGAAATGTATCTGGACAAAAAAGAAATCCGTAAATTGGATGCTTTTTCCCAATACGGTATTGCAGCCTCCGTACAGGCAGTTGAACATGCGGGATTAAATTCGGAAAGTATTGATAAAGATGAAATTGGAGTGATTTGGGGAAGCGGAATTGGCGGGCTTGATACCTTTCAAGCCGAAACATTTGCCTATGCCAAAGGTGACGGTACTCCCAGATTCAGCCCTTTCTTTATTCCCAAAATGATTGCCGATATCTGTTGCGGCCACATTTCCATGCGATTTGGTTTTCGTGGCCCAAACTTTACCACGGTTTCGGCCTGTGCCTCTTCTACTCATGCGGTGATTGATGCATTCAATTATATCAGGCTTGGCAAAGCAAAAGCCATCGTAACCGGAGGCAGTGAAGCTCCCATAAATGAAAGCGGTGTAGGCGGATTTAATGCCGCCCAAGCCATGAGTACACGCAATGATTCGCCTAAAACCGCATCAAGACCCTATGATAAAGATCGTGACGGGTTCGTGCTTGGAGAAGGTGCTGCCTGTTTAGTCCTGGAAGAATTGGAACATGCTCTGTCACGAGGTGCCAAAATTTATGCAGAAGTGGCCGGAGGAGGAATGAGTGCTGACGCCTACCATATAACAGCGCCTCATCCTGACGGGCTGGGTGCTTATTTGGTGATGAAAAGGGCACTGCAAGACGGTAATTTGAAACCTGAAGAAATTTCCTATATCAATACACATGGCACCAGCACCCCATTAGGAGATATAGCTGAACTAAAAGCCATTGAAAAAGTATTCGGCGAACATGCATATAAAGTTCAAATCAGTTCCACAAAAAGCATGACCGGGCATTTGCTTGGAGCCGCCGGTGCCATTGAAGCTTTAGCATCGGTATTGGCTGTATATCATGATGTTGTTCCGCCTACGATAAACCTTGAAAATCCCGATCCTGAAATAAATCCTTCTTTCAAATTAACCCCTATCCAAAAAGTGGAAATGCAGGTGAATGCTGCATTGAGCAATACTTTCGGATTCGGCGGTCATAATGCCTGCATAATTTTCAAAAAATTTAAAGCATAATTTTGTTTGGCTTTTTATTTAATAAAGCAAATTCTTCCAACAAAGAAAAAGAACAAGAAAAGATTTTAAAAAACTGGCTTAAATCCACCTTAGGTTTAAAAACTAAGAATATCAATATCTATCTTTCCATTTTTGATGAAAAAAAAAGACTGCATAAAGAACGCATGGAATTGATTGGAGACAGTGTATTGTCATTATCAATGATTGAATTTCTGTTAAGGAAGTTTCCTTATATGCCCGAAGGAGAACTGACACAAATCAAAAGCCGACTGGCAAGCAGGCACCAATTAAACAAAATCGGCCAAAAAACAGGCATTTTGGAACTGTGTACCAAACTGAAATTTAGAATTGAGGGGCCAAATACCTCGGGAAATTTACTGGAATCGTTGGTGGGGGCTATTTACATTGATATTGGTTTTCAAAAAACTTCGGAAATTATTCAAAAGAAATTACTATCGGAATATTGCGATTTAGATAAGATCATTAAGGAAGATGACGACTATAAAAGTCAGCTCTATAAATTATGTCAGAAAAAAAAATGGAAATTGGAATTTCGTTCTCAACCTTTGTTACAGGACAATGCCAAAAGAAAATTTTTAATAAAACTCATTATCAATGGTGATGTGGTGGTGGAGGGGCAAGGATACAAAAAGAAAAAAATTGAACAAAATCTAGCTTATCATGCCCTCAAAAAATTCAGACAAAAAGAAGCTTAGTGCCATTCGCAGAAAAGATTTTATTTCCCATGACGAACTTTCCTGTATTTACGTACGTTCCGAAATAACGCTATTTGATTTTTTTTTAATCCTAAAGCAAAAATTCAACATTAATTTTACCTTAAAAAAATGCTTTGAAGAAATTATTGAAGACAGGGTATTTCAATGGCCATTATATGGCTATGAAAACGAAACTCTAAAAATTAAGTTATGGGCCATTCCAAACCAGAGTAACCCCTTGATTATGGAAAGCAACGAGGCAGATTTATTCGGGAACCAAACCCAATGGATTAAAAATGAATACATTATTAAAAATAAAAATAATGGTTTTTTCATTATATTTGATGGAACGTTTCATTCCGAGGCCAGGTTGTTTTTTCTGGATTTTCTTAAAACCAATCATTATGTCTACTCTGAAGAAAATTTGAACCCTAAGATTGCCGAAATTGTTCAACTATAACTTTGACCAATTAAAATAAAAACTATAAATTTGTTAGCCGTAAAATATATGAAAAATAAAATTATTTACTTAGTTTTCATGAGTATTTGGGGGATAATCTTATCCCAACCTAAAGAAAAAGAAAGATACAGAGAACTGATTGGTGAGGGCAATCTGCTGTTACTGGAAGAAAACTATCCTCAGGCCATCAAAGTTTTCTTGCAGGCACGTGAGTTGGACAGTACCAATGCAAATGTAAATTATAACTTGGGCGTTGCTTATTTACTGAGTGTTCTTGAGAAAAAGAAAGCTGAACCATATTTAGCATATGCCGTCAAATTTGTAAATCCTAAGTATAATCCTGAAAATCCTTTGGAAAAAACATGTCCTGTATTGGCCCATTATTATTATGGCCAGGCTTTACATCTCAATCATAAATTTGATGAAGCCATTGAACAATTCGATAAGTTCATTAAATATACGGGAAATGACAAAGATTGGAAAAAAGATGCCGAACGATTAAAAAAAATGTCTCTTTTGGCAAAGGAACTTATTAAAACTCCGGTAAATATCGAAATTGTAAATCTTGGTGACTCCATTAACACAGAATGGCCGGAATACAGCCCGGTAGTTACGGCTGACGAACAAATGATGGTTTTTACATCTCGTCGGCCCAACACAACGGGAGGAACAAAGGATATTGACGGTTTGTGGAATGAAGATATTTATGTGTCCTATAAAAATGCAAACGGTGAATGGTCGACCCCAAAATCAATTTCTGAAAATATTAATGGAATCGGAATGGAAGCCTCCATTTTCCTTTCCCCCGACGGGCAAACATTAATTATTTACAAAGACCCCGGTGACGGACAAGGTGGCAATTTATATTATAGCCAGTTTGACGGTAAAAACTGGAGTGCATTAAAAGAGTTCGGATCAGATGTTAATTCTAAATACTGGGAATCGCATGCTTGCCTGAGCCCGGACGGCAATAAACTTTATTTTGTTTCCAACCGACCTGGGGGATACGGCGGACGAGATATTTACCGTGTAGTTAAACTACCTAACGGAAAATGGAGTAAAGCCCTTAACCTGGGGCCTTCCATCAATTCTGAATATGATGAAGACGCTCCTTTTCTGCATCCCGATGGTAAAACGTTCTTTTTTTCATCGAACGGTTACAATACCATGGGAGGATTCGATATCATGTTTGGTATTATTGATGAAAATGATAAGATCACAGATATAACCAACCTGGGTTATCCGATAAACACCGTTGAAGACGACATATTTTTTACAACCTCTCCGGATGGAAAAAGAGCCTATTTTTCTTCAATAAAAGAATTTGGCAAGGGAGAAAAAGATATCTACATGTTAACATTAAAAGACAACCAGGAAAAGCCTTTGGTGCTATTCAAGGGCATGATTATTCCGGCAGAAGGCGAAAAATTACCTGAAGATCTGAGGATTGTGGTAAGAGATAAATTTACCGGTGAGGTCGTGGGCAGTTATAAACCCCGCTCAAATAATGGTTCTTTTGCTATTATTCTGCCACCCGGTAAAGAATACACTTTTTCTTATCAATCGCCGGAAGGGGAAGAATTTTACAGTGAAGATATTTTTGTAAATCCCGAATTATCTTATCAGGAAATTAACCGGGAAGTAAATCTTGAGCCCATTAACCTTCTCGGAAAAGTTAAAGCAAAATCCAAAGACTTAATTCTAAAAGGACAAGTTTTTGATAATCCCTATAATAATAAGCCGGTTAAAGACGCCATCGTTTACCTGATAAATTCAAAAAACAATAACATTTCTTCTTCAGTTGACGAAAAAGGGAATTTCAGTCCTTTTAACCTTGCTGCCAATGAAAACTACACCATTTATGCCGAGTACAATAACAAAAAAACCCAGACATACACCTTTTCCACTCAGAACATCAAACCACCCAAGATTTACAATCAGGTGCTTTACTTTGAAGGCAAGCCTGGTTTTCAAACTATTAATGTTAACATAACAGTATTAGATCATAACAAAAATCCTATTCCTAATGCCACTGTGATTTTCTCTGATAAAAGTGGAAATAAATTGGAATTCAATACTGATGAAAACGGCAAAGTGGCAGGGGCAGTTCCAACGGGAAAATTGTATGAAGTATATGCAACAGATGCTTCCGCCAACTCATCCAATGTTCTGAAATTGAACGCAAAAAATGTAAAAGAAATTCAGAAAACCCTCATCATCAGAACTGCACCCACCAAACAAGAACTTTACGACAAGGGTGAAGCCGATTATGCTTTTTTCTTCACTTACAACAAGAGCCGTATCGAGCTGGAAGCCAAAGAATGGAAAGATTTCGTCAGTAAAGTAGCTGAACTCAGTAAAAAAGGTACGGTAAAAATGCATGTCTCTTCCTCGGCATCCAAAGTTCCCACCATTCATTATGAAGGCAATAAAAACCTGGCTAAAGTTCGTGGTGAACGAACCGCTGAACGTTTAAAAGAATTTGTGGCCAATGCCGGCGGTAATCCGGACAAACTCAGTTTTACCTTTCAATATAAAGTGGGCGGTCCCAAATACATCGGCGATTTTACCATGAGAAAAAAATACGAACCCCATCAGTTCGTTAAAATTTTCATAAAAAAATAAATTTTTCTTCATACTTTTAAATGAATGCCGAATGGTTTGGTTCCGACTATTATCATTTACTCTATAACCACCGAAATTCACAGGAAGCCGAAAATTTTATTCTTCACCTGACACGTAAATTAAGTTTACCTTCTTATGCCCGTATCTGGGACATGGCTTGCGGAACAGGTAGGCATGCAGAAATTTTAGCCCGTTTGGGTTATAATGTCTATGCTACAGATACAAGTGAACTTTCAATTAATAAAGCTCTTACTCTTTGTTCTTATCCGAATTTGCATTTCTTTGTGCACGATTACAAAAAAATTTTTTACACTAATTTTTTTGACCTTGCCTTGAATTTGTTTACTAGCTTGGGTTACTGGTCCGACCCTATGGAATTAGATAAAATATTTTACAATGTTTCCGTGGCGTTAAAGCAAAGAAATTCTTTCTTCCTGATTGATTTTTTAAATCCTGCTTTTGTTATTAAAAATTTAGTTGACCATGAGGAGTTAAATAAAAACAAAGTCCATTTTATAATTCGACGAAAAATCGAAAAAAATCCCGATGCCGTTCGTAAAATCATCCAGGTGGATGACCTTGGAAAACGTTTTGAGTATCAGGAATGGGTTCGGCTCTACACACCGACTGATTTTATAGAATGTGCCAAAAAATTCAACTATCACGTTTTAAATCATTGGGGCAACTATGAATTATCAGATTTTAATGTAGACAGCCCCAGAAGCATCTTGTTATTTGTTAAAAAGTAATCATTTATCACTATAACCTATTTTCTAAATTCGTCAGTATGGAAAGCGCTAGAACCGAGGAATACTTCTTTGCAGATGTTTGGTTGCCGCTTTCCGTTTCTGGTTCTTTCACCTATCGCCTGAAAAAAGAACACGTCGGTAAAATAAAAATCGGTGCCCGGGTATTGGTGAATTTCGGAAAAAAAAAACTTTACGCTGCCCTTGTGGTGCGTTTGCATCATTCGCCTCCTAAGCAATACGAAGCAAAATACATTCATGAAATTTTAGATGAATTTCCCATTGTCAATGAAAAAAACCTGGCTTTCTGGGAATGGATGTCAAGGTATTACATGTCTTGTCCGGGTGAGGTGATGCGCTGGGCCATTCCAGCAGGGTTTAAAATCCAATCCGACACATCTTACTCGTTAAATGAAAAAATGGAATTTGATTTTGAAAATACCGACAAAATCGAACAAACCCTGGCAGAATTTTTTAAGGAAAAAAAGTCCGTTACCATTGAAACCTTGCAAAAACATCCGCTGTACCACAAAATATATCCTGTATTCAAAGCATGGTTAAGGAGTGGTTTTATTGTAGCGAACGAGGAATGGGAAGAAAATTATAAGCCTAAAATGCTTGCCTATGTTAGGTTAAACCCGAACCTTCCCCTTGAAAAAATTCTTCCATCGTTGGAAAAAAAAGCTTTCAAGCAGGCCGAATGTGTACTATACCTATTGAAGGAAAGCAAAAGCAATAACGCCTATGAAGAGGGATGGCTGGAAAAATCTGTCTTACTTGAAAGATTTGGTTCAGCAGCCATCAGGGGATTATTAAAAAAAAATATCCTTGAGGAATTGCATGCTCCCGTTTCAAGGTTAAAAACTCATAAAGCGATCCCAAAGCAATTATCAGCACTTTCAGAAGCACAACAAAAGGCCTATGATGAAATCATAGCTTGTTTTCGGCAAGGGAAGCCCGCTTTGCTTTACGGGGTAACGGGAAGCGGCAAAACGGAAATTTTCATGCACCTGATACAAGATGCACTGAAGGATGGGAAACAGGTATTATATCTGCTCCCTGAAATTGCCCTTACCTTGCACCATATTCAAAAACTCAGAAGTTGCTTTGGTAATAAGGTGGGGCTGTATCACTCGCGCTTCAACGACAAAGAACGTGTGGAAATCTGGCAAAAAGTTCTGGAAAATAACATGCATCCCAACGAGGGGTATTCCGTGATATTGGCACCTCGATCGGGAATTTTCTTACCCTTCGAAAGGTTAGGTTTAGTGGTGGTGGACGAAGAACACGACGCTTCCTATAAGCAGCATCAGGGCCAACCCCGCTATCATGCACGCGATGCTGCTTTATATTTAAGTAAGCACATATACAAAGATTGTAATGTGGTTTTGGGTTCCGCCACGCCATCACTGGAAAGCATTTTTCTTTCGGATGAAAACCTGATGGGTAAAGTAGAATTAAAAAACCGTTATTACGGCAACGATGATACTGAAATTCTGATTGCCGACATGAACAAAGAATATACTTATCCTTCGGAACCAGCATTCATGAGCGAAATGCTCAAAAAGAAAACAGAAGAAGTGTTAAGCCAAAACCATCAGGTGTTGCTGTTCATGGGAAGAAGAGGGTATGCTCCATACTACCGCTGCAGGCAATGCCACACCGTGAGTATGTGTAAGCATTGCGATGTACCCCTGGTTTATCACAAATCGCCGGGGCATTTGCTTTGTCATTATTGCGGATACGCTGTATCGGTTTATGGAAAATGCCACAGATGCGGAAGCACCGACATGAAAATGGAAGGGAGCGGAACCGAGAAAATCGAAGAACACCTGAAAGTGCTTTTTCCGAACCATGTTGTGGAAAGGATGGACCTGGACAATACGCGTTCCCGGCATGCGTTTGAAGATATCCTAGAAAGGTTTGAAAAAAATAAAATTAATATTTTAATCGGCACACATCTTATCACCAAAGGCCTGGACTTTTCCAATGTGGGTTTGGTGGGCATTTTAAACTTCGACCAACACCTTCATTTCCCCGAATTCAGGGCATACGAACGTGCATTTCAGCTGGCCGTGCAGTTACAGGGACGTGCCGCACGCCGAGGACAAAAAGGGTATTTTATCATACAGACCTGTTATCCTAACCACCCGATTATCACATCCATTGTTAACAGGAATGAAGCCGGTTGTTACCGTTCTATCCTTGAACAAAGGAAAAATCATCAATATCCGCCCTATTACAGGTTGACAGAATTGGACTTAATTTCGGAAAAAAAAGACATGCTGGAATTTTTTTCCAACAACTTCATCAAACACATTTCAAGCATCATTCCCAATCATCTCAGCCAAAATATACAGTTGCTTGGACCGGAATGGCCGTTGATTTCAAAAATCAAAGGTAAGTACATCCGCCGTTCTCTAATTAAATTTCCAAGGAATGCCGATTTGAATGCCATATATGCCTGGTTTAATCAGATAGAACAGGAATTTGCCTCAGCAAAAAAACACCAAAGCATACGCCTGGCATGGAACCCCGACCCATACTAACCCTATTTCAATTTCGACAACAGAAAATTTCCCAAAATCCCCGCCACCAGCAAATAAAACAGCAGGGCTTTGACTTTTTTATTTTCGATATAGAAAATGGACTCGCCCACCATAAAACAAAAAGGAATTACTGCGGGCAAGAATACATATTCCCAGGAATGGCAACGCACAAAAAAAGGAATGATTGATAAAAAAGCCCAATAAATCATCATCTGGCGATGTTTGCTCATAAATACAGAAATTCCCGACGGACGAAATCCAAGATAAAAAATAGAAAAATTCAGGCTGAAAAATAATAAAGAAAAAAAGATAAAGCGATCTTTAAAAATCAATGGCACTCCAAAATAATTGCCATACTCGGCCCAAAATTTAAAAGGATAAAAAGATACAAAGTCCGACAAATAAATAAAAAATTCAAGTGTTAATCCTAAAAAAAACATACCTGAAAACAACGACAATAATTCGTTGATTTGAAATACCCTGAATGAAAAATATGCCAATAAGATGAATATTACATAAGCCAGATACAGCGGATCCATATATACCATTAACATGGCCATCATGCCCGATTTGAACAATTCCGTTTGAACCTTTTCTTTCTTATAAGTGACGGCAATAAAATAATAAGATAAAAAAAGAACTGCGCAGGCCCATATCCTCAGGTTCAGACGGCTTAAATTTTCAGGCAAAAGACCAAGCAACAGAATCAATAAAAAAACCGGAAAAATATTTTCTTTGTTAATTGCAGAGTAACTGACTGTCAGTTTTGAAAACAAATTTGAAATAAAAAAAACTGCCAACATGTTCAAAAAGAAATGCAATATCCGGTATTGAGGAAAAAAATTTTCGGAAAAAAAATTTATTACGGGATAATTACACAATCCTTTTGGTGTATCCGTATAAAAAATGATTCGTAATAAAATGATTAAAAAAAATGAGCCCATTAAAATGCCCAGAGCATGTCGGAGGCCGGAACCAAGTGATGAAATCATTTTGTAATCAAGCGAAATTTCCTATATTTGCCCCTAAATTACAATTTTCCATGAAGCAATTACTTGTTACCTGGACCGATATCTTTCTGGGCATCGGTGAATTCTTCGAATGGACATTCAAAATCATCAAGGCTCTGGGCCATTTCCCGAATGTATTGATTTCCATCACGATTATCGGATTAATGGCTTACTGGTCAAAAAAAATCATCGATTTCAAAAAGGAATCCCAACGGAACGGAACCCTCGAGTAATTTTCAATCTTTAACATACCCCTTCTCCTTTCATTTCGTAAATTAAGGCCATGAAGGGTAAGTTTTTTCTTTTCGCTCCGATTTTGTTGCTTTACACTTTTATTGTTTTGCCACAAGACGAAGAAGAGTCCGTTAAGAAAAAATCATTTTGTAACGAAATCACCAACAAAAAAGCCATCGCACTTTACGAGAAAGGCATTAATAAAAAAAAATATTCCAAGCCCGAACGTATGGAATTCCTTAGGAAGTGCGTGGAATTAGAACCCGATTTTGCCGAAGCCTGGTTATCTGCAGGACAGGAAATTATTGTGCGATGCAAACTGGAAAATGCCCCTTTTGCACCTGCCACCCCTTTTTTCATGAAGGCTATTGCCATCTGTCCGAAAATACATGCCGACCCTTACTATTACATCGGTTTTGATTTCTACGAGAAAATGCAAAACGATTCTGCCATACGCTACCTGGAACTCTTTCTGAATTTCAAAGACGACGACCCTGATAAGTTCTCCAAAGATTATGACCATCAGGTGAAGCAGGCCAAACTCATGATTAAATCTGCAAAAAAAGAAAATGCATTAAGAAAAAATGTCCCTTTTGAGCCCAAGGTAGTCAAAAACATATGCACCGAACGTGACGAATACCTGGCTTTTGTTTCGCCCGATAATATGTATTGTTTTTTTGTACGCAAGGTTCCTGCCCAAACCCAGGACATGGTTTATGCTACCGACAGGGAACGTGAAGTTTTTATGATTGCCAGGCGCGACAAAACCGGAGTATTCGATAAAGGCGAGCCCATGTATTATCCTTTCAACGAAACCACCGATAACCAGGGCGGTTGCACCATTACCATCGATAACAAATACCTTTATTTTTCTATGGTTAAACATGAAGGCGGCCTTCAACCGAATGTGGACATTTACGTTAGTAAAAATGAAGGAGAAAAAATCAATGAATCCTGGAGCGAAATAAAAAAAATCAGCCCATTGGTGAACGACCCTAAATATTGGGACAGCCAGCCTTCCATTTCTTCCGATGGCATGACGCTCTATTTTGCTTCCGACCGTCCTGGAGGTTACGGAGGTACGGATATCTGGATTACCAAAAAAGACCCCAAGACGGGCCAATGGTCGGTACCGGTGAATGCCGGGCCGGTTATCAACACGCGCGGGCACGAACGAACCCCCTTCATTCACAGCGATTCCGAAACGCTCTATTTCAGCAGCGACGGCCATTATGGCTTTGGCGGGTTCGATATATTCTATTCCCGCAAAAAGGAAAACGGAGAATGGTCGGAACCAGAAAACATTGGTTCACCCATTAACACCCCCGGAGATGAAGTAGGCTTTTTTGTGAGCAGCGACGCCAAAACCGGATATTTCTGTGCCTTCGACGAGGGGAACTTCCGTGGCAAAGGCCCCGGAAGATACGACCTGTATTCCTTTGAACTATACCCGGAAGCAAGGCCCAATGAAGTTACATTTCTTAAAGGCCAGATTAAAAACGGAAACGGAGAAGCACTCACAGGCGCTCAGGTGGAAATCCGTTCCCTAAGCAAACCCGAAAAAAAAGATTATGCTACAGTGGACAGCTTAACCGGCGAATTTGTGGCAGCCTTGAACCTCAAAAACAGATCTGACGTGGTGCTCATCGTAAAAAAAGACAGTGTGGCTTTCAATAATACCATCATTTCTCTGAAAGATGCTTCCTTCCAAAAACCACCCCTAAGCCAACCCCTGGAAATAAAAACTGAAAAAATTGCTTCAAACAAAAGTTTTATTATTTCCAATATATATTATAAATCCAATAGTTCAGAACTTACCGATGACAGTAAAAAAATACTCCTGCTTTTTGCCGAATACCTGAAAGAAAATTCCCAACTGAAAATTGAAATCTCCGGACACACCGACAATGTGGGTAATCCGAAGGATAATCTGGCCCTTAGTAATAATCGTGCCTACACAGTAAAACAATTACTGGAAGAATATGGTGTTCCGGGAAAAAGAATTACTGCAGTGGGATATGGGCCCAACAAACCCATTGCCCCCAATACCACCGAACAGGGAAGGGCAAAAAACCGCCGAACGGAATTTAAAATCCTGACAGAGTAAAAAGTGTTATGCAAATTTCAGACGAAGTTTTGCATTACTATTTAAAAAACTATTGGGGTGCCGATAATTTCAGGCCGTTGCAAAAAGAAATCGTTCGTTCCGTAATTGAAGGGAACGATACCCTGGCCCTGCTTCCCACCGGTGGGGGAAAATCGTTGTGCTACCAATTGCCGGTTTTGGCCACCCAGGCTCTTGGCATCGTTGTCTCGCCCCTGATATCGCTGATGAACGACCAGGCCGAAAATTTAAAAAAGAAAAATATTTTATCTTACCCCCTTCATTCTTTCATATCGAAATATCAGCTTCAGGTGGCGCTGGAAAATGCCTATCGCGGTGCTTGCAGGTTCCTGTTTGTATCGCCTGAAAAACTGCAGTCGGAAGTTTTTTTGCAGCAAATCAGGGAATTGCCGGTGTGGTTAATTGCGGTGGACGAAGCCCATTGCATTTCTCAGTGGGGGCACGACTTCAGGCCTTCCTACCGGCAGATAGCCAACCTCAGAAATCTTTTTCCCGATGCCCGCATGTTGGCCCTTACGGCCACTGCTACCGAAAAAGTTATCCGAGATATTACGCAAACACTGAATTTTAAAGCAGATGCCAGAATTTTCAAACAATCTTTTAAAAGAAAAAATATTTTCATTCAAATCGAAAACACCGCAGCCATCGAAAACCGTATGTTGCAGGCTCTGAAAAATACCGATGGCAGCTGCATCGTCTATTTCCGCAATAGAAAAAAAACCGAACTCTATGCCCAGTTCCTTCATCATCATGGCATACGCGCATCCTATTATCATGCCGGGATTTCCAAAGAGGTTCGCGACAAAATCCAGGCCGAATGGATGCAAGGCAAAACCAAAGTGATGTGTGCCACCACTGCCTTCGGCATGGGTATCGATAAGCCCGATGTGCGCCTGGTGTTGCATCCCGACATTCCCGAATCGCCCGAAGCCTGGTATCAGGAAATCGGAAGGGCCGGCCGCGACGGCAAACCATCGATGGCCCTTTTGCTGTTCGATAATAAACATATCCGTGAATTACACCGTAAGCTGGAACTAACTTTTCCCCCACCCGATTTTCTGAAAATCGTACTTAATCAATTGTACAATTACTTCCAGATTGCCGTGGGAAGCGGACAATATTTTCATGCCTCTTTCGAACACGAAAAATTTGCCTCAGCCTACAGGCTTGATGTAGTTAAAACTTTCTATGCCCTTCAGTTATTGGAAAAAACCGGACACATCCGGTTGCATGAAGTGTTTCGTCATACTTCAGTGGTGCAGTTTTTATTGTCTTCCGCCGAACTTTATGAATTTCAGGTGAAGTTCCCTTTGCATGAACCCCTGGTCAAATCCCTACTGCGGAACTATCCTGGAATTCTGAACTCTCCAACTCCAATCAACGAATTTCATTTGGCATCGGCTATAAAGAAAAAGCCCTATGACGTTAAAAAACAACTGGAACTGCTGCATCATAATGGCATCCTGCTCTATGAACCCAAATCCGACAACCCTTCGTTGGAATTCCTGCATAACCGCGTACGCATGGAAGAATTTCGGATCGAAACGGAACTTTATCATCTGCTTAAGAAAAATGCCGAAGAAAAAATCAATGCCATGGTTCAAATCCTGACGCAAAATGAGTGCAGGAACCGACAGGCACTTTGTTATTTCAATGAAGAAATACAGGATGATTGCGGCATGTGCGATGTGTGTGAAGCCCGGCATCATACGGTTCAGGCAAAATCCATGATTTTGGATATACTGAAAGAAGCTCCTCTTTCCCTCGAACAAATTACTGCCCGTTTTCCATTCCTTATGCAAAAGCATATTATTCCCCAGGTAAAAAAACTATATGAGGAAGGTTCCGTTAAATATAAAGGTGGAAATTTTTATATATCTTAACGCATGATCCCTTTAAAAAGGATTTATTTTTGTGCTGATACCAACATGAAGCCTTTATTTAGCATCATTCCCATCATTATAATGACTTTGCTTTTCCGCAATGGACGGGCCCAAACCACCGATGCTATGGGGCGCAAACAAGGTTACTGGAAAAAAAAAGATGAAAAAACGGGAAAATTAATTTATGAAGGGGAATTTAAAGACGACAAACCAACGGGGAAATTTATTTACTACTACCCTAATGATACGGCCCGCCGTGCCGTAATGTATTTTTATAAAAACGGCGAAGTGGCCTATGCCAATTTGTATCATCAGACATCAGGCCGCCTGATGGCTCAGGGAAAATACATTAAGGAAAAAAAAGACAGCGTTTGGAAATACTTCGACGAAGCCGGAAAACTCATTTCATCGGAATATTATGTGAACGGAATGAAAGAAGGAAAAGCATACGTTTACATGAATGAAAATGAAATCATTGAAGAATGCGAATATAAAAACGACAAAAAGCACGGCCCTTTCCGGCAATACTATACCGAAAAAAAACTGAAATGCGAAGGAAAGTATGAAAACGGCGAAAAGCAGGGCAAATTCACCTGGTATTATCCGGAAGGAAAAATTTTTCAGGTGGGCAATTACGTGAACGGACAACCCGAAGGCGTTTTCCTGATATTTGAAAAAGACGGTAAAATCAAAGAAAAACAAGTTTTTTTCAAAGGACGTTTGTTGAAAGGCAAAGAAGCCGAAGCCTATGAAAAAAAATTAAAAGAATCGAAGCAAAAGCCGGCCTCTTCCGAAATTAAATCCAACAAAAACAAATCATTAAGAAAAAGTTAAGTTTTTAATAATTATTTAATCCGACCGCATCAATTGGATAAATTCGCCGGCCATGAAGGAAATACAACAATATCTCCTTAAGCTGGAAAAGTGCTTCCCCGAAATTCCCCAAGCCAGAAAAAAACTTTTGAACCAACTAGCCGACCATTGTTTGAATATCAGAAAGAGCCAAAGCATATTGCGTTTGATGTACGTATGTGTGCACAATTCCAGGCGCAGCCATTTCGGTCAGGCTTGGGGAGCAGCGGCAGCAGGATTCTACGGCTTCAAAGACGTTTTTACCTACTCGGGCGGAACCACAGTCACGGCCATACACCCCAACACGGTGGCAGCACTGAAAAGGGCCGGTTGGAAAATCATAAAATTAACCAAAGGGAAAAACCCTGTTTATGCCGGCTTCTTCGATTACTATCGCCAGCCCGTGATGTTTTATTCGAAAACCGTGGAGCACGAATTAAATCCCATACGCAATTTCACTGCCATCATGACGTGCAGCGAAACGGAAGAAGAATGCCCTTTGGTTTACGGCGCCGACTTCAGAATCTCACTGTATTACGATGACCCCAAAATTGCCGACAAAACCCCACAACAAAACAAAACCTATGATGAGCGTTGCCGACAGATAGCCCTTGAGAATTTATACCTTTTCCATCGCATCCTTCAGAAAACATGAGATATTTTTTTTTGTGCATTTTTACATTTTTCGTTTCAGCTCAAAATAAATCCGCTTTCGGCCTATTTCCCACGCTGGATTTGAGCATTGGAATTAACAATAAATGGAATGCCGGTATATATTATTTTACCTCACATCCGCTGGTCAACCTGAGCGCTAAAAAACAACATTCTCCCCTACCCGACATATTGCTTTTTTACGGGGAGCATGCCGTCGGTTGTCAGGTTCATCCGCATCTGAACCTTGGCGCTGCCTACGTGTTTCAGAGGGAAAATGTTTTGGATGATTACCCCTTCGAAGAAAACAGGATTCACCTGCAAGCAATTTTTAACACCGATAAAGAAAAAGTTTTTGTTTTTAATTTCCGTATCAGGGAGGATTTGCGTTTCATTAGAAGGAATTTGGCAAATGCGCCTGTAAGTTTTAAGCCGCGCATCAGGACTTTGGCAGGAATCAGCCGCAAGACATCAAAAGGGAGCGCCTTTACGGCATATCAGGAATTTTTCTTTAACCATGCGAAAAACCATCCTTTGGATTTTGCCGAAAACTGGACTTATGCGGGCTATGCCTTCCCCCTGAAGGCAAATACTTTTCTGGAAGCCGGCTTGTTGTTCATCACCTGGAAGTATAACGACAAAAACTGGTTTCATCAACCTTATCTTCAAATCACCTACAAACAGACGTTGTAATGTATGAAAAAAGATTTCAGAAAATACATTGCGGAGGCACTGGGCACTTTCGGATTGGTATTCTGCGGCACAGGTTCCATTGTCATTAACACCCACACCAGCGGAGTGATAGGGCATGCGGGCGTGGCTATCACCTGGGGGCTGATTGTAACGGCGATGATTTATTGCTTTGGAAATATATCCGGAGCTCACCTGAACCCTGCCGTTACGCTCTCATTATGGATTTCGAAAAATTTTCCTGCACGAGAAATTTTGCCTTATATCCTGAGCCAGGCGCTTGGGGCGTTTGGAGCATCTTATACACTCAGCAAACTTTTTCCTTCCGACGAATTTCTGGGAAGCACTTTACCCTCGGGCAGCCCCATGCAATCTTTAGTGCTGGAATTTATCCTGACCTTTATATTAGTGTTCGCCATTTTTAAAGTAGCCGTGGAAGACAATGCTTCAAAGCCCATGGCCGGATTAATCATAGGGCTGGTGGTTTTGCTGGAAGCCATGTTTGCGGGGCCGGTGTGCGGGGCATCCATGAATCCGATTCGTTCATTGGCGCCCGCATTGGTTTCAGGCCACACCGAACATTTGTGGGTGTATATGGCAGCGCCTCTATCGGGAGGAATTAGTGCTGCGGGATTGTACATGTTTTTTTCTAAATCAAAACAATATTAAATTTAATCTTGTTAAGCAAATAAAATTGCTGGATTCAACAAATAAGTGCAATTTTTTAAAAGAAGGAAAAATGCCTTTTGAGCATTTTTCCTTTTTGACTGAGT
>JAOAHO010000017.1 GCA_026415195.1 Bacteroidia bacterium | reverse complement strand
AAAATAAACTTAGATTATTCTATTCAAATGAAATAGATCTTAAATCCCTTTCATTACTATTCAATATTAACAAAGATTATTGGTTTAACAATCAAGAATCAAGATTATTCAAATTATCTAACGACACCTTATTTCAATATAAAATTAATGATTTAAATACCGGTAATGAACTGAATATTGTTCATTCTTTTCATCAACTAAATGATTATTATCTTGTAAACTCTTACGGAGAATTGTACAAATTGCAGAATACAATTTTGAGAAAAATTATTGGAAACAAAAGATTGTATAACGAATACAAATCCGATAATTATAATCTTAAATATAACATTGATAGAGACGGAGACATCTGGTTTCATAATTATTATTCGCTTTTTTTAATCAAAAACGACACAGTATATGAATTTAACGAACAAGATGGAATAAAACCTAATCCTTTATGCAATTTTATCGACGAGAATAATAATTATTGGTATGTTACTAAAGAATCCGTCAATTTGGTCAACCTTAATGAATTGAAGAAATCTGTTAATGCCAAAACCCATAATCCTCAGCTACATTTTATAACTATCAACGGCCAAAAAATTGATTTTAGAGCATTTAAGTATCATCCTGGACTTATACCCGATTTTCTGTATCAAAAATACAACGATATGACATTTGATAGTGTTTCTCGTTTTTTTAATTATCCTTATAATCTTTCTTTGCCATATCACTTAAATCATCTTACATTTTATTTTTCTTCTAACGATTGGAGCGCTCCACATCATCTTAAGTATCAATACAAGCTTGAAGGTCTTGACGAAGCATGGAATACAATTACCAGTGAAATAAAAGCAGATTACAAAAACATTCCCCCTGGTAGATATATATTCAAGATACGCGCTATTGGTAGATCAAAAAAATGGAGCAATGTTTTTGAATATCAATTCACCATACTACCACCTTGGTGGAAGACCTGGTGGGCATACCTGTCTTATTCCATTCTTTCCTTTTCTGGTATTTTCATTTTTATACGCCAACGAGAGAAAAAGTTGCTATTAAAACAGAAAGAACTCGAATTTAAAATTTCTCAAGCCACTCAAGTTATTTCCAAACAAAAAGAACTGGTAGAAGCCAAGAATCGAGAAATCATAGATAGCATTAAATATGCTGAAAGAATACAACACGCTTTACTTGCCGGACAGAAACTACTCGATACTTACTTAAATGAATATTTTATTTTTTATAAACCCAAAGATTTGGTCAGCGGAGATTTTTACTGGGCTTCTTTATTAAATAATAATCATTTTGCCATTATGTGTGCTGATAGCACGGGCCATGGTGTTCCAGGTGCAATTATGAGCATTCTTAATATGTCATGCTTAGACAAAGCTGTGCATGAAAAAAAGTTAATCCTCCCTAATGAAATTCTCGATTTTACCCGTCAAGTGCTTATTAAATATTTAAATAATGACTCAACGGAAGAAATTAAAGACGGAATGGATGGTGCTTTGATTTGTTTCGATTTCAAACAAAAAAAACTATATGCATCTTCCGCTAATAATCCTGTTTGGATTTTGCGAAATAAACAACTTATTGAAATTCCTGCTGATAAAATTCCCATTGGAAAAAGTGACAAAGATAATTTGAGTTTTACACTCCATTCCTTTGATCTTTTCACTAATGACATGGTTTATTTATTTACTGACGGTTTTCAAGATCAATTTGGTGGGCCTTTAGGAAAAAAATACAAACAAAAAAATCTCAAAGATTTACTAACCCGTGTATCTCCATTGCCTTGTAATCTTCAAAAAGAACTGATTGAAGAAGAATTTAATTTATGGAAACAAGAATTAGAACAAACAGATGATGTTACCATTCTTGGAATACGTATATCTTAAATATTTTTTTAAGTGAGAATAACCTAAATATTCCCTACCTTTGACTTATGCATCTGGTGGCTCCGTCCATACTTTCGGCCGATTTTTCCCGTCTGGAAAAGGATATCCTCATGGTCAACCGCAGTTCGGCCGACTGGTTCCACCTCGATGTGATGGACGGGGTATTCGTTCCCAACATCTCCTTCGGCTTTCCCGTCATTAAAGCCATTCAAAAGCTGGCTCAAAAACCCCTCGACATCCACCTGATGATCGTCCGGCCCGATCGCTACATCGAAGAATTTCACCGCCACGGCGCCCACATCCTTACGCTTCACTATGAAGCCGAGACCCACCTTCATCGTTCGGTGCAAAAAATCAAATCCCTGGGCATGAAGGCCGGCGTAGCCCTGAACCCGCACAATCCGGTTACCCTCCTCTTCGACATTCTGCACGAAGTGGACTTGGTGTGCCTCATGAGCGTAAACCCGGGTTTCGGGGGCCAGAAATTCATCCCCCACACACTGCAAAAAATCAGGCAACTTCATGAATTTAAGCAAAAACACGGCCTGCAATTCCACATCGAAGTTGACGGAGGAGTGGACACGGCCAACTTCAAAGGCATCCTTGCTGCAGGGGCCGATGTGCTGGTGGCGGGCAACACAGTTTTCGTTTCGGAAAATCCCGAACAAACCATCCGGCAACTGAAGGAAATTTGAAACACGACCGCATCAGCAAAACGGCTTTGATGTATCTGCAACGATGCGACAAGGCCTTTTATTTTTACAAGCGCCATCCTCACCTTAAAGCCAGTCCCGATGCCAAAAAGCAGTTTTTGCTCGACAGAGGAACGCGGCTTGGTTTGCTAGCCCGCGGGCTTTTCCCCGGAGGCATTGATGCCACCGACAACAACCGCATGTCCTTTATGGAAGCAGCCGAAAACACCCGCTTGCTGCTGGAAAAAGGAACTGAAGTAATTTATGAAGCAAGCATGGAATGGGGCGGAGCGGGTGCCATGGCCGACATCTTGATAAAAAGGCCCGACGGATGGGAAATCCTGGAAGTAAAATCCTCATCGCAGGTGATGCAACACCATCTGATGGACGCCGCCTTTCAGTATTACATTTTTTCAAAGCACATTCCCGTTAAAAGCGCTTATGTCTTAATCCCCGACAAAAACTATGTTTTTCATCGAACCTTAGACGTTCAAAAACTTTTTAAAAAAATCAATGCCACGGCAACCGCCCAAAAAAACCTTCATTTTTTTGAAAAACTTTTGTCGTATGGGCAGGGGATTTTGGAAAATCCATCGGTGCCGAACATTGAAATCGGTGAACAATGCTTCAGGCCGGGCCTGTGTGAATTTGCCGACTATTGTTTCAAAGGAGCATCTCCCCTTCATCCCGATTCGGTTTTCCGTATTGAAGGATTTGATTTAAAGGAAAAAATCGAATTATATCAGAAGGGTATAGTGTTTTACCATCAGCTTCATGCATATTCCCCGACTCATGCGACCGGACAAAAGCCGGATGCCATGATGCGTAAAGATTTCCTGAAAATCCTGAAGGAATTTAAAAATGCCCGAGCGGTTTGCTTCGATATGGAATTTTACAACGGCCCTATCCCTTTTCTGGACGGGCATCGCCCCTTTGAAAATGTGTGTGTGGCTGCCGATGTTTTTGACGTGGAAAAAAACAGGCACCATACTTACTTTCTGGAGGAACCCTCGCTGGCATCTTTAGAGCATCTTATAAATAAAATATTTGAAAAATTAAAAAAATCCAATCTCATTATCACTTTTGACAAAAAAATGGAAACAGAATATGCGGTTTTTCTGGAATCGTTTTTCCCTTCGGCTTGTAGGGGATTTGCAGAATTAATATCCGGTTCGGTGGATTTGCAGGGCTTACTAAAAAAATTCGCTCCGTCTTTACCCCCGGAATGGAGGGAAATTTACGGCCTTAAAAAACTTTCCGACAAGATGGGTTACGAAAAAAAAGCCCCCAATGGCCTCAAAGAGGGCTTCGATGCCCTGATGGCGTACGATATATATATGACATCCAAAAACGATTTAGAACGGCAAAGCTTGAAAGAACTCATCGTAAATTATGTAGTGGAGGATACGGAAAGGATGGGGTTCATGGTAAATGTATTATTTAACGAACTTGCATCATAGACAGAGTAAGCTGTCATTAATAAGTTTTCCCTAAATTTATATCAATGAAAACCCGAGTAACGGAACTTTTGGGAATAGAGTTTCCCATTATACAAGCCGGCATGATCTGGTGTAGCGGCTGGGAACTGGCATCAGCCGTAAGTAATGCCGGAGGTTTGGGGTTGATTGGTTCCGGATCTATGTATCCTGACATACTGCGAATACATATTCAGAAATGCAAAAAAGCCACTTCTAAACCCTTTGGTGTTAACGTACCCCTTCTCTATCCCGATATTGACAAGCACATGCAAATTATAGTGGAAGAAAAAGTACCAATTGTGTTCACCAGCGCGGGCAATCCCAAAACCTGGACCCCATACCTGAAAGAACACGGCATTAAGGTGGTACATGTGGTATCGGCCGTCAAATTTGCTTTAAAGTGTGTGGAAGCCGGGGTGGATGCCGTGGTGGCGGAAGGTTTTGAGGCCGGCGGCCACAACGGAAGGGAAGAAACCACCACCATGGTGCTGATTCCGGCCGTTAGGGATGCCATCAGTATTCCACTCATTGCGGCCGGAGGCATTGCCAACGGAAGGCAAATGGCCGCGGCTTTTGCCCTGGGTGCCGAAGCTGTTCAGGTGGGAAGCCGTTTTGTGGCTTCGCTGGAAAGCTCGGCCCATCCTGCTTTTAAAGAAACGGTGGTGAAAGCCAAAGAAGGCGACACTCAGCTCACGCTCAAACAACTTACTCCCGTTAGGTTAATAAAAAATAAATTTTTCAAAGAGGTAGATGAAATGGAAAAGCGCGGCGCTTCTGTTGAAGAACTGGCTGCTCATTTGGGAAGGGGAAGGGCTAAAAAGGGTATGTTCGAAGGCGACCTGGATGAGGGAGAACTGGAAATCGGGCAGGTCAGCGGTTTAATTAACGATATCCTTCCCGCTGCCGAAATTGTGAAAAACATAATGCGTGAATTTTACGACACCTTAGAAAAAATGAAAAATTTTTCAAAAACCATCCCATGATCCCTTTTGAAAAATTTACGCTTTCCAATGGCCTGAGGGTCATCCATCAATTCGACCCCACCTCTACCCTGGCATGCGTGAACATCCTTTATGATGTGGGGGCAAAGCATGAAGATGAAAATAAAACCGGATTTGCCCATCTTTTCGAACATCTGATGTTCGGCGGCAGTAAAAACATCCCTAACTTCGACCTGGCACTTCAGAAAGCAGGCGGTTACAATAATGCCTACACCACCAACGATCTGACCAATTATTACGACATTGTTCCTTATAATAACATCGAAACCGTCTTTTGGATTGAAAGCGACCGCATGCTGGAATTGGCCTTTACGCCTGAAAGTCTTGAAGTACAAAAACAAGTGGTAATAGAAGAATACAAACAAAGTTATCTGAACCGCCCCTATGGTGATGTTTGGCTTTTGTTGCATCCCTTTATTTATGAAAAGCATCCCTACCGTTGGCCCACAATAGGAAAAGACATCGAACACATAAAAAAAGCAGAATTGCAGGATGTGAAAGATTTTTTCTACAAATTTTACAGGCCATCAAATGCCATTCTTTGCGTGTCGGGTAATGTGACGCGGGAAAAAATTGAACACCTCTGTAAGAAATGGTTTGAAAGCATTCCTTCCGGTAACAAACCCGCCCTGAACCTGCCAAAGGAACCGGAACAAAAAGAAAAAAAATTTATGGCCGTTGAGCGTGATGTTCCCGCTTCGCGCCTGTATAAAGCATGGAAAATTCAGGGTTTACATTATGAAAATTACCGTGTGTTCAGTGTCATTGCCCATGTTTTGAGTGGTGGTGAGTCCTCGCGCCTTGAGCAAACCCTTGTTAAAGAAAAAAAATTGTTTACTTCCATTTCGGCATATACATTTAATCTGGCCGACGACCCTTCGTTGTTTATCATCTCGGGGACGTTAACTGAAAAAACTTCTCCGGAAGAAGCAGAAAAGGAAATCAATACCGTTTTGGCCGAAATTTGCGAAAAACCCTTGCCGGAAAAGGAGTTGCAAAAAAACAAAAACAAAATACTCACCCAACTGGCATTTACGAATTACAATGTGGAAGAGCGTGCCGAGGGCTTATGCTTTTATGAATGGTTGGGCATTTTAGATGAATACAACCGCGAACCGGAATTATATGAAAGCATCAATGCTTCACAAATTATGGAAGAGGCACAAAAAATATTCAGGGAAGAAAAATCATGCGTAATGTATTATCTTTCTAAAAATTAAGCCATGGACATTATCAAGGAATGGAAAAAAACCGATTATCCCACCGAGTCCAATGATCAAATCAATACTGAAATAAAATGCTTTAGGCTTTACCAACAAGTCGACTGGCACGAGTATAAAAAGAAGCGACTGGAGTTTTTAAACGGGCTTCCACATGCACGTTTCGGAAAAATATGGCTGGAGCATTATAGCCCAAAAATCGGGCTGTTTCCGGGCAGCTTTAATCCTTTTCATAAGGGGCATCTGAATATTCTGTTGAAAGCCGAAAAACTTTTCGATAAAGTAATCATTGCATTCGGGAACAACCCCGACAAGGATCCGCGTGTTTTCCCCATACCGCAAAGCATTAAAAACAGGCAAATCGTTGAATATTCCTCCCTGTTGACCGACTTGGTTCAATCGCTCCCTTATCCGGTAACCGTTATCCGCGGTCTTCGAAATTCAACCGATTTCCAATATGAACAAAACCAATACCGTTACATGAAGGAGTTATATCCCGAACTGAATATTGTGAACATTTTTTGCGACAAAGAATTTGAACACATTTCATCCTCGGGCATCAGAACGCTTCAGAAATACGGAAAGCATTTTCCTTATTTGCCGGAATAACTTTAATGTTGATGCTGCTCCCCCGAGCACAATCCCACAATGGTATGAAACACATCATGCAAATCGCTCAGCGATTTCTTGATTTTTTCATCAGGCGCTTTCTTTTGGACCATTTTATGTAGTTTTTCACTTTCAATGGCAAGTTTTTTTACCGAAGCCCTGATTTCTTTCTTATCGAACTCGGCAGGAATTTTGGAAGCCATCAGTTTTTTGGCTTTTTCTGCCATCTCTCCACTACGGGTTTTTATGGGTTCCAGGTTTCCTTCTTCCGACGGATGAAACGTTTGGGCCATCACCTTGTGGAATTCCTTAATTTCGGGCCAGTCGTCGAATTTTCCCTTCGGCACTAAAAGTTCAAACCTTTTGCTCACTTCTTCCCAGTTAATCACATTCCAAATTGCCGCTAGATAATCTCCCCTTCTGTTTTGATATTTCAGGTAATAGGCGTGTTCCCACACGTCAATTCCCAAAATGGGGGTTCCTCTTTTATCTGCCACGTCCATCATCGGGTTGTCCTGATTGGGAGTTGACGAAACAAACAATTTTTTATTCTCGTCCACGCTCAGCCAAACCCACCCGGAACCAAATCGGTTCATGGCTTCACGGTTCATCAGGCTTTTCAGGGAATCCAAATTTCCGAAGTGGTTTTGAATAGCATCCGATAACCGCTTGCTTGGTGAAGTGTTTTTATTGGGCGTCAGGATGGTCCAAAACAACGCATGATTATAATGCCCTCCGGCATTATTCCTTACGGAAGCAGGATATTTGGAAATGTTTTTAAGCAAATCCTCGAGTGATAACTTTTCTGCTTCGGTTCCCTGAATGGCTTTGTTCAGGTTGGTAATGTATGCCTGATGATGTTTGGTGTGGTGGATAATCATGGTTTGTTCATCGATGTAAGGCTCCAGGTCCTTATAACCATAAGGCAAACGGCTTAGGGAATAGGGCGCCTGGGCATATACGAATAACACTGTCCAAAAGAAATAAGTGATGGAGTATTTTATGAGGTTTTTCATGGTTATTTGTTTTTAAATTTCCTGATAAAATTTTTGGAAAACTCGCTTAAAATTAATCTTCCGCTGATTTTGGCGCGTTGGATGAGCAGGTCATCCCATTGCTCAGTACCTTCCCAATACACTTTTTTCAATTCGGCCATAGCTTGCGGGCTTGATTTGGCAAGTGTGCCTGCCAGTGCCATTAGTGCTTTGTCCATGTCGGAGATACTGTCGTAAAGGTCGGTATAAAGGCCTTTTTCGTTGGCCCATTGTGCGCTGCGCCAGTTGGAGGCATCCGTAGCCAGTTCCTGAAAAGCGGCTTTACCGATTTTTCTTTCCACGGCAGGCCCCACCACAAAAGGGCCAATGCCCACTGCCAGTTCCGACAGCTTAACCGATGCCGAAGGTACGGCAAAAGTATAATCTGCCGCCGAAGCAATCCCTACGCCCCCGCCAACGGCTTTGCTGTGTACACGCGCCAGAATAAACTTGGGCGCCTTTCGCATGGAATTGATTACATGAGCAAATCCGCTGAAGAATTTCAATCCTTGTTCTTCGTTTTCAATTTGAACAAGTTCGTCGAAGCTGGCTCCTGCACAAAACGCTTTGTCTCCTTCACTCTTGAGCACGATTACTTTGATTTCGTCATTTTTTCCGGCATTCGTAATTTCTTCGGCAAGTTTTCGCAGTTGTTCCCCGGGCATGGAATTGCTCTGAGGATGAAAAAAAGTAATGATGCCGATACCGTCCTGGATTTCCGTTTTAACAAATGGATCGCTCATGGCCATGTTTTGACTGCCAAATTAACTAAAATTTACGGGGATTTAACCGTTTTTTCTGAACTGAAGCAAAAACCTACAGGATTTTATAATCAGACCAAAGCTCCAGTAAAAAATCACAATGCTGCTGATCAGCCCAGCAAAACCGTCAACCCTTTGGATTTCAAAAAAGTATCCGATTAAAAGGGACACTATGGCAAGAATGCTTGTCATTAAGTCGGAAAGTACATGTAAATAGGCCGAACGAATATTTAAGTCGTGTTGATCGTGATCTTTATGTAAAAACCATATACTCAGGAGATTCACCACAAAACCAATACAAGCCACCCCGATGGCTTCACTGAAAATAATATTTTCCGGATGCAGGATACGTTCTGCCGACTCGTGAATGATTTCCATACAGAACAAAAGCAAGATGATACCGCTGGTAAATCCCGACAGGGCAAGGAGGTTATCGCGGTTGAAGGAGATGTGCGCGGAATTACTCCATTTGCGGGCAAACCAATAGGCCAACCAGCTCAGTCCGATGGCAAATACGTGTGAGCCCATATGATACCCGTCGGCAAGCAGGGCCACCGAGCCACTGTGATATCCGTAAAACACCTCCAGAGCCATGGCCACAGCCGATATAATTACCACATAGAGTGTATTTCGTTCAAATGATAACGTCTTTTCGGAATCCCTTTGAAAATGGCCGCCTCCGGTATCGTGTTGGCAATTATGAAAAAAATTTTTTTGCACTTGTTTGGCGACTAAAATTACTTACAATTTATCAATTTCAAACATTGCAGCACTCCACCCCTTTTTCTTAACTTTATGCCATGAAATCGGGTTTTTTGAAAGACCTGAAAGAACGGGGATTGTTGCATAATTTTACTCCCGGCACGGATGAAGAACTTCTTCGGCCCGAACGCAGGGCTTATATAGGCTTCGACCCCACGGCCGACTCCCTGCACGTGGGCAGCTTGCTTCAAATTATTACCCTTGCCCGTTTTTATTCCCACGGACACAAGCCTATTGCTTTGTTGGGCGGTGCTACCGGCATGGTGGGCGACCCCAGCGGAAAGAGCAAAGAACGAAACTTGCTTTCTCCTGATGAAATACGGCACAACCTGGAAGCCATCAGCAAACAAATCCAGAGAATTTTATCGAACTACCGTGCCGAAGCGGAAGTGCTGAACAACTACGATTGGATAAAAGATTTTTCTTTTCTTGACTTTATCCGTGAAGTGGGAAAACACATTACGGTTAACTACATGCTTGCCAAGGACTCAGTTAAAAATCGCCTGGAAAACGGGATGAGCTTCACGGAGTTTTCCTATCAGCTCCTGCAGGCCTACGATTTCCTATGGCTCTACCAGCACAAGGGATGCACCATACAGATGGGCGGCAGCGACCAATGGGGCAACATTACTACGGGAACAGAACTCATCCGGAGAAAAATCAACGGCCAGGCCTTTGCCCTCACCACCACCCTTATCAAAAAAGCCGACGGAACCAAATTCGGAAAAACAGAATCGGGGAACGTGTGGCTGGATGCCCGAAAAACCTCCCCTTATAAGTTTTATCAGTTTTGGCTGAATGCGGCAGATGAAGATATAGAGCATTTTATATACTACTTCAGTATCAAACCCAAAGAAGAAACTGTCGCTTTGGTACAAAAACACAAATCTGGCCCGGAACAACGCATTCTTCAAAAGGCTTTAGCTGAGGAATTAACCATTTTTGTTCACTCCAAAGAAGATTGTGAAAATGCGATCAAGGCATCGGAAGTATTATTTAAAGGAACGGAGCACGATTTTAAGGCCTTGGATGAGGCCACCCTGCTTGAAATCATGGATGGTGTTCCCAGGGCAGGCATATCCAGAGACAAAGTGACTGCAGGGATTTTACTGCCGGAATTACTGACCGACCTTACCGGATTTTTACCCAGCCGATCAGAAGCCAAAAAGCTTATTCAATCCGGAGGATTTTCCATTAATCGCAGGAAAGTCCTGAAGCCCGACCTGAAAGTGGACCAAAGCTTTTTGCTTAAAGACAAATTTATTTTGTTGCAAAAAGGAAAAAAGAATTATTTTTTGTGTGTAGTTGAGTAAAATAGTAATATGGCACTAAAGCAAACACAGAACCTGAAGCTTCAGCAGCGCCTTCTCCCGCAGCAAATTCTTTTGATGAAATTGCTTTCGTTGCCAGTCCAGCAGCTCGAAGACCGTATACGCGAAGAGTTGAACGATAACCCAGCCCTAACGGAAGAACCCGATCAGGAAGAACTGCAGGAGGAGAAAGACGAATGGGATGGGCGTATGGAAGATGACCCAGGGGCCGAATCTGCAGGGGAAGATGCTTCGGAATCGGAACCTGTCGAAATGAACAATAATGTGACTCTGGAAGATTTTATGGACGATGAAGAACTGGACTCATATAAATATGAAACCATAAACCGCAATGAAGACGATGAACATTATGAACCGGTGGTCATAGAATCAGGCCGAAGTCAGGATGGTTTGATAGAACAACTTTACACCCTGCCCCTTGAGGAAAATGAATTTCAAATCGGTGAATATCTTATCGGTTGTCTGGACGATGACGGCTATCTTCGCAGAGATATAGAATCCATAACCGACGATCTGTTATTTAAGCTCAACTTACAAACCACTCCTGAAAAAGTCAGCAAAGTTCTGAAAATCATTCAAACATTTGATCCTCCCGGCGTGGGTGCCACTTCGCTTCAGGAGTGCCTGCTGTTACAACTCAATAAAATGGATAAAGAATTGCCGGGCGTTAAAGTGGCCACTGACATCGTTCGCCACTTTATGGAGGAACTGAGCAAAAAGCAATTTGACAAAATCCTTGCCAGGCTTAAAATCACGCGAGATGAGTTGTTAAAAGCCGAACGGGTGATTCATAAGCTCAATCCCAGGCCGGGCCTTGGCGGTACCCAAACCAGCTCCGGCTCTAACATTCAACCCGACGTCATGGTCAGCATGGTGAACGGAAAGCCGGAGATATCACTTCATTCCATGAACCAGCCTGATTTATTTATCAGCAAGGAATATTTGAAAATGCTTGAAGAATATTCTTCAAAAAAAAGCAAATCGGAAAAAGAAGCCGGAAAGTTTATTCGTGAAAAAATCGAACAGGCCAAGTGGTTTATCGATGCTTTGGAGCAAAGGCGATTGACCCTTCTGAAAGGAGTTATGGCTATTGTGGAACATCAGGAAGAATATTTTCAAACCGGAGACGAAGCCAGGCTTAAGCCCTTAATTCTTAAAGATATAGCTGATAAAACAGGACTGGATATATCTACTGTGTCTCGCCTGGTGAACAGTAAATACATTCAAACTCCTTATGGCACTTTTCCTCTTAAATGGTTTTTTACTGAAAGTATGGAATCCAAAGACGGTGAGGAAGTATCAAACCGGGAGATTAAAAGCTTTATTAAAGAACTAATTGACCTGGAAAATAAGTCCAAACCTCTTACCGATGATGAGTTGTGTGAGGCTTTAAATCAGAAAGGATATAAAATTGCCCGTAGGACCGTGGCTAAATATCGTGAAGAACTAAATATTCCCGTTGCACGACTCAGGAAAAAAATTTGAGGTTTTTTTCACGAAGTTAACAATTAATTAATATTTTGTTAACTTTACACATGTTTGCTTTTTTGGTTCCGTTACGAAATAAATTTATTGATCTTTACGTTTTTCTTGCTACCGCATTTTTCGTTTTTCCAATAGCAATCCTTTCGCAGTGGAATTCCAATGTTAGCCTTAACACACCTGTAAGTACGGCACTTAACGACCAGCAAAATGTCAGAATTGCCGAAGACGGCAACGGTGGTGCCATCGTCGTTTGGGAAGATTATCGGAATAACCCTCTTTCTGCCGACATTTACATTCAACGATTTAATAAAAATGGCGTGGCCCAATGGGGCGCAAACGGTAAGCCACTGTGTATTCATTCGGCACACCAATCTAATCCCAACATAAACTATCGTAACGGAAAAGCAGTAATTATTTGGAATGATTTCCGTAGTGGGAATGTGGATATCTATGCTCAAATGATTGATACCAGCGGAAACGTGCTTTGGGCCACAAACGGCAACCCGGTAGTTACCAACAGCTTAACACAAAACGACGGAAAAGTTGCGCTTAATTCAAACGGTGAATCATACGTGGTGTTCCAGGATTCGTCAGCAGGAAACTGGAACATTATGGCTCAAAAACTTTCGTCTTCCGGCACAAGGTTGTGGGGTAGTACGGGGACCGTAGTGTGCAATGCGGGTTATGATCAAAAAAACCCTCGGCTGGAAATGGCTTCCAGCGGAGGAATTTATGTGGTTTGGCAGGACCGACGAAACGGCGCCAACCATGACATTTATTGCCAAAAACTCAACGATCAGGGAACAAGATTGTGGAATCCGGGCGGAAACGGATATTGGATATGCAGCGCTCCCGGAACTCAAACCAATCCTAAAATTGAATTATTTGGAGCAGGATTTGTGGTCGTCTGGCAAGACAATCGTAATGCTTTAGATTATGACATATATATACAATATATTAACGACAATGGAATGGCTCAGTGGGGAACTAACGGCGTTCCGGTATGCAATGCCACGGGTAACCAAAGCGCTCACGACCTGCAAACCAACGGAAATCTTGCTTTTGTGGTATGGAAAGATTACAGAGCAGTAACCAATACCGATATTTACTTTCAAATATTCAACACAAACGGCACGGCACTTTTACAGGCAAACGGGAAACCATTAAGCACAGGATCTTTCGACCAGATTAATCCCAACATTGACGTGGACGCGGGAGGCAATGCCTACATCGTGTGGCAGGACTCCACTGCTCAGGGATGGAATATTTCCGGGGCAAAAATTAATGCTGCAGGAAATATCCTTTGGAATGTACCGGTGTGTACGGCTGCCAACACCCAGGCAGACCCGAAAAATGTTCATGACGAAAACGGAGGGATGATTGTTGCCTGGCAGGATCGTCGGAATGAAGCCGTAAGCGCAAGGGATATTTACATACAAAAAATCTTTTCTTCAGGCAGCCCTGACGGGCTTCATGAATGGAGTACCCGGGAATTAAAAGCAAAAATTTTTCCTAATCCCGGCAACGGTTGCTTTTACCTGGAATCCGATGTATCTCTTCTTCCCCTTACTTTGGAAGTATACACCACCTCCGGAAAAATCATCGGAAAAGAAACAGTGTCCTGCCCGATGTACCATTGCGGTTTCCCTCTTTCAACAGGTTTTTATTTCATAAGAATCATAACTGCCAATAACCAAAATTTTACCGTTAAGTGGGCATCAAAATAGTTTGGATAATCGTTGTATTAATGATATTAAATCTTCATACGTGGTGCAAAAAAAAACCGGGACCAGGAGGCAATTCCTCCATCAAAGGAAACATCACCTTATTGAAATATGATGCCTCTACGAACACCTTCTCCAAAAAATATCCCGCTGCCGATGTTGAAGTTTATATCATTTATGGTAACGATCACAGTTACGGCGACCGCATCCGCACCGATTATGAAGGAGATTTCGAATTCAAATACCTACGTAAAGGGAAATATAAAATTTATTTTTATTCTACGGACACCATTGCTTATATAGGGCCTCCGTCAAATCCGAAGGCTCCTAAAATACCCGTGATAAGAGAAGTAGAAATTACCAAGAATAATCAAAGCATCCATCTTGGAGAAATGTTTATGGCTGATGATTAAGACCAATTATTATGCATAAAACACCCCATATCAACATTTTTTTCATTACTCTGCTTTTGTCTTTTGTTTCTTTTGGACAAAGCAAAAAAGACATTCGTAAAAACAACGTACGGCAAATTATTGAAATGGCTAAAGAAGGCGAGGCCTCTTATAAAGCCGAACAAACGACCTATGATGCCCGGGGAAATGAATTGGAAAACATTAAATTCAACAAAGACGGCAGTATTCGTAAGAAAAAAACATACAAATACGACAAAAATAATAATCTGCTGGAAGAAGCCGAATTTGAAAACAACAAATTGGTTTTTAAAAAAATTTATGCTTACAGTGCTTTTGATGAAAAAATCTCGGAAACCACCTTCGATGGTGACGGGAATGTGATTGAAAAAGAAACCTTCAGTTATAATTCCAAAGGTTTGAGAACAGAAAAGAAAACCTACGACAAAAACGGAAAATTAATCGAAACCCGTACATACCAGTATTTTACAAAAAATTCGGACGAAAAGCCATGAAGCCCAATCAATTGGAAGAAATATTAAAAGGTTTTAATCCCTATTCCCTGGAAGAGGCAGAAAAAATCAGCTTCATGGACAGGGTAGACCAAAAATATGTGTTTGACATTAGTTTTCTCCCTGAACTCCTTGAAAAATGTAAAGAAAACTATCGGATTCTTGAAATTGCAGGAATCCGCAATCATGCCTACAACTCGCTTTACTTCGACACCCGCGAACTAAGCATGTATCATGACCATCAACGGTGGAAATCAAACCGTTACAAAATACGCATTCGAACCTATTCCAGCGGAAAGATTCGAAGTTTTCTGGAAATCAAATTTAAAAACAACAAGAACCAAACTTCAAAAAAAAGAATAGAAAGTAATGTTAATGCTCAACCCTTACTGACAGGACAACCCGCGGCTTTTATTGAAAGCCGAACCCCTTATAAATGCTCGGATTTGGAACCACAGGTGCGCATCGGGTATTTTCGTGCTACGTTGGCTCATTCCAACATGAATGAAAGGGTTACAGTTGATACCTGCCTCTCCTTTATTTATGAAGAAAAGAAAATCATTTTGAATAATGTTGTGATTGCCGAAGTGAAAAAGAGTGCATTTTCAGAAAAAACTCCTTTTATGTCATACCTGAACGAGTTTCGAATCAAAGAAGGGGGGCTCAGCAAATACTGTATCGGAATGGCGCTTTTGCATAAAAACTTAAAACAAAATAATTTTAAAGAAAAAATACGTCTTATTCATAAAATCGAAAAATCATGACTGTCCTTATTCTTTTACAGGCATTAAATGATTCACTTGTTGAAATCAGCGGCAATACCATAGAAACAGCCGATGCAATTAATAAAAATTCATCCGGGTGGTTTAACAAAATCACCATAAAATTTTTTATTCGCTTGTTTATAGATCTGGTATCGCTTACCGTTCTTATCAGGGGAATTTATTATATCAAGTATCGGAACAAGGCATTTTTTCTTCCTTTTGTGGTGTTCAACGTAGTCATTTTTTTGATTACTTATTTACTGAACAAGGTTGACTTGTCCCTTGGGGCTGCCTTCGGGCTTTTTGCCATTTTCGGAATCATGCGCTACCGTTCCGAGGATATTTCCATACGCAACCTGACCTACCTGTTTCTGGTCATTGCCATCGGCCTACTTTCCGCTATTTCCAAAGGAAGCTGGGAAGAAATTTCACTGTATAATTTTATCATCCTTGCCGTTGTTTTTTTCATGGAGTCGCCCAAGCTTTGGAAATCAGAAACCTCCAAATTAATCATTTACGACAAGCCCGAGTATTTAAAACCAGAGAACAAACATCTTTTTGTGGAAGACATGAAAAACAGAACGGGTTATACCATCACCAAATTTGAAATTGAACGAATAGATTATCTCAGGGATGCTGCCTATATCAGAGTATTTTATGAAGAGTAATTCTTCACTACCTTAGGATAAACAACCGCTCAGCATCCAAACGGATAAAAATAAACAACAATACCGTAAACCCCCAAAGGGAAGAACCTCCGTAGCTGAAAAAGGGCAACGGAATGCCTATAACGGGCATTATTCCCAAAGCCATACCGATATTCACAAGTACATGTATGAAAAAAATGCACGCCACGCCGTATCCGTAAATCCTGGAAAAAGAAGATCGCTGGCGTTCGGCTAAAAAAATCAATCGGATGATGAGGAAAATATACATGGCCACCACCAGTGAAGAACCCGCAAAGCCCCACTCCTCTCCCACCGTGCAAAAAATAAAATCGGTTTCCTGTTCCGGAACGAAGTCGTATTTGGTTTGTGTGCCTTTCAGATATCCCTTACCCCAAAAGCCCCCCGAACCAATAGCAATTTTGGATTGATTAACGTTATATCCCACACCTTTGACATCTTTGCTTCTTCCCAGCAATACCTCTATGCGATTTTTTTGGTGTGGTTCCAGTTTGTCGTAAATTTTCTGTATCAATAAACTTGTTCCCGATAATGCCAGCCAAATCAACATAGAATAAAAAATCCTGACCGACATTTTGGCCGGAAATATCAGGAAGAAAATCAGGGCAGGAACCGCCATTACGGCTAACAGCCAAAGTTTAGAACCCATCATGATGGACAAGAAGAAAACTATCACCAACACAAAACCCGCCACGATAGTCCACGAGGGCGCCCCTTCCCTGTATAACAACAACATTATGGAAAAATAAGTCAGGGCAACTCCGGTTTCATTCTGAAAAATTTTAACCACCACAAAGGGAACTATCACAAATAAGGTGCATACTATCAGGGATTTCCATTTTAACCAAAAAGATTTCAACCGGCCTTTATTGGCGGGAGTATATATGGGTATTGGATTTTCGCTCAGGTATTTACTGATGGCTAACAATATGGCAAACTTCATGAACTCAGATGGTTGTATACCCATGCCTCCTACCCTAAACCAGGAGTGAGAACCTTTAATGTCTTTCCCCAAAAAAATTACCGCCACGTTCAATAACAACATCCCAACAAAAATCGCATAGGAAAAAGATGTAAAAATCACGGTGTCCATCAGCATAATGGAAAATGCGATGATGCCGGCCCCGGCTATCCAAAGGAACTGCTTACCGTATTTTTGGCTAATATCAAAAATCCACGGGTGGTTTTCATTATAAACCGCGGCATAAACGTTTAACCATCCTAAAATAACGAGCGCTACATACAGGTAAATGGTTACCTTATCGGAATTTTGCCAGGTATTTCTTTGAAAGCGGCCGGTATTCATGGAGTAATTTTTTGATTATCCAACAGATTGGCTTCCAGAATTCTTTTCTCCACTTCAGGCCTGTCGGTTTTGCCTTTCAGATATTTTTCAATCATTAACGTAACGATGGGAGCGCTCCAGACTCCGCCGAAGCCGGCATTTTCCACCAAACAGGCAATGGCTATTTTGGGATTTTCCTTGGGTGCAAAAGCCATAAAAACGGCATGGTCTTTTCCATGAGGATTCTGTGCCGTTCCGGTTTTTCCGCAAACAGTAATGTCTTTAAGCCTTGAAGTATACGCCGTGCCCGACTCAAGGCATTTTTGCATGCCTTCAATAACAAGGTTATAATACTGTGTGTCTGTTACAGCCACATAATTTTTCTTTAAAAAAGCTGAATCTGGAATTTGTTTTTCGTTCCCAATTCCCCTGATACAATGGGGAATATAGTAATATCCTTTATTGGCAATAATGGCTACCACATTGGCCATTTGCAACGGAACAAGCGTGAGTTCTGCCTGCCCAATTCCCAGTGAAACAATCGTATTGCTCCTCCAGCCGTTTTTTCCGAACACGCGGTCGTAATATTTCTCGCTGGGCACATTCCCCGGTTTATCATAAGGAAGATCGGTGCCCAGGCTCCTGCCGGGGCCAAAGCTCATAACCATGTTTCTCCAATAGTTGTATCCCTCTTTGAACGTTTTAAATTTTTTTTGATCAACAATTGAACGAAAAACATATGAATAATAGGAATTACAGGAATGGGCAATGGAACCGGGCAAATCCACTTTCGGATGCCTGTGACATTTGGGTTTGCCTCCCATGGGGGGATATCCCATGGCACATGGATAAGTAGTGTGGCGGAACAAAACTTTTTCGTGTTGCCCAATTAATGCATCGATAAGCTTAAACACCGAACCTGGAGGATACATGGCTTGCAAAGCTCGGTTAAAGAGAGGTCGGTTTATGCTGTCGGCATAGAGCATGGCGAAATTTTTTGCCCGCGTGCGCCCGCCCACCAATAAATTCGGATCATACGTGGGACTGCTGACCAAACATAATATTTCTCCGGTGGAAGGTTCGATGGCCACAATGGCACCGCGTTTGTTTTTCATCAACTTTTCGCCATATTCCTGTAAGTCAGCATCTATGGTACAATATAAGGGCTTGCCTGGGATGGCTAAAGTATCATATAATCCGTTCATATAACGCCCCACCATGCGATTATGCACATCAGTGATGGCAATCTGTACCCCTTTCACTCCCCTCAGAACCTCTTCATAACTTTTTTCAATTCCACTTACGCCAATGTAATCGCCCTCACGATAATATGGATCAGAAGCTGCTTTTTGTTTGCTCACTTCGCCCACATATCCCAGCAAATGTGCCGCAATAGGCCTGGGATATTTACGCACCGAACGTTTTTGAACAAAAAAACCATTAAAACGATGCATCCTTTCCTGAAGAGCAACATACAATTCGGGCGTCAGTTGCTTTTCAAAAATGCTTTCCTTTCTGGGCGAATTGGGATGTTGTGAAGCTTTTTTAATCCTTCTTAAAAACTCTTGTTTGTCGATTTGTAATATATTGCAAAGTGCAAGTGTGTCGCAGTTTTTAACTTCAATCGGAATTACCATCAAATCAAACGATGGTTCATTATACACAAGCAGTTTGTTGTTCCTATCATAAATGTAGCCGCGAAGCGGATACTCGGTAATCTTGCGCAAAGCATTGTTATAAGCCATATACCGATAACGGTCATCCAGAACCTGTAAGTAAAACAACCGCAATATCAAAATCAATCCAGCCAGCAAAAAAACGATCACAAAATGCCACTTGCGCCCGGCATAATAAGAACCTTGCTGGCTCATGGCTCGATGCGGTTAAAAATTAATTTTTTAAATATGTACAAAAATAAAACCCCGCACAACAAGGATGTTATGGAACGAAGCATTCCCGTCAATACATAATCCCAACGAAAGGCCTCCAAACCAAACAACAAAAAATGATGTGAAAACATCATGATAAGGGTATAATACCAATAGTTATTCGTGCCTAAAAAACCCTCATTTATCTTACTAAACTCATCAAAACCGTCACGTGGAGAAAAATATTTTAAATAAAACGGGCGGAAAAACATGGAAGCAGTCGAAGCAAATGCATGCAAGGCCGATGTATTGTAAAATACATCTATCAACAATCCGTAAATAAAACCAATGATTAACCCCAGGTTTCGGTTTATTGCCGGGTGAAGTATAATTAAGGAATACGGATAAATATAAGGAATGAACCATCCCCCCAAATCCAAATTTCTCAGTACAAAAATTTGAATTAAAAACACTATCGCAAACACTTTTATATAAGGGATGGTTTTATTCATGGTTTGTCGAAAGCATTTATGCTTTTGATTTTCAAGCTGTCAGCCTCAAGAAGGTATTTGTTCTTCACTACAAACACCTGATGCAATTTTCCCCACTCCGTGGTAAGCCGGATGTGGGCAGTAAGAAAGGGTTCATTTTGTTTTCTCTCCACGTACTCCACCACCCCAACAGGTATGCCGGCCGGAAACATACCCGAAAGCTTACCCGTTACGATCGTATCTCCACGAATGGCTTTGGTATGATTAGGCAAATCGGTCAATTCGGCATAATATGGACTGGAGCCGTTCCATTGCAACATGCCGTAAATTCCGTTTTTTTTTATTTCACAATTCACCTTGAATTTTAAATGCAATACCGACATTACCAGAGAAAAGTTTTCCGAAACATCCTGCACTATACCGACAATTCCGGATGGGGAAAACACTCCCATATCCCTGACTACACCGTGCTTTGAGCCTCCGGTGATGGTGAGATAATTGTTCTGATAGTGCTTGGTAACGTCCACCACTTCGGCCGTCAGGAATTCATAATATTGTAAGGCGTTCGAAGAAGATTTAATTGTACCCGGAAATTCGGGTGGTTTTGAATTGCACCTGAGTTTTTGCAGATATGATTGCATCAGCATTCGATTAATGTCATCAAGCATCAGGTAGCGCAATCCTTTTTCCCTCAAGGCGAAAATTTTTCCTGCCCAATCTTTGGAGGTATTCCATAAAATACTGCCCTGATAGGTGTGGCTTAAATAGAGTAAATACAAGCTTAGCGTTTGCAGCAATAAAAACAAAAAATAAAAATTGTTTTTAATTATAAAGCGAATGAGATTTCTCACGCTTTCCGATTAACGTTCCAGGAACGTAAACTTATGAATATTTTTCAGTGCAATTCCCGTGCCGCGGGCTACGGCCCGGAGGGGATCTTCACACACATGAACTTTCAGTTTGGTTTTCATGGAAATGCGTTTGTCCAGACCACGCAGAAGTGAACCGCCCCCGGCCATATAAATTCCTTTTTTGTAGATGTCGGCAGCCAGTTCTGGCGGGGTCATTTCAAGTGCATTCAGGATGGCTTCTTCAATTTTGGAAATGGACTTGTCCAGGCAATGGGCAATTTCCACATGGTTCACCGTAACTTCTTTGGGTATGCCGCTCATCAGATCGCGTCCTTGAACTGGAAAATCTTCCGGAGGGTTTTCAATTTCCGACATGGCTGCCCCTACTTCAATTTTTATGCGTTCTGCCGTACGCTCGCCAATTAAAATGTTATGCTGGCGCCGCATGAATTCTTCTATGTTAGAGTTAAAATCATCTCCTGCGATGCGGATGGATTTGTCGCATACAATGCCACCCAGGGCAATAACGGCAATTTCCGAAGTTCCCCCGCCGATATCAATAATCATATTTCCTTCCGGTTCTTCCACATCTATGCCCATACCAATGGCAGCTGCCATGGGTTCGTGGATCATATACACTTCCTTTGCTCCCGCATGTTCGGCGCTGTCGCGCACGGCACGTTTTTCCACTTCCGTGATACCGCTGGGTATGCAGATTACCATTCGGATGGAGGGTTTGAAAAACCGATTGCCCAGGTTGATCATTTTGATCATCTGCTTGATCATTTCCTCGGCGGCCTGGAAATCGGCTATTACCCCGTCTTTCAGCGGGCGGATGGTTTTAATGTTTTCATGTGTTTTACCGTGCATCATCTGGGCCTGCCTGCCCACGGCTATCACTTTGTTGGTGGCTCGGTCAATCGCCACGATGCTGGGCTCGTCCACCACCACTTTGTCGTTGCAGATGATGATGGTATTTGCCGTACCAAGGTCGATGGCAATATCCACCGAAAACATATCAAACAATCCTGCCATATCCGATTATATGTTCTTTAGGTTATTCATTAGTGTTTAAAATGACGTATTCCGGTTAATACCATGGCCATGCCGTTACGGTTACAGAAGTCAATGCTTTCCTTGTCCCGAATGGATCCTCCGGGTTGGATCACTGCCGTAATCCCCTCTTTGTGTGCAATTTCCACACAGTCGGGAAAAGGAAAAAAAGCATCGCTGGCCATCACCGCCCCTTTTAATGAAAAATTAAATTTTTTTGCTTTTTCAATCGCCTGAAGCAGGGCGTCCACCCGGGAAGTTTGTCCGGCTCCTATTCCTAAAAGCGTATAATCCTTTGCTAATACGATGGTATTTGACTTAGTGTTTTTGGCCACGATTTGTGCAAAAATCATATCCCGGATTTCGTTCTTTTCAGGAGCACGTTCGGTAACGGTTTTCATCATATTTTCTGTAGGTACAATTTGGTCGCGCTCCTGAATCAATACGCCGTTAAGTACGCTTCGGTATAAGATAGTTGAAAAAGCAGCATGTTTTCTCTGTAAAATAATGCGGTTAGCTTTGGTACGCAGCACTTCCAAGGCTTCCGCTGTATATGAAGGGGAAATCAGTACTTCAAAAAATATGGAATTTATTTTTTCGGCCAACTCTTTATCCACCGTTTTGTTAAAGGCGATGATGCCTCCGAAAGCCGAAACGGGGTCGGCTGCAAGGGCTGCATCCCAGGCCTCCACGGCCGTACTTCTGAGTGCTACCCCGCAAGGATTGTTGTGTTTGATGATGATGCACGAGGCCTCGTTGTATCCGAGATCCTCAGTGAGTGACCATGCGGCGTCCAAATCCAATAAATTATTGTACGATAATTCCTTGCCGTTAAGTTTTTCAAAAAAGTCACCAAGGCGGCCCCTGAATGAGGCCTTCTGATGCGGGTTTTCTCCATACCTGAGGGGGTATTCTTCATTTCTTCCCGACATCCAATCATGTATAAGGGCATCATAAGCGGAGCTTACCTCGAACGCCCTGGCAGCCAATCGTTTCCTGAGTTGCTCGTCGGTGATTCCTTTCCCTTTTTGTAAGATATCGCTCAACAACCCATATTCTTTTACCGAAGGAATGATCACCACGTCCTTAAAATTCTTTGCTGCCGATCGAATCAGAGAAATGCCCCCGATATCAATTTTTTCGATTAAAGCATTTTCATCGTCCGGATTTTCCTGAAGGGTTTTTTCAAAAGGATAAAGGTCAACCACCACCAGATCAATGTCGGGAATGCCAAGTAATTTTTTTTCACGGATATCCGATTCATGGTTGCGGCGGTTTAAAATTCCGCCCATAATGGCCGGATGAAGGGTTTTTACCCTCCCCCCGAAAATTTCTGGGTATTGTGTAAGGACACTAACATCCGTCACGGGTACCCCCAAGCCCCTGATGAAATCAGCCGTACCCCCTGTGGAAATAAGGGTTACGTCAAGTGCGTGCAGTTGCCTCACAATAGGTTCCAAACCCTCTTTGTGATAGACGGAAATCAGTGCCGTATGAATTTTCCTATTACTCATGAAAAGTTAACAACAAAATTAAGGTTTGGCATGCGGATAATCGGACTGTGTTAATAAAAGTTTAAATATTGGTGGTCTTCCCTATATCATTGATGATAATGGCATATCCAGGTATTAAATTGTTTTTAGCTTGTTTTTCGTTATTGTTTATTTTCCAACTCAAAATTTGAATATCACCCTTGATGTTACAATAAATTTGGCAAATTATTTTAATGCAAAAAATAAAAGTAAATATGAAAACACATGAATTACAGGTGTATTACATTCTTTTGGTTATATTTAATATTTATTCTCACAGCATTACCGCAAAATCTTTAAGTCCGCTCAGAACAAGATCAGCATCATTTTTTTCTATGGTGTTTTCACGAACAACGAATACGGTTTTCATTCCACATCTTTTTCCAAACTCTACATCAGAGAGGCTGTCGCCCACCATGACGGATTTTGCAAAATCAATTTCCGGGAAATCCTCTTTGGCTTTCATTGCCATGCCGGTATTGGGCTTACGCATCATGTGATTTTCCTCAGCCCTGTAGGGAGAAAAATAAACCGCATCCAGCTTTCCGCCGTGTTCACGGATTTTTTCCAACATATAGTCATGTACCATCTTCAAATCGTGCTCCGTCATAAGGCCTTTACCTATTCCCTGTTGGTTGGTAACCAAAATCAATCGCCCGAAAATCTGATTGAGTTTCGGAATGGCTTCCAATACGCCATCCAAAAAAACAAATTCACGGACATGCTTAACATAATTGCCCGGCAGGCGTTTGTTAATAACGCCATCACGGTCCAGGAAAAGCGTCCAGGTTTTGTCAATTCCCCAAAGGCGGGATAATCCGGCTGGCTCGTTCATAATCCTCGGGTATGCCTATATCGATAAATGCGCCTTCCATGGGGACGCCGAATAAAAGCCCTCTTTCCGCCGCCAGGGGAAGTACGTCTTTTTCCATGCTGAATGCGGGCGCTTCAGGGCAAACAGAAAGGAAAACATCCTTCGATGTATAATAGATTCCTGCGTTCATCCAGGGTGTTGGATGGTTTTCCGTTTTTTCATGAAACCCCGTGATTTTTCCTTCATTGTCCATACTGACGCTGCCGTACCTACCTTTAAGCTCTTCTTTTCGAACGGCAATGCTGAAGGGCTTATCAGAAGCTTTTTTAAAAAAATTTTTAAAGTCCATGGAAAAAAAGGTGTCTCCATTCACTATGAGGCATTGATTTTCATTTACCAAATCCAGGGCATTTTTAGCAGCCCCTCCGGTTCCCAGAGGAATTTCTTCTACGGCATAGGAAATTTTGGCATTTTTATATGAACCACCGAAATGCTGCATGATAATGTGTTTTTTATATCCAACCGAGAGGATGAAATGATTAATATCGTACTCCAAAAGATAATTGATAAGATGCTCCAGAAAAGGCTTTTGGTGAATGGGGGCCATGGGTTTGGGAATATCGGGGAGTACTTTTTGCAGGCGCGTCCCCATGCCTCCGGCCAGAATGATGGCAGTTCGGGTCATGGCCTGGGGAAAAGCTGATTTTCCACTTCTTCGCAAATGCTGTGCCCAATAATCATGTGGCATTCCTGAATCCTGGGCGTATTTTTAGAGGGTATTTCAATCAGAATGTCGGAAAAAGATTTCATTTTTCCTCCGCCTTCGCCGGTAAACCCGGCTGTAAGCATTCCCAATGCTTGTGCCGTTTTCAGGGCATGCACCACATTGGGGCTGTTTCCGCTGGTGCTGAGGCCTATGAGGATGTCGCCCTTTTTTCCCATGGCTTTCACCAGACGCGAGAACACTTCTTCATAACTGTAATCGTTTGCGACGGCTGTGAGGTAAGACGTATTCACGTGCAGCGCTTCGGCAAACAGCGGCGGTCGATCATAATAATATCTTCCGCTCAGCTCTGCAGCCAGATGTTGGGCATCGGCTGCGCTGCCGCCGTTCCCACAAAACAACACTTTATTTCCGTTTTTATAGGCATTGACAATGGCTTCCGTTAACCGCGAAACCGCTTCTTTTAGATTTTGATTTTGAAGTAAAGACTGTTTTAAGGATATGGAATCGGAAAGATTTTTAAGAAGTATGTTCATGATTTTGGCTGTTCATTTTTTTCGTAGGAGTCAAGTATTTCCTTGACTAAGGGATGGCGCACCACGTCTTCTTTTCCCAGGTGGATGAAGTCGATTCCTTTTATTTTTCTAAGAATACGCATGGCCTGGATAAGCCCGCTGGGCTGGCGGTTGGGCAGATCGATCTGGGTAACGTCGCCGGTAATGATGAATTTTGCGTTGGTTCCCATGCGGGTTAAAAACATTTTCATTTGCGACTCGGTGGTGTTTTGGGCTTCGTCCAGAATAACAAAAGCATGATCCAGGGTTCTTCCTCTCATAAAAGCAAGGGGTGCAATTTGAATGGTACGGGCTTCGATGAGCTGATTAAGTTTTTCTGCGGGGATCATGTCGTAAAGGGCATCGTAAAGCGGTTGCATGTAAGGGTCGAGCTTCTCTTTCATGTCGCCGGGCAGGAACCCGAGGTTTTCACCTGCCTCTACCGCAGGGCGTGTGAGAATGATGCGCTTAACTTCTTTGTTTTTCCATGCCCTAACGGCCAAGACGACGGCCAAATAGGTTTTTCCCGTTCCGGCAGGCCCAATGGCAAATATCACATCGTTGTTTTCCAACGAATGAACCATTTTTCTTTGGCCGGGTGTACGTGCCTTGATCATGGAACCGCTGACGCCAAACAATATGATGTCGGCATTTTGATTTTTTTCAGGTGTGATTTTGCTGACTCGTCGATTCTCTTCATCCTGAAGATACCGGTCTATAATGGGGATACTAAGTATGCCTTCAATGTAGTATGCATCCACTAATTTTTTCAGTTTTCGTTCAAATACCAGAATTTCTTTTTCCTCGCCCATGGCTTTTATTTCGTCTCCGCGAGCCACCAGACGAAGCTTTGGAAAATACTGTCTTATGTGATTAAATTTTTCGTCGTTTACACCAAAAATTTCAATGGGTTCAATGTGACGAATGGTTATGATTTTTTCTGCCAAATGTGTTAGTTTTTTTGTTGCAACAAATTTAAAAATATTCATCCATACGCGGAATTATTGGGTAATTTTAAGCAGTGCTGCACATTGCCTGGATATCCGACATGAGCCCCAATGATCCGCAAAAAGCATCGGTTTGGCAAGCTTTTCATGACAAATTCCCCGATGCCGTGCTTTTTGATTTCGGTTCAGCCGTTGAGCCTTACAACATGAAGCAGGCAGCCTATGTGGTGATGTCGTTATTGCGCACTTTGCCAAAAGGTTCGGTTATTCTTTGCGGAGTAAAAAACAATGCCGTATTGAAGCAAAAAAACATCAACGGGCCTTCGGTGGATAATACACGTCATTTGTGGTTCGACGTTCATGGCATACATCTGCTTACACCCGACAACGGCCTTATAGGATTGGTCGACCCGCAATATGATGCTCCTGCAAGAAGGCTGTTTTATGATGCGCCGGAACAAAATGTTTTTTTTCTTAAAAATATTTATCCGGTTGCGCTGGAAAAAATAATTTCCGGATTTTTGAATGATGCCGGCGATACGGTAAATGATTATTATAAAGGGCGCCTGATGCAGGCTTACGTTCAGGGAAATGTCATCAGCACGAGGCTTTTTATGCACGACCACTACGGCAACCTCATCTTCAACTTAAAAAAAGACGATTTTTATAAATGGACACAAAATCGTTCATTTGAATTTTTACTGCCGGGCAATTCAGGTCCTAAAAAAATTCATCAAGATTATGAAGATGTTCCTTCCGGTCATGTATTTGCCATTTTTAACGCCTTAGATTTTTTGGAAATCGGCATTAACGGCGACAATTTGTATCAAAAGCTTTTTTCTGACAAATTATTCGCCATGCATGATTATGAACTGAAAATTTTTTTAAGATGATTGCCCGAATTGTGATGATGGAGATATGCCCTGAAAAAATGGAATATTTTAAAAAAACATTACGAGAAAATGTAAAAAAAATCAGGTCTTTCAAAGGATGCCTGCATCTTGAAGTTTTTCGGGACTGCCACGAACCATGCCGGATATTCACCATCAGTATTTGGGAATGCGAGCGCGATTTGGAAAATTACAGGCAATCGGAATTTTTTCAGGATGTTTGGCCAAGGCTTAAAAAGTGTTTTTGCGGAAAGCCGCAAGCCAGAACCATGGAAATGATAGAAGAGCTTCAACCATGAACATCGAATTTTTACCAAAAGAAAAATATTCCAAATCAAGAAAAGGCGAGGTGCGTTTCGGAGAACGTGCTTATTGGATAGAAAGTGAAAAAGGTCTTTATGAATTCTTAAACAAAAAAGAAATTCCTTTTTGTATTCTTGGCATTCCGGAAGACGTGGGTGTAAGGGCAAATTACGGGAGGCCTGGGGCGTGGTCGGCTTTTGAACCGGCACTTCAGACCTTATCGAATATTCAGGATAATCCATACCTGCCGTCATCTCTGTGCGCCTTAGGCATACAAATTCGCGTAACCGACATTATGAAGGCCGCCGAGGGAAAACACGAAACAGGCCATTTGCGTGAATTAGTGAAGGTATTGGACGCCCGTGTTGAAGAGATAATATCGTTGTTGTTCTCGCATAATAAAGTCCCCATCGTGATTGGGGGAGGACACAATAATGCATTGCCTGTTTTGCGTGCATTATTCAATCAAAGCAAAAAAAAAGTTTCTGTATTGAACATTGATGCACACACCGACCTTCGCCATACGCACGAGGGCAGGCATAGCGGAAACAGCTTTTCCTGTGCCCTGGAAGAAGGAATTATAAAAAAATATTTTGTTTTGGGATACCATGAAAATTATATACCCGATTATGTTTTCCGACTGATGCAGGAGCGCTCAGACATCGTGGGGGGGATTTCGATGGAACAATTAAAAATCAGGAATGCTGTTGATATTCGTAATGTTATCGATCATTTAAAAAATGATTTTACTGAGCCTTCGGGGCTGGAATTGGACATCGACTGCATTATTCATGCTCCCAGCAGCGCCCGAACAAGCTCTGGCCTGAGTGCAGAAGAAGCTCGAATGGCTGTTTATAAATTCTCTGAATTAACCAAGCCTTCCTACTTTCATATATGCGAAGCTGCACCGGTGTTGGCGCATCGAAGCGCCGACAATCGCACAGGGAAATTATTGGCTTTTCTGATTACGGACTTTTTAAAGGGAATAACCGCTTAAAGTTCATCAAAGCTAACATCACCGTCGGAAGGGCGTACGGGCTCTTCAGATGAATTTTCTTTAATGTATTCGGTAGCTTCATTAAAGCCCTCAAGGAATTTTTCAAAATCTTCCCGATAGAGGAAAATTTTGTGCTTTTCATAATAAAACTTTCCTTCATGATCTATCCTTTTTTTGCTTTCGGTGATGGTAAGGTAAAGCGCTCCGGACTTTGTACATTTCACATCAAAGAAATATGTTCTTTTTCCGGCTTTCACGGGTTTGGAAAAAATCTCTTGCTTTTCTCTTTCGTTATCTTCGCTCATAGATTTTAATTGTTTCGTATGGTAAAATTGGTTAATTCAGCACAAATATAGGACAATGTTAATAATTTTTTAAAGTTTTTTTCATTCCCAAATACATCGTAACCACTCCCCCTGTCATTGTATGGAATTCCACGTTAGAAAACCCTGCTTCACTCATCCACGAACCAAACCCAGAACCACTCGGGAACGTCTCGACACTCTCAGGCAGGTAGGCATATGCACGACGGTCTCCCGAGACCATTTTTCCAATGAACGGTAAAAAAAATTTAAAATAACATTGAAACATCATTCCAAATAAACGGTTACCCGGCTTTGAGAATTCCAGTACCAAAAGAATTCCCCCAGGTTTTAACAATGCGTGCATTTTTTTTAAACCCTCTTTTGGATTTTCAAAGTTCCGGATGCCAAATGCTACCACAACAACATCAAAGCCCTCATGATCCTGGTATTGCATGATGTCAGTGTGCAAAAGCCGAATGTTGGAAATTTTTTTTTGCTGAATTTTTCTATATCCCAATGAAAGCATCTTTTGACTAATGTCGATGCCGATAATTTCATAGGGATGAAGCTTAAGACATTCCAGCGCCAGGTCGGCCGTACCGGTGGCCACATCTAAAATACGCGATCCGGGTTTTACAAGTTTTTTGAGCTGCCGTACGGCTTTTTTCCTCCAACGGATATCGATACCCAAAGACAAAAGTCGGTTCAAAAAATCATAACGGGGAGCTATGGAATCGAACATGCGTTCCACCTCATCTTTTTTCGAATTACCGGTCCCGTAGGGAAGTACAACTTTCATTTAGCGGACAAAATCAAGATCTAAGGCTTCTTTCATCAATCTGTCTTTATCAACAGGAACTACACCCACTTGTTCACACACCAGCCCTCCGGCCAAATTCGACAAGGCGGCTATAACGATTTCATGACACTCCAGTGCCCTACAGGCCGCTGCCACGCTGATCACCGTATCGCCGGCCCCGCTGACGTCGGCAATGTTACGCACGTGAGCGGGAATATGTTCTTTTACAGAACGACTGTTCACTAAGATCCCTTTTTCGGCAAGCGTCACCATCACACATTCCATTTTTTGCCTGACCCGATAACTGCTTATGGCTTTTTGGAGCTCTTTTATGGAATATTCTCCGTCTAATTTAAGACCATCGCGTAATTCTTTCAAATTGGGCTTAAACAACTGAACTCCTTTATAGGCATTAAAATTTTTCTTTTTGGGGTCAACACACACCGGAATTCCGTAGGATTTGGAAAGTTCTACCACACGTTGAATCAACCTTGGTGTAATAAGTCCTTTGTTATAGTCCTCGAAAATAACGGCGTGGATTTTTTCATGCTTAAGGATATACTGGATGATGGTCAGTAATTGGGCAGTTTCGGACGAATTAATGTCCTGCTCCATTTCTTCGTCCACACGAATAAGTTGGTGTTGGTTGCCAATAACCCGGGTTTTGACGGTGGTAATACGGTCGCGGCTTTTTAGTATGCCTTTTTGTGAAAGTTTTTGATTTCGCAGGAGTTCCAGAAAATGTTGACCTTCGAAGTCCACCCCAATCACGGAACAAAGAATAGGGTGCACCCCCAATGCCTGCAAATTTAAAGCCACATTGGCTGCTCCACCCAGGCGTCTTTCTTTCTTTTCCACAGAAACCACCGGTACGGGTGCTTCAGGCGACAATCGATTTACTTTTCCCCACACATAACTGTCCACCATCACATCCCCCACAACCAAAATATTCAAATGATTAAAGGAGCGGAAGATTTCCCTGATTTGTTCTTTCTTAATGGAAAATTTTTTCATTTTAACTTGGCTAATGCGTTTTCTATCCTGCGAAGGGCTTCGGCCAGAAGCGATTCGGATGTGGCATAGGAAATCCGGATGTAGCGGTCATCTCCGAAAGCAACCCCGGGAACGAGCGAAACATGGGCGTGCTCAAGTAAAAATAAACTTAAGTCCGTTGCATTTCTTACGGTAAAACCGTTATATGATTTGTTAAAATAATACTCCACTAAAGGAAAAACATAAAAAGCACCCTGAGGAACATTGGCTTTTAATCCGGGGATTTTTTTCAGCCCCTCCAATACCAAATCCCTGCGTTTTTGGAAGGCCTGCCGCATAGGTTCGATGTAGGTGGCCACATCCAGCTCCATTGCTTTTTGCATGGCCTTTTGGGTGATGCTGCAGGTGGCCGAAGTGAATTGGCCCTGCATTTTGTCGCATGCCTTGGCAAGCCATTCGGGCCCAGCCAAAATCCCTCCCCTCCACCCGGTCATGGCAAAGCCTTTCGACACACCGTTGATGGTAATCACTCTGTCGTAAATAAAATCGAACGCAGCAAAGCTGTGATGTCGGTCGGTGAAATGGATGTGTTCGTATATCTCATCGCTTAGAAGATACAAATCAGGATATTTGACAATAACTTCGGCCAATGCTTTCATTTCATGATAAGAATATACACTTCCCGTTGGATTACAAGGCGTACTGAGCATGATGAGCCGGGAACGCCTGCTGATGCTTTTTTCCAGTTGTTCGGGAGTAATCTTGAAGTCGTTTTCGAACCTGCCTTCTACAAAAACCGGAATTCCGCCTGCAAGCTTGATGATTTCGGCATAGCTAACCCAATAGGGAGTGGGAACAATGACCTCGTCGCCGGGATTGATCAGGCAAAGTACAGCATTGGCTATGCTTTGTTTGGCGCCGGTGGATACCACAATTTGATCGGGAGTATAATGAAGTCCATTATCACGCTTAAATTTATGCGCTATGGCTTCCCTGAGTTCCAAATAACCGGAAACGTGGGTATAAAAAGAAAAATTGTCGTCGATGGCTTTTTTGGCAAACGCTTTAATCGGTTCAGGAGTGGGAAAATCCGGTTCGCCCAGACTTAAACTGATGATATCAATTCCTTTGGCCTTTAGTTCCCTGCTTTTTCGGGCCATGGCAATGGTCTGAGACTCAGAAATGGCCTTAATGCGATCGGAAAGATACATGTAGGGCAATAATAAGGAATTTCAATGAAACCAAAGGAAAAGGAAAAGAAAAGAATTAAATGGACCAGGTGGAGCATATCGGAGTCGAACCGATGACCTCAACAATGCCATTGTTGCGCTCTAGCCAGCTGAGCTAATGCCCCAAATTCTTCGCAAATTTAAGCAATATGTTTAATATTTGAAAACCGAACCCGTATAGCAGGAACTTTACATACATGAATTCGCTTACTCAACATTAAATTAACATTGTTCTTAATAAGGTGTGTGTTATATTTGATGTCAAATTATGGATGACAAACATAGGCAAAAACCACACCAACAAATTAAATTAATTATATTTTTTTTTATTCTGCTTTGCGGTGCCTGCTCTGATTCGAAAAAAAAACCCGGTGAAAAAGAAAAACCCTTAGTGGTGAATTTGATCATGCCGGGGCAGCTTACGGAGATCGATCCATGCTATGGCCTAAGCAGCGCGCAGTATTTCATTAACGATCAGATTTTTGACGGCCTAGTTTATCTGGATTCGGATAAAAATGTTTCGCCCTGCGTGGCAAGGAAATTCTCCATTTCCGAAGACTTAATGAAGTATACTTTTACACTTAGGTCAGATGTCTATTTTCACGACGACTCTTGCTTTACAAACGGTAAAGGAAGGCGGGTAACGGCGAAAGATTTTTATTATAGCTTCATGCGCCTCGATTCCATTAAAGACTTCGGAGCCGTTACTTTCCTTAGCTTTCTTAAAAGAGATGAAAAGGGAAGGTTAAATGGAATATACGCACCAAACGACACCACATTGATTCTGGAACTTAAAAAGCCCCATAGCGCTTTCATCAAAATTTTAACCTTACCTTATTTCAGCGTCGTTCCCAAAGAAGCAGTTGAGCGTTACAAAGATGATTTTAAAAAACATCCCGTGGGTTGCGGGCCGTTTATGATCAAAGATTGGAATTTCAAAGATAAAATCATTCTTAAAAAAAATCCGAATTACTTTTTGCAGGACGAAGAAGGAAATTTATATCCATACATAGACGGAGTTAAAATCGAATTCGTAAAAGATTATTATATCTCGTGTGCCGAATTGCTTAATGATAAAACCGACATTCTTTCAGGTATACAAAATATACTCGGGGCCGATCTGTTGGATGACAACGGAAGGATTAATGTGAAATATGAAGACAAATTTAAATTAGTCATAAATAATATTTTCAAAACTGAATTCATCGGCGTATTATTCCATGATACCGCCTCGGCAACCTCTGCCAACCCGATGAAAAACAACTACATCAGAAAGGCCATTTATCATTTGATTGACCGAAGCAAAATCTCGGGAGTCTTTTATAAAAACCTTGCCTTACCCGCCCTAGGCATTATTCCAGCGGGTTTTAAAAGCCATGATTTTCCTGATAAAGAAACCTTCAACCCCGATAAAGCCAAAAAACTCCTGACACAAGCGGGTTATTTTAATCAAAAAAACCATACGGTTATTCCCATCCACTACGTGGTGGGTAAATACCCTAAACAAGTGATTGAATTCCTTTCGGCCACCTTTAATGCATATGGTCTTAAAGTAAACTTTATTAAAGAAGACCCGGCAGTTTTTCGGGATAAAATCAAAAATCATGAATTGTCCAATTTCATGCGTTCATGGATTGCCAAATATCCGGATGAAGAAAATTTCTTTACCATATTTTATGGCAATAACTTTTCTCCTTTGGGTTTTAATTTCTTCCGGTACAAAAACAGCGAATTTGATCGCTTGTATGAAGAAGCGCTTTCATTGAAAGATCCGGAAAAAAGAAATCTGTGTTATAAAAAAATGCAAAGCATTCTAATGGAAGATCTTCCGGCAATCCCGATTGTCCACGAGCAAGGAGTACATGTGGTATCCAAAAAACTTACATTTATAGAATTTACGGTGGATGATTATCCGAACCTGCTTACTTTAAAAAAAATACCTTAATTTACTCTGCCCAACCACTCGGAAGGATTCAAAGTTTTTTGTCCTTTCCAGATTTGAAAATTCATGGTCGATTTACCTTCTTCTTCATTTTCGATTATTTTACCGATAGGCTGACGTGCCTTTACTTTGTCGCCCTGTTTTACATATGCCTCCCTCAAGTGAGTATAAACACTAAGATATTCCCCGTGCCTGACAATAACCATTTTTCCTCCGGCCGGAGACGGAGCCACCCGTGTAACCTCGCCATCAAATATGCAACGCGCGTCAGCATTCATAATTGAACATATTTCCACTCCGTTATTCATTACCATAAAACCTTTAATGGCTGGGTGTTCGTGTTCTCCGTAGGGTTCACAAATTACGCCTCGCTGAACAGGCCAGGGTAATTTCCCCCGATTATCTTCAAAATTTTGACTGAGTGCTTCCATTTCCCTGTCGGTTTCTGTAATAAGTTTTTCTTGCCCGACCTCCTTTGCTTCAGTTTTTTCAATCGTGGCCTGATGGTCTTTTTTGTTGTTTTTCCTGTTGCCTTTGTTTTGTGCTTCTTCTTTCTTTTTCTTTTCGGCAGCGGCCATTTCGGCTAACTTTCTTTTGCGCTCCTCTTCCCTCTTGCGCATTTCTTCTTCAATGATTTTACGTATGGCTTCTTTCAGTGCGGCCATTTCTCTTTTATGTTCTTCCAGCTTTTGTTTTATTTCTTCTTCTTTGGTTTGAAGTTCTGCCACTAATATTTCCTTGTTTGTTTTTTCTTCTTCAAGTTTGTTTTTTTCTTCCATTTCATTTCCCAGCAAAGTGTTTTTTTCACGGATTATCTGCTGAAGATCCAGATATTTTTTTACCAGTTCACGCTGCGTACGGAGTATCTTAAGTGCATGTTTTTTTCTGAAATCAGAGTATTGGCCAATATACTTTAGTCGCAAAAATGATTGCTTCACATCGTGTGCAGAAAATATGAAAGAAAGTTTGGCAATATGGTTGCTTTGTTTTTGAGCACTGCGAATCATGGTTGCATATTCCTTTTTCAATAAAACGAGCGTTTGCTTTACCGACTCAATTTCACTTTGCACCCTGGCAGATTGCCGGTTCAAAACTTCAATTTCTTCTTGAATAGTTTCGATGAGCTCTTTCCTTTTTTCAATTTTAGTATTTAAAGTAATCAGGTGGTTTAGCGAGTTACGTTTGCTGGCTTTGGTTTCTTTCAGAATGTCGTTAAGTGTTTGAATTTCTTTTTGGATCTGGTTCTTTTTTTGCTCCAGTTGGGCCTTGTTTGTTTGAGAAACTAATTCAATGGAAAAAAAGCAGAACAAACTAATCTTTACGAACAACAACACGTTCGTACTTGGGAGGAATTTTAAATGATATAGGCGTATTGGCATTTTTTTCCATACGAACATACTTTAATTTTACATCGACCTTCTTGCCTACCTGCAATCGGATATCAACACGACGAGGTGCAAAAATACTGTCGGACATAGTAAAATCCGAGTATTCCGCAATAAAACTTCTGTTTTGCTCAGGTTCTTGAAAGACATTGGTAAGGATTTTGAAATTTTCCGGTTGAATGGTAATGTTCTGCAATATTTTATTGAGTTCTTTTTTCCCCTCCTCTACTTTTCGTAATTTTCTTTTTTTCAACGTGCTAAGGTGATAAATACACGATTCCTTATCGGTAAAGGAGCGAATTTTATCGTCATCGGAATAAAACTCGGCACTGTTACCCACCAATGCAGCCTGTAGCAAGGTAAGATCCACTTCAGTATTTAAGAGCTTAGAAAGCAGATCAATGGGCTCCGACAAATATTGTTTTTGACGGTAATTGATAAATTTTAATGAGTCATTAGTAATCAATATCCTGGCTATGTCAATGGACAAATAATCAATATGAACCCATATTAAGCTATCCTTAATTATTCTGATTTTTAAATCCACATCTTCAGCGTTTTCATCAAGCGTAAAGGAACATTGGGCTTTAATTGTAAGTGTTTTAAAAGTAAGTTCAGCTGCATTCATTTTTTGTATTAACTCGGAGGTTTTTAAAGAAGGGACTTTACAATTCTGCATTTGAAGGGAATCGGATATAATCACAACGTCTTTTTTTCTTTGTGATTTTTTCTTTCCTTTACAATGATAATTAAGAAAAAAAAGGGGAATAAAGAATAAAATAAAAAAAAGATTATTTTTAAGGTGTATATTCATTCGTTATTCCCGAATTTATTTTTTTGGTTAATACAACTTTATCCCCGCCTTTTTGTATGGCAGCGTTCCACATTTCAACAGCCTCTTTTTTCCTGCCTAAAAGAAACAGCGCATCCCCCATGTGTTCCAAATAGAGGGGCTTTTCAGGCAATAAGCTGTGAGCAAGCTTAAATTTTTCATAGGCCTCGGCATATTTTTTTGTAAACATCAAAACCGTGCCGTAAGTGTCGGCATACTGTGGGCTGTCGGGATAAAGGTCATACGCCTTTTTAGCCATTTTTTCAGCCTTTTCAAAATGGGTTTTGCGCTCCAAAAGCATCCAAGCATAATTGTTTAATGCAGGTGCATAATCCGGGTTCATTTTCAAAATGTTTTCGTGTGCCTGGTCCGACTCGGAATATTTTTTTAGTTTGTCATAAGCCTTGGCCAAATAAAACAAACAAGAAATTACATCTTTTTTCGAAATGGCAGGGATTTCCAGGGCAAATTTGAATTCCGTTATACATTTATCATAATCCGATTTATAGTATAAAGCCATTCCTTTTGAAAAGTAGAAAAACGGCTCATTAGGGTACAGTTCTGTTGCTAATTTGGAATAATGCAAACATGAGTCCCATTGCTTAGTATCAATATAATACTCTAAAACAGATTTGAAAATATCCGGGCGCGACTTATCATAACTCAAACATGATTTAAGAAAGAAATGTGCGCTGTCGGGGCGGGAATTATAAATACTGTAATATCTCGACATCCAGTAATTCGATTCGAAGTGGTTGGGAAAATGCTTATAAAGGCTCTGTATGGCTGTAACAAGTCCTTGCTCCAATACGCCGTTTGATTTGTTTTCAAGATAAGAAAGCTCGAGAGCTGATAATACTTTTGATTTGGTGGCCATATCGGCTTCCGGGGTAATGATCACTTTCATTACATATTCCATACCATCCTGAAAATTCATTTTATCTATATGATATCCGGCAATAGTGATAAGCGCTGGCGGATAATCGGGTTGAATTTTAAAAATATGATCGTAAATCCAAAATGCCTTATCATGCCGGTTATGATTTAAATAAAGCTCGGCCAGATAATTCCAGTAACGGGGTTCGGTGCTGTCGGAACGAATGAGCTTAATATATTCCTTTTCAATTAGTTCAAAATTTTTTTTCTCTTGTAACAGAGAAGTTTTTTCAAGAGTAATTTCTTCCGAAATCCCAAGAATATCTTCGGCCCGGTTAAGCCACTCCAAAGCGCGTTCTGACATGCCTAATTTTTTGTAGTCTTCCGCTAACCGAAGGCAAACTTCAAAGTCGTTCGGAAAATCCTTAAAAATTTTTTCTTTAACCTTAGCCGACATCTGTATTTGCCCCGTTGCCGACAATAAATCGGCATAAAAAAGGCCATACCATATATTTTGGGGGCCCATAGCATAGGCTTTTTCAGAATAGGGAACGGCATCGGAAGTTCTACCCATTAAGTGCAGCGAAAGAGCCGTTTCGTAGTATGGCGCCGGCTGCTTAGGCAACAGCTTACGGCACTGTTCCATTTTCTCAAGGGAAGCCTGGAAGTCATTCTTGAGTCGGGCACTCACCCCCTCCACATACAAAAAGGAAAACAATTGTTCCCGATCGGAAAGGGATATTTCCGATAAAGCGTTTTTCCTGGACTTACACGATATTAAAAAAAGAACAACTATGGCTATTCCCCACCCTTTCACTCACAAACAGAATAGGCGCCCAAACTGTATGACTTTTCTTTTTCTTTCAAAACAGCGTGTTCACCAATCATCGACCAATTAATTATTCCGTTTTCAATCAGGGCATGTTCTCCGACGATGGAATTTGAAATAACAGTGTTTTTCAAAACAGCATTTTTTTCCACGCTTACGTGTGGGCCAATGATGCTGTTTTCAATCACAACTCCGTCGGCTAAGAAGCATGGTTCAATAATAACAGAATTTTTTTGCTTAAAATTCCCCCGCAATTTTTCATTATTCTCTAATGCCAACTGAATTACTCTTGCATGTGTTTGAAGGGTAATGTCCTTGTTGCCGCAGTCAAGCCATTCATCAATGGTAGCGGGCTTAAACAACACTCCTTTGTTTTTCAAATTTTCAAGTGCATTGGTTAATTGAAACTCTCCTTTTTCTTTAATGTTGTTGTCCAGCAAAAACTTGATTTCCTGCTTCAGCAGGGCGGCATCTTTAAAATAATAAATACCGATGATAGCCAACCTGCTCACGGGCTCCGATGGTTTTTCAATAAATTCAGAAATATATCCTTTTTCGTTGGTTTTAACCACCCCAAATGCGGAAGGATCCTCCACTTCCTTCACCCAAATGATGCCGTCTTCTTTTATGTCCATTTTGAACGAGGCCCTGAAGAGGGTGTCGGCAAAAGCAATAAGCGTTTTACCTTCCAACATGGCCTCGGCACAGTAAACGGCGTGGGCTGTACCAAGCGGTTCCTCCTGATAAAATATTTTACCTTTTGCTCCCAGATTTTTGGCTATATCCATAAGTTTTTCCTCAACTTCAACACCGAAGTCGGGGTGTATTACAAATCCCACTTCCTCGAGGGGTTCGCCGCAAACCATATTGATGCTTTCGGCTATTCTTTGTACTACAGGTTTTCCGGCAAGTTTTATCAGTGGCTTTGGAACCGTCAATGTGTGAGGGCGCATGCGCTTGCCTTTCCCCGCCATGGGAATTATTAATTTCATAGGAATTCCAATAATTTCGCAAATATAAAAATTTAAGGCTTGAAAAGTTTTTCAGAAAATAAAACCGATGTGCCGGTCCGATTTTTTGTTGCCCTTGTGCCTTCGGAACCCTTGCTTTCCGAGCTGGAAAACATGAAGCTTCACATTATGAACAACTATGGATGCAAGGCTGCGCTCAGGTCGCCTGCACATATTACCATTCATCGTCCGTTCTTGTGTAGATCTGTCAAAGCGGATTTTATACGGCAGTCTTTTCAGCGCTTTGAGTTTAACAACTTTGACATTTGTCTTAAAGATTTCGGTTTTTTTCCGGAAAACCGGGTTGTTTTTGTCCGGCCTGTTGAAAACAGGCAGTTGCATATGCTTTATGAAAACTTCAGGGATTTTGCTTCACGTGAATGGAACTTGTTAACTGAGAAAAAACATCAAAGGCCTTTTCATCCTCATATAACCCTTGCCTTCAGAGATGTTAAGCCTGATACATACGATGCCCTGCACCGTGAATTTTCGAACCGGACCTATGAAGCCTGTTTTAGAGCCGATTGCTTAAGCCTGCTGGAATGGGACTCTTTGAAATGGAAAGTGGTTGAGCGATGTTCATTCAAAGTTGCCGGATAAAAGAGATTATAAGATTAAAAATATCGTTAAAAGCATATAACGAGAGCGCTGCGGGCAAATCATTCACATCATGATAATAAGGCTTTCCGCCTAAGGTATAAATAAAAAAACACGGCACTCCGTTTTTGTAAAACCAATAATGATCACTGTTGGCGGCAGGCCCCCTCGATCGAATTTCTTTCACGCGGCCATATTGCCTGTTCAACGATTGCAGTAATTCGAATTCCCTTTTAAATTCCGTGGCATTAACCACCATCATGCCTTCTTCTCCTGAACCCAATAAGTCAAAGTTAATTAAAAACTTTATTTTTTTTAAATCGATAGGCGGATAATCGTTGAAAAACCTGGATCCCAAAAGTCCGGCTTCTTCTGCAGGAAAATAAATAAATACCAACCGATAGCGCGGGAGTTGCTTCTTTACAGGATTAAAATAACGCATCAGCATGGTAACCATGCAAGTGCCCGATGCATTGTCGTTTGCACCTGCAAACAACGAAGACGGCCCCATGCGTCCCAAATGGTCGTAATGGGCACAAAACACTATCATAGAGTCGTTGCTTCCCCCATCGGTGTACCCGCCCACGATATATTCTTTGAATTCCGGTTCCAATCGTGCAGGGTTTATTAATCTGATGGAACGGATGATGGTGTCGGATGCGCCCTTAAGTATTTGTACTTCCGGGTCATCGCTCCATGAAGTGCTCACGCCCCAGGTTAATTTGGAAGTAAATTTCAAGCGAAAGCCGATCCCTTTGCCCGTTACTTTACGACTTGGCATTACGGGCAAATCAAACGTGGTATCTAATGAAAATTTGGGAAATGAAGGGTCAAGAACAAATTCTTTCCCGGGTATAAGCTTTTTTCCGTTAATTTCCAATACAGGATCATCCTCAAAAATGTTAACGGGGTGAGCAAATTCCATCGAATAATCCTTGCCAAACAAGGGTTTCATATTGTTTTTTTTCAATTCCTTTATTAAAAAACGGGCAGCTTTATGCACTCCTTTCCTGTAGTAGCCCCTGCCATGAAGCTTCGGGCTGCATAATTTTTTTATGATTTTCCTTGCTTCCGCCGTATCATAAGGAAAAAGATTTAAAGAAAAACAAATAAACAAAAAACAAAAAAAACTTCTCATGAAAATTTTTTCAAGCATGCGCGCTCAAGCGATTGGTATGCCGGATCTTTCAAATTCCATCCGTAGTGTTCCGCCAGGGAATTCAGGTATTGGATAATTTCTTCCCTGGTTGAACAAACAGAAAATTGCTGCCAGGCAGCGTTCCATTCCGATTGTTCATTCTTAAAAAGGTTTTTTAACACCAGGTATCGGTCGTTTATGCTGAGAGGAATGGGCTTAGGATCAACAGAAGCTGGCACAGAGTGGGATGTGGCTTCCATCGGTATAATTTGTTCCTTTTCATTTTCAGGCTTCAGAACTTTTTCGTGTGTTGTTTGTGCTCTTTCCTTTTGTGCAGTTTTAAAATCCGATTCATTGGAGGCAAGCTTGCTTACGGCAGCATGTAAGTCAAACGAAGAAGATATTTCTTTTTTAGAAATATAATGTAAATAAACCGTTAGTTCATCGGTAAGTTCTTCCAGGCTTTTTTTAAGCAGTTGGGTTTCTTCCGACGTGGGGTTATAATTTTCTTGCAGAAAATTTTCCAGTAGCGGTAATGCTTTGGCGATTTTTTCCCTTACCGTTTGAAGCTGTTTTTCTGCTGGCATTATTTTAAAATATTTTCCGTAAGTTAGGGAAAAAAATTGTTTCCGGAAAATCATGGATGTTTCGCAACATACAGGGGCGGGGTGGATTGAGGTGATTTGCGGCAGTATGTTTTCGGGTAAAACGGAAGAATTGATCCGGCGGCTGAAGCGTGCAGAATTGGCCAAATTCCGTGTGGAAATTTTCAAGCCGGTTATCGATACCCGATATGATGAAATTAAAATTGTCAGCCATTGGGGAAGGGAAATTGTCAGTTCTCCGGTAAATCACAGCAACACCATTTTGTTGTTGTCGAAGGATGCTCAGGTGGTGGGCATTGATGAAGCACAGTTTTTCGATGATGGGCTTACGGAGGTATGTCAAAAATTAGCTAATGAAGGCAAGCGTGTTATAGTTGCAGGCCTTGATATGGATTATTTGGGTCGCCCGTTTGGTTGTATGCCGCAATTGATGGCCATTGCCGAATTTGTAACGAAGGTACATGCCATATGTGTGGAATGCGGTCAATTGGCTTATATTTCGTATCGTAAAACGCCCTCTGACAAATTAGTGGAACTGGGCGAGGCCGAAACCTATATGCCGCTTTGCCGAAGGTGTTATCATAAAAAATGAAAGAATAGAATGCCGAAATCCTATTCACTGAAAGAGTGGTCAGAAGTGCTTTCGGGAAAATATTTCGGTGACGGCAATTTGGTTCCCGTGGAAATACTGACCGACAGCCGTGATTTTGTGATGCGCAACACTCCTGTGATGTTTGCTGCCATCCGAACTGCAACCAACGACGGTCATCGTTACATAGGCGACCTCATCCGAGTAGGCGTAAAATTGTTTATGGTTGATGATCTCCGTTATGTTGAAGCTTATAAGGCGGACGCGCATTTCTTATGGGTGAGCCATGTGCTTACCGGCCTGCAGGCCATGGCGGCCTACCATCGGAAAAATTGCCATTGGCCCTTCCTGGGTATCACGGGCAGCAATGGAAAAACCATCGTCAAGGAATGGTTGTATCATTTGTTAAATCCTGAAATAAATACTTTCAGAAGCCCCAGAAGTTATAATTCCCGTTTGGGTGTTCCGCTCAGCATCTTGCAAATCAAAAAAAACTACGAATTAAGCATTATAGAAGCCGGCATTTCCTGTCGTGGGGAAATGGCTTGTCTGGAACACATGATTCAGCCCGATTTTGGAATACTCACATGGTTTGGAGAAGCACATGCAGAAGGTTTTTCAACTGAAACAGAAAAGTGGGAAGAAAAAATTTCGCTTTTCAGAAATTGCCAAAAAGCCTTACTGCACATTCCTGAAAACCGATGGCATTTATTTGAAAACCACACTCCTCAAAAAAACAACTTTATTACCATTTCCGAACATTCCAAAGCCGATTATCGTTATGATACCGCTATTTGCCATGAGAAGAAAATACTCGAGCTGACATGCCCCGATCATCAGACAATTGAACTTCCGCTAACACATACTGACGATGCAAGTATTCGTAATTTAGCTTCGTGCATAGCATTTATTCACTCCCATTACCCTCGATTATTGCCCGGTGTACTGCAGAAAATTCCCTCGCTGCCTGTTATTCAAACACGGCTTGATGTTACCAAAGGCATACAAAACAGCACCCTGATTCATGATTATTATTCTTCGGACCCCGATTCGTTAAAAATTGCACTCAATGTTCTTTACAAACAAGCAGGAAAATCGAAAAAAAAAATATTAATATTAAGTGAATTTGATCCTTCGGGAGTTTCTAATGCCGCCATGGAGGATTTTCTGGAAAATCATTTGCCTTCGGGTGTAATAGAAAAAACTTTTCTTATTGGTAAATTTTTCAAGGATAGCAAGCTGGCTGAACATCCCGGTTATGAAGTGTTTGGTGACACACAAGAATTTCTTCGGAAAAAAAATGAATGGTTACATGCATTATCCAATGCTGTTGTGCTTATAAAAGGCGCCCGTAAATACGCATTAGAACAAATTGTTAAGGAAGTCACATTAAAAACACATCAGACCACTCTGGAAATTTACCCTGAAAAAATCCGGCAAAACCTGAACTTTTTTCGCTCCCTCATTGGGGAAAAAACTAAAATCATGGCCATGGTTAAAGCCATGGGATATGGGACAGGAAATACTGAGCTTGCCTTATTTCTTCAGCAATGTGGGGTAAATTACTTAGCTGTGGCTTTTGCCGATGAGGGTGCCGAACTGCGCAAATCGGGGATTCATCTTCCTATAATGGTGATGAACCCTGAAGATGAAGGTTGGGAAATGTGCATAGAACACAATTTAGAACCGGTGATTTATTCATTTTCAGGTTTGGAAAAAATCAAACGCTTTTCCTATTTGCTTTCAGCAGAAGATCCTTTACGCATACACATTGAGTTCGATACAGGCATGGTACGGCTTGGCTTCAAACCTTCGGATGCATCTTTGCTTGCACAAAAAATCAAAGAACTGCAAGGGATTTCCGTTGAATCGGTATTCAGCCATTTTGTTGCTTCTGAAAATCCGGAACACGATGCTTTTTCTAAAAAGCAATGGGAGGCGTTACTACAGGCCTCGGAGGAAATGAAAAATGTCCTTAAAAGGGATTTTCTTATACACATCTGTAACACAGCCGGAACAATCCGGTTCCCCTGGGCACACGCCAACATGGTTCGCCTAGGCATTGGTTTGTATGGCATCCCGGCTTGTAAATTCGGAAATCACGCCTTATCGTTCGCCCTTCGATGGAAAACCCATGTGTCTCAAATTCACTTTCTTGAAAAAAACGAAACTGTGGGTTACGGAAGGCGCTTTGTTTCTGGAGAAAACACGCGAATAGCCACATTACCGGTAGGATATGCCGATGGATTTTCAAGGATATACGGAAACGGTAACGCCTGTCTGAAGATAAAAGGTAAATATTATCCGGTTGTAGGAAATGTCTGCATGGATATGTGCATGGTTAACGTGGGCCGGGATGCCGTTGAAGAAAATGATGAAGCAATTATCTTCGAAAATTTGGAAGAACTTCAAGCTCTTTGTGATAAAGCAAATACAATTCCTTATGAAATCATCTCTTCTATATCCTCAAGAGTTAAAAGAGTTTATGTTTATGAATAACAAAAAAATTCTGCAACAATATCCACAACCATTGAACTCCCTCATCAGCGTCAGAGCAAATTATTTAAGCTGACTGATTATAAATTCAAACAAGTTTTTCACCCAAACGTCTTCGTCGTTTAAAGCCCTCACCCACTCATATTTTTCCCCTCCGTTTTGCAGAAACAACGCTTTGTACTCCACGCCCAGTTCGTGAATGGTTTCAAGGCAATCGGAAACAAAGGCAGGAGAAACCACCAAAACACTTTTTTTGCCGCTTTGAGCCAATTCAACAAGCGTTCTGTCGGTGAAGGGTTCAAGCCAATCGTTGGAAAGGCGGCTCTGGAAAGCGGTATAACATTTTTCGACCGGAATGTTGGCTTTTGTTGCCAAAAGGCGTGTGGTGCGGTGGCATTGTGCTTTATAACAAAAATAATTTTTTTCTCCCCAGCTTTCGCAACAATGTTGTGAAAAGCAACAGTAGTTTTGTTCCAGGGAACATTTTTTAATTTGCCTGTTGGGCAATCCGTGGTAACTGAAGATTACAGCATCAAACTGATGAGGATGATACCGCTGAATCAGCTCTGCTTTGGCGTTGATGTAAAAATTCAAGTGAAAAAAGAAAGAAATTGTTTTTACGGGAACATGGGCTTGTCTTTCTTTAAAAAAGGAAAAAGCTTCATCAAGGCACGATGCCGTGGTAGAAGAGGCATACTGGGGATATAACGGAAAAAGAAGAATTTCCGATGAATTACCGCAAAGTTCGTGCAGTTTATCATGAATTGTGGGTTTTCCGTAGCGCATGGCATAATCGAAAACGAGCTGCGGTTGAATTTTGTCGGCCATTTCCTGTAACCGAGCCACAAGTGATTCGGTATATACGATTAAAGGAGAACCTTTTTCTGTCCATATAGATTTATAAAGTTTGGCACTATTGAATTTTCGTAAAGGAATGATAAACAAATTGACCAATATCCACCTCCAGGGTTGAGGAATATCAATAACACGAGGATCGTTCAAAAATTCTTTCAAATAGTTTCCTACCTTACTAACAGCAGGCGATTCAGGCGAACCAAGATTAATTAAAAGAGCTGCTTTTTTTTTCATTTCATTTTCAGCCGGTTTTCATTCAGGAGGAAATGTTATGATTTACGGAATAATCCTTTTTTTGTTCTGCCCCCGGCTTCTTTTCTGAATTATTTTTTTGGAATAGTATCAATAAAAACACGCCTACGGAAATACATGCGTCTGCCAAATTGAATATAAATCTGAAAAACAAGAACTCCTGTCCGCCCACAAATGGCACCCACGACGGGTAGTAACCACTAATAATTGGGAAGTAAAACATGTCCACCACATGGCCCTCCAGCCATCCGGCGTAGCCGGGATTTGGACCGGCCCACCCGGCCACCGACCATTCGGTGCTTTCAGTAAATAATACTCCATAGAACACGGAATCGAGGATGTTCCCTATTGTCCCGGCTAAAATCAAGGAAAGGGAAAACACGTAAGTAACAGGAAAATTTTTAATTATGATATATCGCAAATATACTATTCCCACAATGCTTGCCAGCAATCTGAAAACAGACAAGGCAATTTTTCCTGCCCTCCCCCCCCATTCCATTCCAAAAGCCATTCCCGGATTTTCCGTAAAATGAATGATAAACCAGTCGGCAAAACGCCTTACTTCACCCAGCGGATAATTAAGCTTGATGTAAATTTTAATCCATTGATCCAGCGCCACCAAAGCCAAAATAAGAAAGAAAAAAAAGGCGGCTTTTTTTTTCATTTAAACGAGAATGAAAAAAACATTAATCGTTCTGATTCAGTTTGGCGTCAATACTTAAAGTGGCGTGCGGCACCACCCTGAGCCTTTCTTTTGGAATCAATTTTCCGGTTGCCCTGCAAATGCCATAGGTTTTATTTTCTATTCTGATTAAAGCATTTTTTAAAGCAGTGATATATTTTTCCTGACGTAGTGCCAAACGTGTAAGTTCTTCTTTGGTCATGAGCTCACTGCCGTCTTCCATCAATTTGAACGTCGGCGAGGTGTCATCAGTGCCATGATCATCTTCATTGTTAATTTGTTGCTTAAGTTGTTCGTAATCATTTTGGGCCTCTGCCAGTTTTTTCAGTATGATTTCCTTGAATTCAGCCAGTTCTTTATCAGAATACCTGGTTCTGTTGTCTTCTTTTCCAATAAAAGGCTTAGGTTGTTCTTCCTTTTTAGGTTTCAGTAAGGGTTTAGTAACATCGATCTGGAGCGGACGATTACGAATGTAAGATTCCATACTGGTGATCTTGCCGGGCTGAGCCTTTTGTTCCGCTTTTTTCTTCCTGCCCCTGCCTCTTTTTTCCGGCACCAAATCGATGGCATCGTCCTCAAAATCATCATCGTCAATCGGATCGGCAACATCAATATCAGGAATGGGCACATCTTCAATTTCGCCGGCTTCAGGATCAACAATTTCGGTTTTTTCCAGTTCCATGGCTATGGTCAAATCTTCGTCCTCCACGTCAAATACCGCTTTCTTTTTCTTTGGGTCGGGTTTGGGTAAAATCTTATTGATAACGGAAGAACCAGAATTAGGGTTTCTTTTTGCGTCTTTAACCGAAGACTTGGCCGCCGGGCTTGCTTTTTTTGCTTTTATTTTTTTTGATTCGGATTTTTTTTCTTTAATAACTTCTTTTTTATTATTTGAAGAGAGTTTTGACTGTTTGGCTTTTTTGGCAGAGTCGGCTGTCTTTTTCATTGTGGAGGATGTGGTTTTCTTTTTAACTTCTTTAGATTTTTTGGAAGCGGACTTTGTTTTAACGGTTTTTTTTGTTTCGGCTTTTTTAACCGATTTATTTTTTGTTTTTTCTTTTTTGTTCTTTTTTGCCATAATCCTTAATTTTTAAATTTTTTTTACGCTCATTTTTACCGTAAGGTTTTCATCTAATTCTATTGTGGAAGATGAATTTTCGGTCCATTCGTTATTTTGCACAAATATAATGTTTTCAGCCAAGGTTTCGCCGCAAATATAGTTTTTATGCTTTTCTACGGCTTTTTTAATCATTTCCGGTCCTTCTATGGAAATTCGTATTTTGTCGGTAACTTCAAATCCGCTATCTTTTCTAATGTTTTGAACCCGGTTAACAAGTTCCCGCGCAAGCCCTTCATGAATAAGGTTTTCGTTCCTTTGAACATCCAGCGCAATGGTAATTTGGTTCTGATGCACCACCTTCCATCCCGGCAAATCTACCGGAACAACTTCAATTTCTTCTTCTGAAATCGGGATAATCCCTTCATCAGTTTTAAAATCGTAAGATTTTTTTGAGGCGATTTCCGAAAGTATTTTAGCGGCATTTTTTTGACAATCCTCGGCAAAAAGCTTCATGTAAGGACCTAATTTTTTACCCAGCAACTTAAAGTTTGGTTTGATGGTTTTAACCACATTAGGGTCGTTTTCATCCACAATTTCCATTTCCTTTACATTTATTTCAGAAAGCAGTACATCTTTAACCGCCAGCAGGTCTTCTTTATTAATGCTTTCGGGCAAGGCAATTTTAATTTTTTGAAGCGGCTGCCTAACTTTGATTTTTTCTCTTTTCCTTACAGACAAGGCCATGGATGCGCATTGCATGGCAAGGTCCATGCGTTTTTCCAGTTGTCGGTCGATGCACTCATTGGCAAAAGCCGGAAACGATGATAAATGAACCGACTCGCCCTCGGCCGATCGCAGATTTTGATAAAGCCACTCGGAAAAAAAGGGGGCCACTGGGCTTATTAATTTTGAAAGGACAAGCAAGCATTCATACAGCGTCTCATAAGCAGCTTTTTTGTCTTGTGTTAATTCTCCTTTCCAAAAACGTTTTCTTGACAATCTTACATACCAGTTGCTTAACTGATCGTCCAGAAAAAATTCCATGAATCGGGTTGCCCGATGAGGTTCGAAATTCTCATAGGCTTCTTCAACGTTTTTAATCAAAGAATGCAAACATGAAATAATCCATCGATCCATTTCGGTTCGTTGGGACAAAGGAATTTCACCAGAATAGGAGTAATTATCCACATTAGCATAAAGTGCAAAAAAGGAATAAGTATTGAAGAGGGTTCCAAAAAACTTTCTTTGCACTTCCTGAACTCCCGAAATGTCAAATTTTAAGTTTTCCCATGGGGCGGCATTGGAAATCATGTACCAGCGGATGGCATCAGGGCCATATTTCGTAATGGCATCAAAGGGATCTACGGCATTACCCAGTCGTTTGCTCATTTTATTGCCGTTTTTATCCAATACCAACCCGTTAGATACCACGTTTTTAAAAGCTACTGAATCGAAGACCATGGCCGAAATGGCGTGCAGTGTATAAAACCATCCGCGGGTCTGATCCACGCCTTCGGCTATGAAATCGGCAGGAAATTTTATTTTGCTATCAATGTAATCTTTGTTTTCGAAAGGATAATGCCACTGAGCATAGGGCATTGCCCCGCTATCGAACCATACATCCAACAAATCGGGCTCACGAAACAGTTTTTTTCCGTTTTTCTCTAATACGATTTCATCCACATAGGGTTTATGAAGATCAAACCTGGCATAATTTTCATTTGAAAAATCCCCCGTCACAAACCCCTTTAGTGGATTTTCTTTCATAAATCCTTTACTGATGGCATTTTGAATTTCAGCATACAACTCTTCAACTGATCCTATGCAAATTTGTTCCTGGCCATCTTCGCTTGTCCAAATCGGGATGGGAATTCCCCAAAAACGTGAACGGGAGAGGTTCCAATCGTTGAGGTTTTCAAGCCAATGGCCAAACCTTCCCGTTCCGGTTGCTTCCGGTTTCCACCGAATGGTTTTGTTCAACTCCACCATCCTTTCCTTACATGCGGTGGTTTTAACAAACCAAGAATCGAGCGGATAGTAAAGAACGGGCTTGTCGGTTCGCCAACAATGTGGGTAATTATGTTCGTATATTTCTTTTTTAAACAATTTTCCCTCTGACTGCAACTTAAGAACGATGCGTTCGTCAACGCTCAGATATTCCTTGAGTTCTTTGATTTTACCGGATTTTTCCAGAGTCTCCTTTTGTTTTAATAAGGATTGTTTTTTTTCTTCTTCGGTGAGGTAGGCTTCTTTAACATATTCATCACCAAAAAGGAAAACACCATCACTTACCTCGGGTAAAAACCTGCCTCTTTTATCTACCAATGTTAACGCAGCAATACCATACTTTTTTGCTACCTTAAAGTCGTCGGCCCCAAACGAGGGGGCAATATGAACAATGCCTGTGCCGTCTTCCGTGGTCACAAATTCACCGCAAAGTACTTCAAAAGCTTTACCTTCCGGTTTGACAAACGTCAAAAGTTGTTCATACTTTAATCCTTCCAAGTCTTTACCCTTGCAACGAAACCTGATGAAGTAGGAAAAGGTTTTTTTGTCTTTGTCATATTTGATTTCCGATTCGCTTTTTACTTCTGATCCTTTGATGTAGGCCGAAAAGCGTTCCTGTGCAAGAATAATGTTGACGGGTTTTTGGTAAATGGGATGAATAACGCAAGCGCATACATAGTCTATTTCAGGCCCCACGGCAAGGGCGGTATTGGATGGAAGTGTCCAGGGAGTTGTGGTCCAGGCCAGGAAGCTAACTTGATACCCTTTGATAAGTGGGAACAAGGGATGGTTTTAATCTCTGATTTGCTGAATTCCATAAAGACCGCAATAAAAGCGGTAAAAACAACTGGTTCTCAACTTATGATGAATCCATATACTGTCTCTTATACACATCTCC
>JAOAHO010000016.1 GCA_026415195.1 Bacteroidia bacterium | reverse complement strand
GAATGTGCTGTGTTACAACATCAATCAATTGGTAAATTACAACTCCCGAACCATCATAGAACTTCCCGAAACCAAAGCAACCATGAACCGTGACATGCTTTTAAACATCACCGATCCGAATAAACCAAACGGTATATCGCCCTTCTACGAAGGCCTGGGCTTCAATTCTTATTTGCTTGACTTTGATACGGTAACAAAAAAATACTTTTCATTTTCCGATACGGCCATACCGGTAAAACTTCACCGCAACCTGCATCGAAAAGGGAGGATTAACGAAAGTACGTTCAGCTTTGCCCAATCGGTGGGCGATGAATGGTACTGGGGAATAGGTTTGGGCATTCAAAACATCCGCTTCGAAAATGAACTAAACCATTCTGAATATGACGATCAAAACAAAATGCAAATTATCACTACCGGATCCACGGTGAGTTCCACCTACATTACAGAACCGCCCTATTACTATACTCCGCTTTACGGTTTTAAGCAGTTTACTTATACCGAATATTTTAAAACTACCGGGAAAGGTTACAACGTCAAAGGCGGGATCATCTATCGCCATTCACCGGAATTGCGCCTTGGTTTTTATGCCCACAGCCCAACGTTCTTTGATTTATCTGACGATTATAATTATTACATGAAAACCACCTTCGACGGCACCAATACACCCATGGAAGCTAAATATCCTTCAACATCCGAAAAAGGCGTATTTAATTACTCCATGAAAACCCCATGGAAGATGGGCGGATCGGCGGGTTATATCTGGAATAAAAAAGTGGCTTTGGGCCTGGATGCCGAGTGGATATCTTATGGTTCGGGAAATTTAAGCAGCGATGATTTTCCCTCGGCATTTGACGGTGTAAATGAAATTATCCGAAGAAAATACAAAAGTACGTTTAACACAAGGTTTGGAGTGGAGTATAATGCTTTTCCTTATTTCTTCAGAGCAGGATATATACAATACGGAAGCCCCTACGGAAAAATGTTCAGGGGGGCCGAAGTGATGAATATCCTGACGGCCGGCTTTGGCTTCAGAAAAACCTATTTCTACGTAGATTTTTCTTATATCTATCGCCTTGAACAGATAAATTATTATCCCTATACCAAAACCAATGAACTTGCCCAAATTAATGCGCAGACAGGAGTTTTTCAGTTCTCATTCGGATATAAATTTTAACGTTTTTTTTCTGTGATATGCCGCGAAAGTTGTTGATTAAAAATATAGGTAAATTATTGCAAGTTCGCAATTCGTCAAAGCCGCTTTGTGGAGAGGAGTTAAACGAAGTTCCATTTTTGGCGAATGCCTGGCTGGCTGCAGATGACGGAAAAATTGCCGATTTCGGTACCATGGAAGATTTTCCCGGTATATCCGACTGGAATGGCCTTGAAGTGATGGATGCCGGGGGGCGCGTACTGATGCCTGCCTTTGTGGACTGCCATACGCACATTGTTTTTGCCGGTTCCAGGCAGGATGAATTTGTGATGCGCCTGAAAGGCAAAACCTATGAAGAGATTGCAGCAGCAGGCGGGGGTATATTGAATTCCGCACTTAAACTGAGGGCTGCTTCCGAAGAAGAATTGCTGGAGGGGGCTTCCCTTCGTTTGAAGCAGATGATGGCCCATGGTACAGGGGCAGTGGAAATCAAAAGCGGATACGGGCTTGATTTAAACTCTGAATTGAAGATGCTCAGGGTGATCCGCCGATTAAGAGAAAAATTCCCTATTCCCGTAAAAGCCACATTTTTGGGAGCGCATGCCGTTCCCCCGGAATACAAGGGCAACAAGGACGGCTATGTGGAGCATCTTATTAAGGAAATGATACCGGCCGTGGCAGCGGAAAATCTGGCTGATTTTATTGATGTTTTCTGCGAGCAAGGTTATTTTTCCAAAACCGATACGGAAAAAATCCTGGAAGCAGGACTACGCCATGGCCTTAGGCCAAAGGTGCATGCAGAGCAATTGTCACACAGCGGGGGAATTGAAACCGGTGTCAGGTTAGGAGCCATCAGCGTTGATCATCTGGAATACGCTTCAGAGCATGATATAAACCTATTAAAAAATTCACACACCATTCCCGTGCTATTGCCCGGCGCTCAGTTTTTCCTGGGTCTAAAAAATCCTCCCGTCGCGGAAATGATAAGATCCGGATTGCCCCTTGCCATCGGTTCCGACTTCAATCCGGGCAGTTGCCCGAGCGGAAACATGGGATTGATGATGGCTTTGGGGTGTATTATGTATAAATTAAGCCCGGAAGCCGCTTTCAATGCTTGCACCGTCAATGCTGCCCATGCCATGGGTGTGGAAAAAGAATGCGGCGCTATATTCCATGGTGCGCGTGCAAACCTTTTAATGTTAAAAAGCGGTTACGACTATCCTTCTTTTGCCTATCACTTCGGAATGGAAATTATAGAAAATACAATCTTTTCGGGCTAAGGCACTTTATTGTTGATTTTATCAATTAATTCATTCAAGTTTTTCAAAATGAGATGGGTATCCCGAGACAGCACCATTAAGTAAATATCTATCCCTATCACTAAAAACAAAATAGCCATAAATATTATGGTTACCACCAGTACGCAACCTAAAGCCAAAGTTCCGCATATACCGCCCTTTGGTTTTTCTTCTGTCGTTTGAGTTTCACCTGCTGAAGTGCTAAACCCAATTAATTTCTTGATAAGGAAATAGATAATTTCAGCTCCTATACCGTAAATCATGAAGAAGAAACATATCCAAAACCAAACTTTTCCGTTAAGGTTAAGAACTTTTGCCAGCATCCACCCGATGCCTCCGCAAAAGGCCATCAAAAGAAGTAACAAAAAGAATTCCATCAGGTTATTTCACAATGACCTTTTCCACAAAATGCCCGTTTTTGGGGCTATTCAGATGAATGAAATAAATCCCTTTTTCAAGTTCATTCGCAAAAAAGAAGGCCTTATTTTCCCCTGCCGGCCGTTGTTTTTCTTCCACGATTTTAATCAGTTTTCCGTTGATGTCCCTGATTTCAATCCGAACCATGTCGGGGTGTGAGAGCGTGAAAGGAATGCAGGTGATGTAGGATGCAGGGTTCGGAAATACGGGCTGCATGCTGCTGTTGTGGGAAATTTCATTCAGCCCCATCGGGCTGCATGGTGAAATGGTAAAGGTGAAGCGCCCAAGGGGAGCCGTGATGGGCCTGCGTTGCAACTTACCGTTGTTGGCCTGTGCTTCAATATAATAATAAACAGTTTTGTTGGCCTGCTGGGCAGGAATGAACCCTTCATAAACTTTATTGACAGGGTCTGTAAGAGCCATGTTTACGCTTTGAAAACCCAAAAGGGTATCGGTAGTGTAATAAACCTTTGCCCAGGCGATGCCGCTTTTATTCATAATGCGGGCTTTCACTTTATAGGAACCGGTGTCGCATTGAGGATTTAGGCGCTGTGTGGAAATCAAAAGCGGATTTTTGGAATGCACGCAATGCGTGATGCAGTGAATGGCTCCTCCGGCAGATATGATGGGGGAAGTGCCGTTATCACAATCGATTCCCACGAGCTTGTATCCCGGAAGATTTTGCTTGTATATGCGGAAAGCAGTGGTATCGTATTGAGTGTAATAAGTGGGAAAGATGAAGGTTTTATTGGCAAATACCCCGTTGGTATAAGTACAATACCAGCCACCGCTCTGATGAGGCCATTTGCCGTTTTTGTCCATGGGCATGGGAATGCGAACAATTTTATAGGGTGTACCAAATACTGAAAGAAAGTTGTTCTGAATGTATTGAATATTTGCTTCAATTTGAGGCCCATCGGCAATGCCGGGGGGATATTCCCCCACCAGTAAAGTTTCTTCGTCAAGCAATTTCATGTGCATGTCGATGTGGTGAATGCCGTCGTAAGGAAGTACGGTCATTTTAATATAGCGTGTTATTCCCATGAATTTTTTCATGATGGTATCAATCTGCGCATTGGTTTTGGAAGGATTTTCCTGCGTTACAAGGTGCGATGAAAATGCCGTTCCCCAGCCGTCGCTCATGTAGTTTCCACCGGTGTGAATAAGGTCGTTGGGGGCCTGAGTCATGTCATATACATTCAGGTTCCAATGAGCCCCTATGGCATTGGGAGTAACGTTATCAAGCGGACGGGTGGGGCGATTGTAAATCCAGTCGGCCAGGCATAACGTATCAACCCAGTTGCCATAAACATTATTACCCGAGTAATCGCGGCACCAAACGGAATTAAATCCGGTGATAACAAAGCGCAGGTTAGTCAGGGGGATGTTATTCGACGTAAGATTTGCTTTTACGGCATTCGAGTCAGAACAGATAATGGTGATTTTGCATTCATTTTGTGCGGCTTTGATGATTTCACGCAGAATGGAAGTATAGGAAGTCCACGTGATGATAAGCGATTCGATTTCTTCCCATTCAGCCGCATTTCTGAGTTTTGGAAAAGGCGGAGGATTGGGGATACCAAAGGATTTGGCATGAAAAAGTTCATCGTTTTCCATCATGCGGAGGCGCATGGCTTTTTCTTCGGCAGTTTCCCAAATAGGTAAATCCTGAGCTACCGCCCAGGAGCAAACCAGTAATAAAATTGTAATTACGGATTTCATATAGCCAATTTACCTAAATTTGTCATATCATCAAAGGCCAAAAAAAACCAAAATTTTCCAAATGTACATTTACGCCGTATCAGTACATGTAGCTACAGATGTTGAACAAGAATGGGTGGAATGGATGACAGAAACCCACATACCCGATGTATTGAAAACGGGATGTTTTTTGCATGCCCGGCTTTTCAAGGTGGAACAAAGCGATAACGAAGGAGTAATTTATTCCGTGCAATACACTTATGCTTCCAAAGATGATTTTGAACGTTACGAAAAAGCATTTGCAGATGCCCTGAGGCGCGAGCACACATTAAAATTCGGAAACCGCTGCCATGCCTTTCGTTCCCATGCACAACTGATTCATGAATTTTTCCCGAAGCCATAATGCTTATGTAAGGCCCAAAAAACACCTTGGGCAACATTTTCTGACCGACCTGCGTATTGCGGAAAAGATTGTGAAATCCCTACCCGAAGTTCCTGAACTGCCGGTTGTTGAAGTGGGGCCCGGGAAAGGTATTTTGACCCGTTTTTTGTTAGAAAGAAAAAATTTTCTGGCCTTCGATGTGGATGAAGAGTCGGTGGATTTTTTATGGCGGGAATATCCTCAACATAAAGAAAAAATCATTTTGGGCGACTTCCTCAAAACCAAACCTGAAGAACTTTTTGACGGAAAGGAATTTTGGATTATCGGAAACTTTCCCTATCATTTATCGGGAGAGTTGATGGAGTATTTTTTCAGGAACCGCCAACAGGTAATGGGCGTGGTGGGCATGTTTCAGAAGGAAGTAGCAGAACGGGTATGCGCTTCTCCAAAAAGCAAAGCATATGGCATTTTCAGTGTGTTGTTGCAAACATTTTTTCGAGCGGAATATTTGTTTACGGTAAAAGAGGGTAGTTTTCATCCGCCCCCCAAGGTGAAAAGCGGAGTAATCAGATTAGAACGTTTTCGTAAAACGGTGGAACGCCTGAATGAGGAGTTGTGGGAAAACCTTGTAAGAACTGCTTTCCGTCAACGAAGAAAAATGCTGGGAAATTCATTGAAGAATTTAATAAACGATTTGGATGACATTAAAGGCAATTCTTTATTTACAAAGAGGCCCGAGGAACTGAATACGGAGGAATTTATAAGCATTTCGAAATATTTTGATGGTAAAATTTAACAACATAAAACCAAAGAAAGTATTTGTTAAACTTTTTTAGATTAAAACTTTCTGAAAACTCCAATCGTAAATCCTTTCCTCCATTTCAATTCAGTGTCCAACTTACCCATCACAAAATCAGCACGAAATCTGAAAATTTTTATCCCTGCATTCCATTCCAAATAATAGGAAGCCCGGTTGTTGTTCAAAATATGAAATCCGGCCAGTTCACTGACAGGGAGAAATTTCAGTAAAGGGATTTTTTTCAGGAAAAATCCACCGAAATCATGCTCCATGTGCCCCTCCACGAAATATTCCCTGGTGCTCACCCTGTAATATTCCAACAAACGAAAAGCCTGCGTGCCTTCTTTCTGTTGAATGATGGTTTGATTACCCATAAAGTGGCCATAATCCATGTAATTGATTTTTTTAACGTTGTAAAAATATCCGCCATGTATCCTCCAACTCAAATCTCCCAAAAGGCCCAATGAAAAACCGTCGAAAATTTCCGTAGTACCCAACCAAAAGTCGGGTGAGGACGGCATCAGCCCCCATGCCTTGCGAATACGTAAATTCCATTTCGGATAAGGGCTCCGCATTTTCTTTTTTTCATTTTCCAATTCCTGGTATTGTTGGGCAAACCTTATTTTGAAGTGCAGATCGGTTTGAAACAAGTGGTTAGGCTTAAACAACAAATTATCGGTATGAGGATTCAGCGGATCGTTGGAAGTAAATAATAAATTCAGGTCGTCGCGGATGAGCAAATCGGTGGTGTTGCGTAATGGCTCACGATATTCATATTTGAGCATGGGCTCGAATGTTATTCCTCTTGCCACTTCCGACGACCATCCAGCCACACATCCAGACTCTCGATAGGTTTTCATGTAGTTTCTGTTCAAAAATAATGTGTATATCGTATTTACAAGTTCATCAATTGGATTTCGGATATTATACTGTCGTTGAATGCTGTGGATATCTATAAAGAAAGAAGAAAATTTTTTAGGGTTATATAAATAATGGATATTGGCTTCCGCACCCGGTATCCGGTTTGAAAATCCATACCGGAAACCACCGTAAATACTTAGTTCCCGATGGTCATCGAATTCTTTAAAATATCGCAGTGAATTGCTGATGTTAATTCCCTCCACCGTATTGTACTGAATTCCCGCATTCAGAAGTCCGGGAATATTCCAATATGTTTTTTTTCGGGTATTTTGCTTTTTGTATCCTAACATAAACTCACCTATGCCGTAACGATTTGCTTTTTTGTCCATGGAGTCCAGATAGCGGGGACTGTTTCGTATTGCTTCAATGCTGTCTTTCTTAATATAATCACGTTTTTCACTTTCAGTCAAAGGAATTTCGCGCGTTTTATTCCAGAAAGCACTGTCCTTATCCCTGGCACCATTCACGATTTTAAATCTTACGTGTTCCATGCTGTCGGGAATTAAGTTCTTTCCTGTAACATGATTTTTCAGAAATGCATGAAAAAAACCGTTTCCTTTAAATCCCATCACATTAAAATCAAAGCTCAGGTGGGTTTGGGCAGGAAGCCAAAGCGAGTCCGATAGAGGCAAGAATTCCTGGCGAATCCGAACGGTATCCACAAACCGTATGCCGCTTTTTTTGGTTATGAATACTTCAAGGGCATGGATGCGCCATGAATTTTCCTGAATATGGATGTAACCGTTAAAGACGGGTTCCCTGTCGTTACGCGGTATGATTTGGATTTTATTCACTTCCACTCCCCTGTCATAATAACTTCCTTCCAGTTTGAACTTATAATAGATTAAAGCATTCGGATGCAATGGGGAAATAAATTTTTTATCCGAGATATCGTACAAATTCACCAAAGGTTCGTAGAAATCATAATCCATGTAAGCATAACGGTTGATGCTGAATGATTTGCTGTTTCCGCTTACTTTGGATGCCAGCATGATTTCTTTACGTGTGCCCCCCTCCCGGTAGAAAATACCTTTGCTTTCAGACAGATAAAGAATTCCCTTAAGCAGGTTAGAATCCACTTTTTCTTTGTTAACTTTTTCAATGAAGCGCACTATTTTCCTTGAAAAATCAGTCAATTGCTGCAGGCCTTTAATGTAAGTTTCGGCACTGTAGTATGATGTTTTTTCCTTGTGATATTTTCTTTTTTTAATGGCCTTTTTCATGATGGCCCTACCCGGATTATCGGAAGCATTCACCGTAACCTCGGCCAGTTGGATATTTTGTTCCTCCATTACAACATTCAGCAATTTGTTACCTTCAAGTTGAACGGATAGTTTTTGGCTTTTATATCCGGTTAGAAAACATTCCACCGTAAATGTGCCGGGTGCCAAAACAAATTTGTATTGTCCGGCATGATTTGATGTGGTAATGTAGTTGCCGGGGATAATCCTTAAATGAACAAAAGGAAGGGGCTCGCCTTTTTTGTCGGAAATTGTGCCTTCCAAAAAATATTTTTGGGCATATAAATTTCCCGACACCAGAAAAATCAAATAAAAATTAAGGATTGTAGCCCGTAAACGCATAATGAATTAGGTTTGCCCCCATTTTTAGCGCCTTTTCATGTGTAGCCGGGCTGTCGTTATGAACCTCAGGGTTTTCCCATCCGTCGCCCAAGTCGCATTCGTAATCATAAAACAGCACCAACCTGCCGTTAAGAAAAATGCCGTATCCTTTGGGCGGCTTGTTGTCGTGTTCGTGGATTTTCGGAAGGCCGTTGGGGAATGGATAAGGTTTTTGATATACAGGGTGTGAATAGGGCACTTCGATTAATTCTTGATCCGGAAATATTTTTTTTATTTCCCTTCGGATATACTGATCCAACCCATAATTATCGCTTACATGGAGAAAACCGCCTGACTCAAGATATTTTCGAATATTCTGAACTTCCTGAGCGTTAAACACAATGTTGCCATGTCCGGTGATATGGACAAAGGGATACTGGAACAATTCGGGTGAGGAAGGTTCCACAATTGCCTGTTCGGGATGAATACGGGTTTTGATGTTTTTGTTACAGAATTTAATCAGATTGGGAAGGGATGTCTCAAGGTTTGCATACCAGTCGCCTCCCCCTGAATATTTCATTACCGCAATTTTGCAGGAATATTGTGCCCGGAAGTTAAATTGAAATAAAACAAAACAGAGTATGATATTAAGCACTCGCATACGCTTTCCATAATTGAATGGCTTCCATGGCCTCTTTCACATCATGCACCCTCAATATCCTTGCTCCTTGCTCAAGGGCCAGGGTATTCAAAACGGTGGTGCCATTTAAAGCTCCCATCGGATGAGTGCCTAAAGTTTTATAGATCATGCTTTTTCTTGAAACACCGGCAAGCACGGGATAGCCCATTTGAGTAAAAATATGAAAATTCCTGAGGAGTGAAAAATTCTGGCTTATATTTTTGGCAAAGCCGAATCCCGGATCTATAATGATATTCTCAATACCCATCGCTTTTAAATTTTTCACTGCTGAAATAAAATAGTTCTTTACTTCCTGCACTACATCACGATATTCGCATTCGCTTTGCATAACTTCGGGGGTGCCTTTGGAGTGCATCAGTACATACGGGCATCGGAATTTTAGAATCACATCACGAAGTGAAGCGTCCCATTTTAATCCCGAAACATCGTTGATCATATCTGCCCCGGAATCCAATGCCCTTTGTGCAGTGGCTCCATGAAACGTATCCACAGAAATAATGACATCATTAAAATGTTTTCTTATTTCAGTTAGTGCGGGGCGAAGCCGGTTCCATTCCTCTTCTGCCGAAATCATTTCAGCACCCGGACGTGTGGATTGTGCACCTAAATCCAATATATAGGCCCCGGAATTTATTTTTTCTTCCACATCTTTCAAAAGCAGGGAGTGATGAAGGTATTTTCCGCCATCGTAAAAGCTGTCGGGTGTGAGGTTGATGATAGCCATCACTTTTGGCTCATCAAAATCAAATTCCTTATTATTGTAGTGAAATTTATACATGCAACAAGATACTTTACAATCCTATTGGAGCATCATACAACAGTGTAAAGATACCTTTTTAATAAAAATGAAGGATTACGGCACGGCATGGAGGAACATGCGCCCTTCATCCATAACCGACCAGATATTTATCAAAGCAAAGCGGATTAAAACCATTGAAGAAACCGGCGTAGCCCTGGTGAATGAAAGCATGGAAGATGCTTATATGGGTATTGTCAATTATTGCCTGATGGCCCTGATGCAACTGGAATTGGGCAACGATGAACGTATGGAATTGCCTGCCGACGAAGTGGTGGAACGATACGACCGTTGGGCCAAAGCAACCTATGACCTGATGCTGAAAAAAAACCACGATTACGGTGAAGCATGGCGCGATTTGCGCCTAAGCAGCATCACCGACCTGATTTTGATGAAAATTGCACGCATCAAGCAAATTGAAGACAACAAAGGGCAAACCATCATCAGCGAAGGCGTGGAAGCCAATTATATGGATATACTGAATTATTCCGTTTTTGCCCTGATCTTACTCCGCGGCGAATAATTTATTTTTTTAGCGACAAATAAATAAAATAGGCCACAATGGCAATGTTCATGAAAAACAATATGGCCACTTGTCCGGAAAGGTTTTTATGATAAAAAAACAGAATACTGGTAACCAATATTCCAAAGCAACATAAAAAAATAACCGGTACAAATTCCTTCAGCAAAAAACTTTCATTCACCCCTTCAGGCATGGCTTTAACGGGCAATCCGAAGATCCTGTCTTCACTTATGTATAACAAAAAAGGCGTTTTAATGTCCAGTTCCGATATTGACTTCCCCTTGCACATCAGTACATAGGAACGCCCGGTACTGCCTCGGGCATACATCGAAATTAATTTCCGTGTTTTGGAATAGCGGTTAAATTCAAACGTAAACTCTTTTTCCTTAATCCATTCTGTTTTGGTATATCGGAAGGGGACAAAAGGATAGGCAAGCACTTCGAAAAAGCATGCCAGCAAAATCAGGTTCAGCACATTAAAAGAATAAATGATATATCGGCTGTTTTTCAAAACCTTAAAATACTACGCCAAAGTTTCTTTGATGAGGTATTTATTTCGTTCCGGGCTGTTGCGGAGGATGAGTTCACCCAAAAATCCTGCCACAAAAAACATGCATCCCAATATGATGCACGTAAGGGAAAGATAAAAAGAAGGCCTTTGGGTAATGAGCCGCGCAGGGATGTGGTTCCACACGCAATAAATCTTGTGGAAACCCAGATAGGCAGCGAATAAAAATCCGATTAAAAACAACATCACGCCCAGTAAGCCAAAAATATGCATGGGTTTTTTTCCGAATCGGCTCAGAAATAAAAGGGTAATCAGGTCGAGGAACCCGTTAATAAATCGGCTCATCCCGAACTTGCTTTTGCCGTGTTTGCGCGGGCTGTGCAACACTTCTTTCTCGGTAATCTTTGGATACCCTGCTTCTTTGGCCAGTACCGGCGTGAAGCGGTGCATTTCGCCAAAAACTTCCAGATGCCTTGCCAACTCGCCTTTATAGGCCTTCAGCCCGCAATTCATATCGTGCAGGCGGATGCCACTAAGACAAGAAGTTACGAAATTAAAAAGCTTGCTGGGAATGTTTTTGGTCAGTACGGGGTCATGCCTTTTCTTTTTCCATCCGCTTACCAAATCGTAACCTTCATGCACAATCATCCGATAGAGCGCCGGAATTTCTTCAGGGGAATCCTGAAGGTCGGCATCCATGGTAATCACCACATGGCCCTTGCTCATTTGAAATCCGCAATGTAAAGCAGGAGATTTCCCGTAGTTACGGACAAAACGAATACCTTTTACATGAGGATTGGCAGATCTTAATTTCAGTATTTCATCCCACGAACCGTCGGTGCTTCCGTCATCAATAAATAAAATTTCATAAGAATATTTTTCTTTTTCCATTACCGAACGTATCCTGCTTTCCAGTTCCTCCAGCGATTCTCTTTCGTTCAGCAAAGGGATGACAATGCTTAAATCCATGCCTGTTTTGTAAAGATACTTATTCCTCAGGAAATTTTCCCTTTAACCTGCTTTACTTTTTCATAACACAATGTTCAAGAAAAATTTATACACCATTGCAACTTTTTAATAATCATGACGTACAATTAAATAAGAAATCCAACACACACCGGCCGGTTGTTTTGGAACACAAGTCAAACCTTTAAAAACGAATTGTTATGAAAACAACGGCCTTCATCCTCTGTGCTGTCCTCTGGATAGCCGGACTCGGACAAAATCAAAAACAAGTGTTGATGCCGCGTGTAAAAAAAGCTGCACCGGCAAAGGCAGTTGTAGGTGAAATTAAAACGGAAATTGCACAAAAGGAAAATACCGTGCTTCCGGTCTGGTCAATCATCATCCACGACAAGCCATTACCCATGTTGCTTGATGCAAAAGAAAATCAGGCTTTGATGGACGAAATGCTGGTGTGGTATGATGAGGTAAAGTCCAACCGGATAGAACTCAATTTTGCCCACAAATTGCTTTTCGAACACCAACTGAACGGCATCATCGGATTGGTGATGCACACGGAAATCGACCTGGCAAAAAAACGCTACAACATTGCCCAACGCTGGTGCGACTCCCTGACGCGTTACATCGGCATGCCTTCCGAAATTTGTATGGAAGCCCTGAAAAGATCCAAAAAAGGATATGCCGCATGCGACCTGATGCTTATGGAAGCTTGGCAAATCCAACAGCCGGAAGCCCGCCTTGGATTGCTTCAAAATGTACTCGACAAAATCCACCAAAGCACCCTTTGGCAAGAAATGGCTATCCTCGAAATTCATCAATACAGAAGAATGGATGATGTAAAACCTGTGGAAATGATGGCCTCTGACGAAGAATAATTTACTAAAGCATCCCAATACCGGGCTTTATGCCCGGTTTTTTATTTGTGGGTATGATCTTATGAATTAACGGGTGTTTACTGAGTTAATATACTACGCTAAAAAATTATTTAGATTTCCCTGTTGACATCCCATTGCTCCAGGTAATCAGCAACACGGCGCAGGAAAGAGCCACCCAGTGATCCGTCCACCACACGGTGGTCATAAGACAGCGACAGGAACATCATGTGCCGGATGGCAATCACATCTCCATGAGGTGTCTCAAGTACGGCGGGCTTCTTCTTGATGGTCCCCACCGCCATGATGGCTACCTGTGGCAAGGGAATGATGGGAGTTCCCATCACATTACCGAAATTTCCTACATTGGAAATGGTGATGGTGCCGCCCTGAATTTCATCGGGCTGCAGTTTGTTTTGACGTGCACGGTTGGCAAGATCATTAACGGCTTTGGTTAAGCCCAAAAGGTTTTTTTCATCGGCATTCTTAATAACCGGAACTATCAGGTTGCCGTTTGGAAGAGCGGCGGCCATGCCAATATTGATATTTTTTCTCTTGATGATTTTAGTTTGGGTCTGATCGACCGATACATTAATCATCGGAAAATCCTTTACAGCCTTCACCATGGCTTCAATAAACAGAGGAGTGAAAGTGAGTTTTTCTCCTTCTCTCTTTTCAAAATCCTTTTTAACTTTTTCTCTCCACAAAACAAGATTTGTAACATCGGCTTCCACAAAGGAAGTAACGTGCGGAGCCACATGCTTGCTGATCACCATATTATCGGCTATGATTTTGCGCATGCGGTCCATTTCGATGATCTCGTCACCACCTGAAACCGATACCGCAGGACGTTGTATAAGAATGGTATGGGATGACACCGTAATGTCAGTCGAAACTTCAGCGGAAGAACCTGAACTGACATTCACCGATATGGCATTATCAGATCCGGATATAGTTGAGGCAGATGTATTTCCGTTTTTTCGCTTTTCCACATAAGCCAGGATATCAGCTTTGGTTACCCTTCCGTTAAGCCCACTACCCTGAATGCTTTCCAGTTCTTCAACAGATATTCCTTCTTCTTTTGCAATGTTGCGAACCAAAGGCGAATAAAATTTGCCGCCAGAGGAAGTACTTTTTAAGGGCGTAGAAGAAGTCGTAAATGATTTGGTTACCGATGCTGGCGCTTCTTTGGTTACCGAAGCAGGACTTTCGGATACCGCCTGTGAAGGAGAGGTAGATGCCACCTCAGTACCAATCAGGGCTATGGGTTTGCCCACCTGTACCACATCTCCTTCTTTATAGAGTTTTTTCAGTAATTTACCTTCATAAGGCGATGGAATTTCACTATCCACCTTATCAGTAGCTATTTCAAGGACGGTTTCGTCCATTTTCACATAGTCGCCTTCATTTTTAACCCAACGAATAATGGTGGCTTCTGCAACACTTTCACCCATTTTTGGCATTATAAGTTCAAACTGACTCATGGTTTTACTTTACTTTAGGTGCATAAATTTAAAGAAATGTTACGATTGATTACAACTCAAATTAGACTTTACTTTTTATTGCATCTTCGTGCATAACAGATTTTTGAATCAGGCGATTTTGAATGGAAATGCTTTCGTTATGGATTAATTCCCAAATCTTTTCAATCATTGCCGGCGGCAAACCCGATTGCAGCGCCCAATTCGGGCGTGACGACAATATCTCGTGCCATCGTTCCTGCTGGAAAACAGGAATTTGATACAAGCTTTTTATTTCCCCGATTTGTCGGGCAAGGTTCATTCTTTCCTGCAGTAAACGAATGATTTCAAAATCAATTCGGTCGATTTCTTTACGGTAACGTAATATTTCATCGGGCAACTTACCCGATAATTTTCCGAAGGAGGATATCCATGACAGCAAATCCGAAAATTCAGTGAAAGAAAGCTGTTGATGGGCATCGGTAAAGGCTTTCTTTGGATTGGGATGAACTTCCATCATGAATCCATCAAAGTTCAACCAAAGAGCCGTAGAGACCAGTTCCGGAATTAAGGCAGTGTTGCCGGATATATGACTAACATCGCAAAGTATGGGAATGTCGTTACGAAGAGTTTTCAGATGTAATGGGATGGCCCAATTAGGTTCGTTGCGATAGGGGCTTTTGGAATTCAGAAAAAACCCCCGATGTATGGCACCCGTAAATCCTACACCGGCATTTTCAAAACGCTCGATACTCCCTAACCAAAGGTTTACGTCAGGGTGCATGGGGTTTTTTATCCAAACATTAAGTTGTTTGTTCCCCCTTGCCGCCTGGGCGATTTCACTTACCAGAAAAGGATTTACGCTGGTTCTTGCACCAATCCAGATATGAGTAATATCATTTTGCAGTGCCAAATCCAGATGTTCGCTGCTGGCCACTTCAACCAAAAAAGGGGGAGTTTTGTGAGTCTTTTGAATGTCCCGTATCCAGCTTAATGCTTCTTCGCCCAAACCCTCGAAAGAATTAGGTCTTGTTCTGGGCTTCCATACACCAGCTCTGATGTATTTTACATCGGCATGTTTTTTAAAAAACAATGCTGTCTCTTCCAACTGTTGGTATGATTCGACAGAACAAGGCCCGGCAATGAATATTTTTTGTTTAATCAAGGTTTCAACCGTAAAATTACCATAAATTACCGGTTAATGTTACAAAAGGTTTTGCAGTTTGCATGTTTTTTAATAAATTTGTTAATCCATAAAAATATGAAATACATCACTTCTATACTGTTGGTATTTATGATTTGCGGAAATTGTTATTTCATTTCTTGCAAAAAAAATACCGAATGTAAAGCAAACATTACCGTAGTTGACCAAGGGGGAGTTGGCGTTGCTGGTGCATCCGTTCAATTATTTGCAGTGGTGAAAACAGCCAGCGGAAGTACCGTTACCGCCGATTTAAAAGCCAGTGGTGAAACTGACGGGGGAGGTAATGTAAGATTTACATTCAAACTCCCTGCTATTTATGACATAGCCGCTTCCAAAGTGGTAAATACGCCCTCCAGCACCCCAACGGGAACCATCATGGTAACCCAAACTTTAACCGGTACGGGGATTATTAAATTGGAAGAAGGCAAAGGGGTATCCAAAACAGTGGTTATTAAGTAAACTGCCTTTTTTGTGTTTCTGTATATACATTCATTCTATCAGAGGTTTGTTTTTTTAATTTTTATTATACACCTTGCTGCTTTTTACAGTTGCAAAGGATCTAAAGAAAAATATGAAAACCAAGGGGTCATCGAATTTGATGTAACGTGCGTCGACATGAACCATCCTTTATCCACGTTGGCACCCTCCTCTGCCACCCTTAAATTCAATAATCAAAAATTTCTGCTTGATATGTCCACCATGGGTATTTTCAAAACGGCTATTATTGGCGATAATGAAAAAAAGACCATCGCCCAAACCGTAAAATTTTTGGATATCAAACAAGCTTGCATCGATGATGAGAACGCCATTAAAGAAGAAAACGGCCAATATGTTTTGAAGTTTACCGAAACCAAAGAGACCAAAATGATCGCAGGATTAAAATGCCATAAAGTGATAGCAGAGTTTGTTAATGAACCAGGTAAAACATTTGATGTATATTATACCAAAGAATTAGGTATGCCCGATTGCAACATTTTAACACCCTATTTTTCCATCAAAGGCATACTGATGGATTATCGTCTGAAAAGAATGGGGTTGGAATTACGTTTTGTGGCAAAAAAATACAGAAATGAAGAAGTTCCATTATCGGTATTTGAAATTCCTGCTTATATGAAAATAATATCAAAGCAGGAAATGGAAGAATTTTTCAAAAGTATTCAATAGAATCTTCTCTGGTGTGAACGTTCAATTTCTTAATGAAGAATTACTTTATTTTCTTTGGGAAGATATTTTGCCGAAGATTTCCGGGTTAACTACCCTCGACGGAAAGGAAATATCCATATTGCGGCCCGGCTTCAGGAATCCTTCCACCGGCCCTGATTACTTTAATGCCATGGTGGAATCGGAAGGAATCAAATGGGCGGGGAATGTGGAAATTCATGTTTTCCTCTCTGACTGGCACAGGCACAATCATCAGTTTGATCAAGGATATGATAATATCATCCTTCATGTGGTGTGGAAAGCAGACGGTGAAAAACATAAAGGCCAGAGAGTATTGGAAATGTCCCGTTTTATTGACCAAAAGATGCTTGAAAAAATTCAATCGTTCAATTATTCGCTTACTTCCGAATTACCCTGCAGGGACATGCATAAAACCCTTGAACCTTTGTGGGCTACGTCCTGGATTGAAGGCCTTTCGGTTAGCCGCTTAAAAGAACGAACCGGACATTTAGAAAAAAAATTTGCATATTTTAATTACAACTGGCAACAACTTTTTTATTCCATGATGATGGAGGCCTTCGGCTTTCATGTCAATGCCCTGCCCATGTTTCGGTTATCGGAGGCAGTACCTGTTTCAACAGCATTAAAAGAGCGTAGTTCTTTGTTCAGATTGGCTGCGTTGTATTTGGGCACTTCGGGGATGGCCTATGAACTGCCGTCAACCTCCGACAGAAAAAAACTTTTGCAGGAATATGAATACTTAAAACATAAATATCAATTAGTACGGCTTGAAGAAGGTATTTTTAAGGTTCACGGCATGCGGCCTTCCAACCATCCAGCGCTGCGCCTGATGCAGTTTGCCGCTTTTTTTTACCGAAGTGCCGATATTTTTCAAACTTTACAATTTCCTGTTGAAATAAATGAATTTTTTCAATTTATAAAAAATGCTTTTGCAAAAGATATCTCCCCAATCCCCGGAATTCCTTTCAAACCCATGGGCCAAGGTTCAGTACGTTTGCTGGTATTGAATGCATGGGTGTTGTTTTTCTTTTTTTATGGTGAGAAAACTTCACGGCCTGCTCTCAAAACACTGGCGCTTGATATCATGCAAAGTTTGCCTATTGAAAATAATTACAAAACCAGAAAATTCAACCAACTTCCCCTGAACCGTTCCGGAGCCATGGCAAGCCAGGGTATTATTCATCTTTTCAATGAATTTTGCCGTAAGAAAAAGTGTTGGGATTGTGAGCTGGGACGTATGATAATGAAAAAGGAATTTTTTTAAATTTGCATATATGATCCAAAGCATCATTCTTTGGTTTGAAGATAAAGCTTTCGGGGTGTGCCATTCTATCGGCAAGTACTTAGGCATTCCCGCCGGCATCATCAGAAAATATTTTGTCTATCTTTCTTTTTTTACTTTCGGCAGCCCCGTTATTATTTATTTTGTGTTGTTATTCTTCAAAGAAAACAAGCGCTTTTTTCAGCGGATTTTCTTTCCCAAAGCCAACATTTGGGAACTCTGATATTTTCCCACTACCTTTGCGGTATGCAAAAATTTTTACTTCAGTTTTTTTTTCTTTTGTATTTTTATTTTACCGGAATTGCCCAAATCAACATCCGTAGTTCACAATCGAAATTCAGCGTGGGAAACAAGCCATGCCTGCAAACCGAAATCAAAGAAGCCGACGACGACTTCTGCCGGAAAGAATGGAACCGCTTCCTGGAAGGGTATAAAACCGAAAACATAAAAAAATCGGGAAATGAGATATTTGCCGATAATGTAACCGTAACCGAAGCCGGTAATAACCCGGCAGATATTTATGCTGCTTTTGACTATCAGAAAAAATCAGGCCAAACGACGATTAGCTGGGCCGTTGACCTTGGCGGCGCTTTCTTGAACCCCAACGACCATGCCGATAAAATAAAAATTTTTGAAGCCTTGTTTAAGCGATACGCCTCGGCAACGCAAAAGAAATTTTATGAAAAAAAGCTGGAAAACCAGAAAGAGGAATGGGTTAAATGTGATAAAAAAATAAAAAACTTATCTGAGGACAACACTGAACTGAATGAAAAAATTTTCAAATGGGAAAATGAAATAAAGAAAAATGATAAGGAATTATCCGAAACCAAAATCAAATTAGAGTCAAAAAAGAAAGAAGTGGAGGCACAAAAAAAAGTAGTATCGGTAAGTTCGGGAGCAGTAAAGGAACAACAAAAATCATCGGAAAAAATTCTGGAAAAATTACAAAGCGAACAAAACGACCTGGAAAAAGACATTAAACGATTGGAAAAAGAAAATGAGTCGAATACCGAAAAAATCAAAAATGCCAGAGAAAAAATAAAAAAGAACGAAGAAGACATCCAAAACCTCAGGCAAAAAGCAGAAGTTCTGATGCGCGAAATTCAAACCACCGAAGCCGAGATCAAAAAATACTGAATATGCCCAAAATCAAGGACATTGTTCAATGGTTGGAGTTGAAGTCTCCATTGGCATTACAGGAAAATTACGACAATGCAGGGCTGATAACCGGTAACCTGCATGATGATTGCATCGGAGTGTTGCTTTCACTGGATTGTACGGAAGCCGTGGTGAAAGAAGCCATTGAAAGGAAATGTAACCTGATTATCAGCCATCATCCCATTTTATTCAGGCCGTTGAAGAAACTCTCGGCTTCGGATTACGTTACCCGAACCGTTGTCTCGGCCATCAAATACAACATTGCCCTTTACGCGGCCCACACCAATGCAGATAATGTAATGCAGGGCGTAAACTTTATGATCGCCCGAAAACTGGGTTTGAAGAACCTGAAAGTGCTCCAACCCAAAAAGGGATTATTAAAAAAGTTGGTGGTTTTTGTACCGGAGAGCCACAGGGATTTGGTTGCACGTGCGGTGTTTGAAGCGGGCGCGGGCGTCATAGGGAACTACGATTCCTGCAGTTTTAACGCTCCCGGATTCGGCACTTTTCGGGGAGGAGAAGATACTAACCCTTTTGTAGGGCAAAAAAACACTGTAAGCAGGGAACCGGAAATCCGATTCGAGACCATCTATCCTGCTCATCTCGAAGCCGGAATATTAAAAGCACTGTTAAGTGCCCACCCCTATGAGGAACCCGCATTTGACCTAATCCCCTTGGACAATGCATGGAATAATGTGGGAAGTGGACTGATTGGGGAACTGGAAAAAGAAGCTGAAATTGAAGAGTGGTTGCAAAAAATAAAAGAAGTTTTTGGCTTAAAAGTCATTAAATACACGCCGGCAAACGGCAGAAAAATTAAAAAAGTGGGGTTGTGCGGGGGCAGCGGCTCATTTTTAATTAAAGATGCCTTAAAATCGGGTTGTGATGCATTTTTGACATCCGATGTTAAATACCATGAGTTTTTTGATGCCGAAGGGGAAATGGTTATTACCGACATTGGCCATTTTGAAAGCGAAAAATTCACACCGGAACTCTTTAAAATTTGGATTCAGGAAAAATTTATTAACTTTGCAGTCCATTTTTCGGAAACAGAAACTAATCCGGTAAAATATTTTACGGCATGAGCACTAAAATCAAAGAAAAAATCGAGGCCAACGTCGAGGCCAAATTGCGGGCTTTATATCAATTACAACTGACCGACAGTAAAATTGACCGTATCCGCACCATTCGCGGGGAATTGCCCCTTGAAGTCAGGGATCTTGAAGACACTGTATCGGGCCTGGAAACCAGGGTTCAAAAAATAAAAGATGAAATTGCCGGTTATGAAAAAAGCATTACCGACCGCAAGCAGGCCATTAAGGACTTTCAGGCCAACATCAAAAAATACGAAGCTCAGCAAAACAAAGTTCGCAACAACCGTGAATACGATGCCCTGACCAAGGAAATCGAGTTCCAAAATCTGGAAATTCAGTTGGCCAAAAAGCGCATCAGCGAAGCAGAAGAAGCCATAAAAGCCAAGCAGGAAATTCTGGAAAGGTCGTTGAAAGATCTGGAAGAAAGAAAAAAAGACCTTGACATCAAGAAAAAAGAGTTGGATGAAATAGTGGCCGAAACCGAAAAAGAAGAAAAAGAATTGCTTGATCTCAGCGAGAAGCTTGCTAAAAACATCGAGCCGCGCTTATTAAACGCATACAAACGCATACGTACCAATGTTAAAAACGGGCTTGCCGTAGTTACCTTCGACCGCGATGCCTGCGGAGGGTGTTTTAACAAAATCCCTCCCCAACGCCAACTCGACATCCGAACTTACAAACGCATCATCGTTTGTGAACACTGCGGACGTATTCTGGTAGACGGTAACCTAATCCCTAACGCTAACTGATTTCCTTTTTTGTGATAGCCAAAAATTTTCAAATAGAAGTATTTACCCTGCCCTTCGGCACACACGAATTTGAATTTGAAGCCGACGACCGCTTTTTCAACGAATACGGTAATTGCGGATTTGAAAATGCACGTTTGAAAGTAAATTTGGCTGTACATAAAAAAAACCTGATTCAGGAAGCCGACATTTTGATCAGGGCTAGTATACCGGTTCAGTGCAACCGTTGTAATCTGTCGGTAGATTTTCCGGTGGAATTTTCCTCGCATGTCGTATTGAAAAAGGGGAATCCTGCCGAATCTAACGAGGAGATTATTTTTGCCCATGAGGAAGATGAATTTGTGGATTTCAGTCAGTTTATTTTCGACAGTGTGATGACTGCTTTACCTGCCCGATTGATTCCCTGCGAAATGAATTCCAAAATTTCTTGCAATACGGATATATTAAAAAAACTCAAAAACATCGAGACTCACATAGACGTGAAAGAGAATTTACAGGACCCCGTCAAAACTCTTGGAGAAATGCATGCCGATGTTTTTAAAAAATTGTCGAACCTTTTTAATAATTAAAAACTATGCCAAACCCTAAGCGAAAATTATCCAAATCCAGAAGGAATTCCAGAAGAGCCACTTACAAGGCCCCTAAAGTTACCATTAGCACTGATCCCACTACCGGGGAGGCACATTTGCGCCATCGTGCCCATTGGTATGAAGGAAAACTTTACTACAAAGGCAAAGTGGTACTTGAAAAAGAATAACCGCTCATTTCAGAAAATTATTGCCATCCTCATACGGATGGCTTTTTCATTTTATGAAGGATTGATCTTTCCTCATAATTAATGGAAAATATTGTATTTGAAATTCCTTCTATTTTATGCAAAATTTAAATCAGGTTATCACATGTATTTTTTTAACAATACAATAAAAAAAACAATTTAAAAAAATAAAATTTGAAATTGCCACGGAAGGGATTTTTATTTCAGGTTAAGCGAAATATTTAATTCTTTCAATTGCTCTTCCGAAACTTCCGACGGGCTGTCGATCATCAGGTCGCGGCCGGCATTGTTTTTTGGAAAAGCGATGAAATCGCGGATGGAATGCTGGCCCCCCATTAGGCTACAAAGGCGGTCGAAGCCGAAAGCGATGCCCCCGTGCGGAGGTGCACCATATTCAAATGCATTCATTAGAAAACCAAACTGGCGTTCGGCTTCTTCTTCCGAAAAGCCCAGGACTGAAAACATTTTTTTCTGCAGATTCCTGTCGTGTATGCGAATGCTTCCTCCTCCTACTTCCACCCCATTAATGACCATATCGTATGCATTGGCCCTGACCTTTCCGGGATCGGTGTCGAGCAAGGGAATGTCCTCGTTTTTGGGAGATGTGAACGGATGATGCCTGGCCACCCAGCGCCCTCTATAAGAATCAGGAAGATTAGGATCGGCTTCATTCCATTCCAGAAGGGGAAAATCGGTAATCCACAGACAGGCAAATTCATCCGCCTTGCGTAACCCCATACGCTGCCCCACTTCAAGGCGCAACTCAGACAAAACCTTCAACGATTTTTCCTTAGGCCCGCTGATGATGAGCAATAAGGAATGATCGGGAGCTGATGTATGGTTTTTCCATGCCATCAAATCTTCTTTGGAATAAAATTTATCCACCGAAGATTTCGGATCTTCTCCTGATGGGAACCTTACCCAAACCATTCCTGCACCACCGATTTGCGGACGCTTGATGAATTCTGTAAGTTCATCTATTTGTTTTCGTGTATAGGTAGCTCCCCCCTCCACCACTATGCCCCCTACATATTCAGCTTCATTGAAAATTTTAAAATCTTTGTTTTTTACTATAGATGTCAGATTGACAATCGGCATTCCAAAGCGCAGATCGGGCTTATCGGTGCCATATTTTTCCATGGCTTCGGCATAAGATAGCCTTTTGAATACCGGCAATTCCTTTCCCAATAAATTTTTAAAAAGATGCTTTACTAATCCTTCAAAAGTTTGCAGCACGTCTTCCTGTTGCACAAAGCTCATTTCACAGTCAATTTGTGTGAATTCGGGCTGGCGGTCGGCACGCAGGTCTTCATCGCGGAAGCAGCGCACAATCTGAAAGTAACGGTCGAAGCCCGAGACCATCAGCAATTGCTTGAACGTCTGGGGGCTTTGCGGCAATGCATAAAATGTCCCGGGATTTAAGCGGCTTGGAACCAAAAAATCCCGAGCACCCTCAGGAGTGGATTTTATAAGGAAAGGCGTCTCGATTTCCAAAAATCCCAAACTGTCCAGGTATTTTCTGGTTTCGAGCGCAGTTTTGTGCCGAAGCAAAATATTTTTTTGTAATGGCGGCCTCCTGAGATCCAGATACCTAAATTTCATTCGTAATTCCTCGCCTCCGTCGGTTTCGGTTTCGATGGTAAAAGGAGGCGTTTTTGAAGAATTCAAAATGCGTATGGTACCGGGAAAAATTTCAATTTCACCAGTCGGGTTTTTGGAATTTTTACTTTCGCGTTCCCTCACCGTTCCCTCTACTTGTATAACGAATTCCCGGGAGATCTCTTTAACATAATTTGCAAGTTCGGGTTGATCCGAAGGCGTAATTCGTATTTGAGTGATGCCGTAGCGATCGCGCAGGTCGATAAAAATCAAGTGGCCAAGATCGCGTATGCCCTGCACCCATCCGCAAAGCGTAACTTTTTTGCCGATATCACTAATCCTTAATTCCCCGCAGGTATGAGTTCTTAGCATGGAGTATTATTTTAATATTTCAGGAATGATTTTTTTGAAGACGGAAATGGCAAAATCCAGATGTTCCAGTTCGTGGGCTTCCGAGATAAATCCCACTTCATATGCACTGGGGCCAAAATATATGCCGTGTTCCAGAAGCCTGTGATAGGCACGGTTAAATTTTTCAACTCCGTCGGATTTGATTTTATCGGGAGAAGCAATGTTTTTTTCCGATGAAAAATTCAACCAAAAGATCGACCCCATGAATGAAACGTTAAATTGTTCAGGATTGATGTCATTTAAAGCTTCCGAAAAATAACGTGTTTTTTCTTCCAATTTCTGATAGAAGCCCGGAGACAAACAATGTTTAAGTTGTGTATAGCCTGCTATCATGGCCACCGGATTGCCGCTTAGTGTTCCTGCCTGATATACGGGGCCAAGCGGCGAAACCTGATCCATGATTTCTCTCTTGCCTGCATAAGCTCCCACGGGAAAACCGCCTCCAATGACCTTTCCGTAAGTAACAAGATCGGGATGGATATCATAATAACCTGCAGCACCTTCAAAGCCCACTCTGAAGCCGCTGATCACCTCATCAAATATAAGCAAGGCACCGTTGGCCGAGCACAATTTACGTAAGAGTTGCAAATATTCTTTACGTTGTATCAGGAGGGCATTATTGGCCGGAACGGGTTCGATGATGGCTGCCGCAATTTCTTTACCATACAGTTCAAACGCCTGTCTTAAAGCATCATCCGAATTCAGTGGAACCACAATTGTATCTTGTGCGATACAATTGGTGATACCGGCCGAAGTGGATTGTCCGAACGTTACAAGCCCCGAACCTGCTTTCACCAAAAGGGCATCCACATGGCCATGATAACACCCCTCAAATTTCAGTATCTTGCTTCTTCCAGTAAAGCCTCGTGCCAGGCGCAACGCACTCATGACGGCTTCAGTCCCGCTCGAAACAAAACGGATTTTTTCAATATACCGATGATTGGACAATATCAGTTCAGCCAGCTGGTTTTCTTCAATGGTAGGAGTGCCGAAGGTGCTGCCGTTTTCCACTCTTTTTTTCACTTCCTCCACCACAAAATCTGGAGCATGGCCGGATATCAGCGGGCCCCAACTGCAACAAAAATCAAGGTAATGGTTCCCGTCGGCATCCCAAACATAAGGGCCTTTACCTCGTACCATGAAGACAGGTGTGCCTCCCACGCTGCGAAAAGCCCTGACCGGGGAATTTACCCCTCCGGGAAAATACTCCCTGGCTTTCAAAAACAATCTTTCCGATTGTGTTCTTTTCATAAACCAGCAAAGTTAGGGAATGAATGCGTATTATGAACATAACTTTACAATACATCAAAAAAACATTTTACAGGAAAATTAATTTACATTATTTTGTTTAAGTTAATATTTCTTATACCAAACTAATTTAAAATCGCATTTATTTTATCATTAAATAAATTTTATACAATAAAAAATTAAAAAAAAAAGCGGATTTTATACCAATGTCATGATAAAAATATTTTAACAAAAGTTATTTTAAAAAAACAAAAATTCAGTATATTGGGAACATGAAAAAACTGTTGTTATTTGTTTCAGGGTTGGTAGCTGTTAACTTATTTTTTGGCCGTTACCCATCAGGATATATTTTAAACAAAGGTCAATGGAATAAAAATGTTTTATTTTTATTTCCCGGAAAAGAAATGAATGTGTGGATCATGCAAAACGGGATAATGATGGATTGTTTTCTATGGAATGAGGAAGTTTACGATAAAATCATAGATCAACCCAAGCATTTCTTATACAAGAAGAAGTTTCTAAAAGGCCATGCGGTTAAAATGACATATACTGATTGTTCTTACTCAAGAAAACCAGGTAATATTAAATATTCAGAAACATTTCTTCATTACTTTATTAACAACACTCAAATTACAGATGTCCCTGTTGTAGAAGAATTTATTTTAAGAAATGTTTGGGAAAATATTGATATAAAATTTTACATCGAAAACAACAAGCCCAGATATGATTTTATACTTCACCCCGGTGCCGATATTGAAAAAATCAAGTTTGATATTGAAGGAGTTAGCTCGATTGAGGCAAATTCGGATAATTTAATTTTAAAAACAACATTGGGAAACGTTTTTCATGGCGGATTAAAAGGAATTCAAGGAAATAAAAAAGTTAATATTACATGGTCATTAAAAGACGGAAAAGTTGGTTTTAATTGTGATTATTACAAAAAAACAGAAGATTTAATTATTGATCCTTTGATTTATTCAACTTTTATCGGAGGAACCAATATTGAAAACTGTTTTAACATGGTAGTTAATGCCGGGGGAGAAGCTTATGTAGTGGGGTCTTCTGTTTCATCTAACTTTCCAACGACTCCCGGCGCTTACAGCACCACCTACACTGCCGGAGAGGATATAGTTGTGAGCAAACTTAATGCTGCCGGAACAAATTTAATTTTTTCAACCTTTATAGGCGGGAACAATATTGATATAGGATATGACATAGAACTTGATAATGCAGGGAATATTTATCTTGTGGGCAGAACAACTTCAACTAATTTTCCCGTCACTGCCGGATCATTTGATAACAGTTATAATTCCGGAGGCGATGCAGTAGTGCTGAAATTAAGTCCTTCGGGAAATTCCTTGTTATTTTCAACCTATTTAGGCGGAAATGATGAAGAAAGGGCTTACGGAATTAAACTGGCTTCCAATAACAATATTTATATAACCGGTTATACCAATTCTTCCAATTATCCAACCACCGCAGGGGTATTTGATCAGAGTTATAACGGTTCACCAGGAAATTCTGAAATATTTGTGGCCTGCTTCGACAATAGCGGAAGTTCATTACTATATTCCACTTTCGTCGGTGGAACCGGAAACGATATCGGAAGGTCAATTAATATTGATTCAAATGGAAATATCAATATATGCGGTGACTCGTTTTCCGCCAATTTTCCAGTAACCGCCGGTTGCGTTGATCCCGGCCATAACGGTAATCGCGACATCGTAGTTTTTAAACTTAACAGTACGCTTTCAAATCTGCTGTCTTCAACTTATTTGGGAACAAACGGAACTGAATACGGCTTTAATATATCCGTCAATAATTTAGGAGAAATTTTTCTTTCAGGTATTACTAATTCTAATTCTTTTTCCGTTACTCCAGGTGCTTTAAACGGAACCTATTTAGGAGGCGCCAATGATGTTGTCTTTGTAAAATTGAATGCCAATTTAACTTCTTTGCTTTATTCCACTTTTTTGGGCGGCAATGGCGATGATCAATGCTTCAAATTATGGCAAGCCAACAGCGGTACTTTTCTTTTGAGCGGTTATACTTCCTCAACGAATTTACCCGTAACCGCTACGGCCATTCAAACAAATTACGGTGGTGGTAATTGTGATGCCTACATTCTTTTATTTGACCAGTCCTCCAATGCTATCATATACTGTTCATACCTTGGCCATAATTCAGACGATTTCGGAAGAGCGGCCATCATCGATGCAGCAGGAGATATTTATATTTCAGGGCATACTCAATCGGCTAATTTTCCAACCGTAAACGGTTCTTTTGATATTTCCCACAATGGTGTCTCCGACCTGTTTGTATCCAAAATTTCAACTTTGATACCCCTGAATATCAAATTTCATTCCATCACCGGGAAGTGTTTCAACAATAATACTGTCTATTTAGATATTAAATGGTTCTCCGGCCATGCCTCATATCTTATGGAAATACTTAATAGCCATGACGGTATTAATTGGTATGCTGTATATTCAAAAAAATTTGAGTCCTCAAATGAAGAAAATCATTTGCAACTTGTAAATGTATTAAACAATCCTGCCGAAATTAACATGGTTTATTACATGGCTAAAATAATTAAACCTACCGGCCTTGAAATAAACAGCGAAGTAATCAAAGTCAATTTATGCCCCGACCATGGGCTAAGCGGATACATTTTTCCCAATCCGATTATAAATGAAAATTGTTACATTCATTTCGGAGAATATGAAAAATTATTCCTTACAGACATACAGGGCCGTGTACTTAAGGAAATATCCGGTGAAAAATATAAAATAATTCCTTATAAATTCGATGATTTAAAAAACGGAACTTATATAGTTTATGATCCTGAAAAAAAGCATAAACAAATTCTGATAATAAATAAACAAAATTAATTTTATTTGTATCCCACTACCGAAATAATTACCGACTTGATGGCATTCATTTAATACATAAAAAACTCAATAAGAACCGGATATTATTTTTTGTTTTCCAAAGTTTTTGATATTTTACCTAACTTTAACCTTGATGTATTATTTTTTCCACAGACACGTTCATCATATTTATCTTGGAGGACTTTTTGTATTTTTCTTAATTGCCGAAATAATTATTTTCCCTACCGGAAATTTTCCAGTTAACGATGATTGGTGGTATTTTCGTCTTCTGACTGACCAGGTCTTCAATCTATGGCCTGAACATACCTTCGCAGGATTTTGGTTGGCCTATAAAACCTGGTTCATCTTTTTTCCCGATACGATTTTTTCCATGCGTATATTTTCAATTATATTGGGGTTCCTCAATATTATCCTGCTGAACAGGATCTGTGCACGTTTCCTTCGATTGAATTCAGTGATTAATCTGTTTATCGGTATCACTTTGCTTTTTAATCCGGTTTACTTGCATTTATGCAACTCCGGCATGACAGAAATGATTTTTATTTTTTACCTGCTTTTGGGGCTCTTTCTCTACTTCGAATTTTTAATGTACCAGAGAAAAATATACTTGATATTGTCGCTTATTTTATTTATCCTCATGACACTGACACGCCAGATTGGTATTGCTTTGCTATTTTCTTTGGTTTTAACCGATTTTTTGGTCAATCGTGAATATTTTAAATATTCTCTGGTCTTCTTTATTGTGTGTGTGGTGTCGTATGTCGGTTTGGAATACTTTTTGTATTATTCCGACTTTAATTACGATAATTTCCCCATGCTATTTGCCAAGCAAACCTTTGGACTGAAAAACAACAATCAATATTTAACTACCCTTTTCAAAAGGTGGCTGCATTATCTTACGTTTGCTTCATTGCTAAGTTCCCCCATCACCGGGCTGGCTTTCTTGTATAAATACAGAACCGTACTCAGAAGCAAATCCTTGTTAACCATCAGCGTTGTACTCATGATTCCGGTAATATTATCCCTCAAAAACTTTCCGGTAGGAAATTATCTGAATTCCGGTTCGCTTGGGCCGTTGAACATACCTGAAAGCTACATCTTCAGGGCAAAGGCCTTGATGTATGAAAAAGGCGTGTCCTATTACATCATGCTGTTCCTTACAACATTATTCAGCTTCATATTTATTATTCTTTTATGTTATCAACTGACTAAAATTTATCAGCGGTTCCGCCGCTTCCTCGTATCGGATATCCTTACCAACTTTCAATATTTTCAAATCCTTACATTGATTTTCTTTCTTACTTATTATGCACTGATGACCTATTTTGAAGGTTTTTTTGATCGGTATATCCTCATACCGCTTATTCCATTTATGTTAATTTTTGCCGATCTCATTAAACATCATTTCAGTAAAAGCATCATCAGCATAGTTATGATAGTGTTGATGATGGGCTATTCCGTTTTTTCTTTACACGATTATTTTTCCATCAGGCGCATAAGCCATGAAATTTTTAAAGAACAATTAACCCGAAGAATTGCCGTTGAAGGATTTATTGAAGATAAAGGGATGGCATTTTTGAAAGACAGTTTGGTGGGCCGCCTCGACCCTTATCATCCGAATTACCATTTACCTTTTATTGGAACCTTTTTGCCTGAAAATGCAAAAACACTGGAAACACGGGAATATTTTTCGTTGCGTAAATTTAAAAAAGAAAAAATTTACCTCTACCAAATTCCTCAAAACGACGAAAATGCACTTCGAGTTCAGTAAAAATTTTGCCGAAATCTCCGATAAATCCGACCCCCTTGCTTCCTTCAGGAATGAATTTTACATACCGGAGAAAAACGGAAAGCAGGTAATTTATTTTACCGGAAATTCCCTGGGGCTTCAACCGAAAAATACCGAAAAATATATCCTACAGGAACTGGATGACTGGAAAGCCCTTGGAGTGGAAGGCCATGTACACGCACGCAGGCCTTGGATGCCCTATCATGAATTTCTTACGCCCTATATGGCAGAAATTGTGGGAGCTAAAAACGAAGAAGTGGTCATGATGAATCAATTAACTGTGAACCTTCATTTGTTATTGGTTTCATTTTACAAGCCCACGAAGAAAAAATTTAAAATCATCACCGAAGGTAAATCATTTCCCAGCGACCGTTATGCTTTGGAATCGCAGATAAAATTTCATGGATTCGACCCGAAAGATGCACTTATTGAAATTTTTCCGGATGAAGGGGAATATATCATAAGACACGGAAAAATCCTTCAAACCATTGAAACACACAAAAATGAACTTGCATTGGTTATGATGGGCGGGGTGAACTATTATACCGGACAGGTTTTCAATATGAAGGAAATTACTGTTGCTGCTCATCGTGCCGGCGCATACTGTGGTTTTGATCTGGCTCATGCGGCCGGGAACATTCCGCTTTTCCTGAACGAATGGGAAGTGGATTTTGCCTGCTGGTGTTCTTACAAATACTTGAACAGCGGTCCCGGATCGGTGGCGGGTGCATTTGTACATGAAAAACACCACCGGAATTTCGTTTTGCCATTATTTGCAGGATGGTGGGGCACCAATAAGAGTACACGATTTCAAATGCTTCCCCAATTTGACCCCATACCCACTGCCGAACGCTGGCAACTGAGCAATGCGCCCATCTTCAGCATGGCTGCATGCCTGGCTTCCTTAGAGATATTCCATCGTGCAGGAATGAAAAATCTCTTTGAAAAAAGCACAAAACTGACGGGATATCTGGAGTATGTTATTAACTATGTGATTAAAGAAAAAAACAAATCATGGCAAATTATCACTCCCAGTGAAAATCGTGGTTGTCAGATTTCACTTTTGGTTGGTGAAAAAGGAAAGGATCTTTTTGAATATTTGGAAAAAAACGGGGTAATGGCCGACTGGCGTGAACCTGGAGTTATTCGGTTGGCACCGGTTCCGCTTTATAACTCTTTTTCAGATATTTTTCGGTTTGGTGAAATATTGATGGATTACAAATAACATGAATCATTCATCATACTCCAAACAACCTTATTTGTTGTATATATAAAAAAATTTTTACTTTATAAAAAGTTAAGAGTGGCTTTCAGATTAATCTTTCAAAATAAAGAATTTTTGATGGTTTATTAGACAAGTAATATAAGGCATTATAATTAATTCTCATTTTTAAATTATACTTTCTTCCATCATTTTATTCGTTTAATTGCTCTAACGATTTTGAGAATTCATGTTTGAAAGATCCCTGTTCAACTGTGCCTTTCCCAAAAGCAAACAAAAGAATCATCCATTTTTTTGGCTAAAATTCCGAGGATTTTTTATTAAACAACAAATAACCGAAGTGGAAAAAAACCGTAACCAGTTCCTTACGATCAACATAGTTCAATGAAAGTGAAAGGGGACCCACGGGAGTTTGATACACCAAGAAAGCGCTGGCAATAATATATTGATTCAATAATGGAACACTGTAGTCGGCAACATAGGGGTTCAAATTACTTCTTACAATGGTTAGGAAAGGCTGATAATAATACAATTCTCCTCTGATTTCCAGATTTTTAAAAGGAATGGTAATAGCTTTTCCGCCTAATGCAAAATAAGAGTGGGCCCTGTATTTTTCGTAAAAAAAAGTCCGCAATTCCGGTATAGGTTCAAATACGGGAGCTGCCAAAATACTGCTGTAGTAGTTAGAAAAAAATGTTTGACCTCCATATACCACTTCACCCATAAAACCTAGTCGGAAAAATTTAAAGGGTTTTAAATAAAATTCCGTTTTTGAAAATACCTGAAACCAATGATGAAATTTTCCTGTTATGGTGTCGGAACTTGGACTTATATTTCCCGGAATGAATTTTTCTCGGCCTTCTATATATTTTATTCCTCCTTTAAACATAAATCCTTCATTGGGATACATTTTTTTATTGAGGGTATTTGTTTCAATATGGGCTTGTGAATAGAAATGAGGAAAATTTGTTTTATCTAAAGTGTCGAGCTTTTTGAAATTCTGAACCTGATAATAAAAGTAATTCCATTGAGCCCACCCTGCTTTTAGGTTAAGTATGCTTAAATTTCCAGCAGGAGTGACCAAATTCATACCAGCATACTGATCTTCGTGTATTAAAAAAGGGGGAATTTTCAAATCAAAAAAGGCCAGACTGGTGCTGAAATAATCCCATCGGGAATAGGAAGCATGGGGTTCCAGATAAAACGGAAAGCGCCCCGGAAAATCCAATCTGACTTTGGCAAAGCCTCCCGACATCAGCTTGCCCAAGTATCCATTGGCATAAGCGGTGATCCCGATTTTACCCAGGTGATGATATTCCAGGGCTGAAAACAAAAAACTTACCGGCCGGTTCGAGACCATGGCCCCAGCTTCTAAATAAAATGGTTTTTCTTTTTTTACAAATAGGTGTAATACTTTTTTGCCGGTCAGAGAATCTTTTTCAATTACAGGAAAAACACTTTTAAGCCTGTCATCGGCTGCAAGACGGAAATATCTTTTTTTAATGTTCGATAAATCATACGATCGGGAGGGTAAAAAATAAAAACTTCTCTCAATATATTTTGAGGCGATACCGATATTTCCATGCACGGTCATTGAATCGACTCTTCTTTCCAATTTAATACGACTCAAAAATTTCTGACGCATGGATTCAATAGAATCCCTCCCCATTACTGGAACGTACTTTTTTAATTGATGCAGAATACGTTTTGTGGAGGCATACCCCGAATCGATGGCTTTTTGCGGGTAATCGAATCCGAACAAACCGATGTTGGGTTGAATTCTAAGAAAAAAAGTATCTGTGTTTTTTAAATTAAGAGAATCAGTATTATTTGTGATAAGTTTTCTGATTTGTCCGTAAAGGTCGTCTTCATCAGGTTTGGAAATTTTTTCAGATACATCAGACCCCAAAATCACCCGGGGGTTAAATTCATTTATCATCGTTTGTACGGGAAAATTCTCATAGAGTCCTCCATCATAAAGCAAACTGTTGTTCCAATAAAACGGCCTCAGGTAAAAAGGATAACTCATGGAGGCCCTGATGGCTGCAGCCAGATGGCCATTCCTGAACACCACGGGCCTTTTGTTTGTGATGTCGGAAGCAATGCAACGGAATGGTACAAACAAACTGTCGAAATTATTATGATAAGCAATGGACGGAAAACTGAAATTTTCCATTAAATAATACTCTATGGGAATACTGTTGATAACATTAACAGGCAAATTGCGGATAATGGACCTGGTAGGGTCGAATCGTATGGTAAGCCAGGAAGCGTAAGCAGGACGTTCTTTATAAAAATAGCCATACTGAAAATTGATTTTTCCTCCTGCCGCATTTTTAAAATAATCCGACTTCACCATTTTTTCCATTTCCGCAGGGCTAATTCCGGAAACATAAAAACCTCCTATCAGGGCACCTAAAGAACTCCCCGTAACGTAATCCGGCCTTATTCCTTCTTCTTCAAGTGCTTTTAGTACACCAATGTGTGCCAATGCATCAGCACCTCCACCGCTTAAGACCAAACCAAGTTTTTGGCTCCGATAAACAGAAATTACAAAACAAAAGCAAATAAAAAAAATAATCCTGTAAATTCCGTTTCTGATATTAGCCATCTCTGTACTCGCAAAAATACCATTTATCTAAAATTTACTTTTAATTGCCGGCTTTTAGTTAAATTTAGCCTTCCTTAAGAACTTTAGGCGTTGATTAAATTTGTTTCGATAAAAATTATCAATGGCATTTTGGTCCTTTGGGGAGTAGTAACTTGTATTTTTTTCTTGTTCAATATCTTACCGGGTGATCCGGCTACCATTATTCTTGGGCAACGTGCCAGCGAAGAAAATGTAAAAGCCATCCATCGTGAACTGGGAACCGACAGGCCCGTAATAACTCAATACTTACACTACCTAAATGATTTATCTTTTATTTCTGTTCACAAACCCTACAATCATAAAAGTTTGATATATCTCAACCCGTCAAAATATTCCTGGATACCTTTGTTTGAAATTGATAAAAATTATGCGGTGGTTCTTAAAATCCCTTATCTTCGTAAAAGTTATATAACCAAAAGGGATGTATCGGAAATTCTCATCGACACTTTACCCGAAACTGCCATTTTGGCTTTTTTTGCCATTTGTATTGCTTCTAGCATCGGCATTATATTAGGCATTTTTGCCGCATTATACAAGGATTCCTGGTACGACAAAGGTTCCTTTATTTTCGCCACGGTTTTTGGTATGAGTGCGCCGTCTTACCTGGTTGGGCTGATTATGGCGTGGCTTTTTGGTTATAAACTGGCTGAATATACCGGACTTTCACCGGTGGGAAGTTTATACGAATACGATGAATGGGAAGGGCAATATATCAGCTTTAAAAATCTTATATTACCTGCATTTACGCTTGGTGTAAGGCCATTAAGCATCGTAATACAATTAATGCGAAGTTCCATGTTAGACGTTATGTCGCAGGATTATATCCGAACCGCCAAAGCCAAAGGGCTTTCCACATTTCAGATTGTGGTGCGCCATGCTCTGAAGAACGCCATGAACCCCGTAGTGACAGCCATTTCGGGTTGGTTTGCGGGTTTGATGGCCGGAGCAGTATTTGTAGAAAAAGTTTTTAACTGGAAAGGCATCGGTTATGAAGTGGTAGACGCTCTGAGTAAAAACGACCTTCCTGTTGTAATGGGAGCCACATTGATATTTGCAACTATATTTGTGATTACCAATACCATCGTGGACATCGTCTATGGATTTTTAGATCCGCGTGTAAGAATAAAATAATTTCCTTATGAAAGAAATTATCGGGAATTGGAAAATGAATTTCACTCTTCAGGATGTTCACGTTTATTTTGCAGAATTAAATGAAAAATTTGGTTTTAGTAGTCCGGAGTTTGATTTTTCGTTAGCCGTACCTTATCCATTTATTTTTCCCGTCATCGATTTTCTGGATACCCTTGATTTGAAAAACCATATTAAAGTCGGTGCTCAGGATTGTTCATCTTTTACCCATCCCGGAGCATATACCGGTGAAGTCTCAGCAGAAATGATAGCTTCCTGCGGTGCTGATTTTGTTATCATAGGACACAGCGAAAGAAGAAAGTTATTGAACGAAAACTCCATCATACTCAAAAAAAAAATTGAATTGGCCATTAAAGCTACGCTCGATATTATTTATTGTGTGGGCGAAACCCGCGAGGAACGCTCAAAGGGGTTGGCATTTCAAATCATTGAACAACAATTAACCGAAGTATTAAAAGGACTTCATTTCGGTCAATCAAATTTGATGATTGCTTACGAGCCTGTATGGGCCATAGGAACGGGTGAAAGCGCCTCACCGGAACAAGCAAATGAAATGCATGCATTCATCCGCAGCATACTTACAAATATTCAGCTTGACCATGATAATACCAAGATTATTTACGGCGGTTCCTTTAATGCAAAAAATGCCAGCGACCTCTTATCTCAACCCAATATTGACGGAGCCCTCATAGGAACGGCAAGCCTTAAGCCCGATGAAATGTTTGAAATTTTGAAAATCGCATCCGCACTTTGAATCATTATAAGTATATTTTTAACATAGAACCCAAAGAATCCGCTGCAGAAATACTTACGGCCTATCTGGAAGATTTTCCTTTCTATGCCGTAGAAAACGATGGTCAGAAAGTTACGGCATATATAACTGAAATCGACGACCGGAATTTTGATCCTGAACAACTAATTGAATCTTTTATTGATCTTAAAATTGAATGGAATAAAGAATTAATTCCATACAAGAATTGGAACGAAGCATGGGAAAAAAATTATGCCCCTGTTGTGATAGATGATGAAATTCTGATTTATGCTCCTTTTCATCGTATTGAGAAAAAATATCCCATGCAAATACTCATCCGGCCCCAAATGAGTTTCGGTACCGGCCACCATCCCACCACGCGTCTGATGCTCAAGGCAATGAAAAATTCTTTATTAAATCATCAAACCGTTTTGGATTTCGGTTGCGGCAGCGGTGTATTGGCCATAGCAGCTTCCCTTTGGGGAGCAAAAAATGTTTGGGCAACCGATATTGACACGGTATGCATCAATAACACCAAAGAGAACCTTGCATTAAACCCACCTGCAAAAGCCCATGTGGTTCCAACGGAACAGTTTATAAAATACACCGAAAACCATCCGATGGTATTTGACGTTGTGTTGGCGAATATCAATAAAAACGTAATACGTTCCCATCTCGGATGGTTTAATAAAATCACCCGTGAAGGTTCAACATTTTTTTTTAGCGGATTTTATGAACATGATGCGGATGAATTAACAATCGTTCTCCAAAATGAACTTCAAGCAGAAACGAAAAACATTTATAATGAGGACAGTTGGGCTTGTATTGTCTGTCATCGTGAAAAATAAACCAATATTTGTTTTAAAAAAATATTTTGTATATTTGACATATCAATAAGTTGATTTATGCCTAAGATCATTACCATTAAAGTAAAAGAATCCGAAAAGGAATTAAAATTACTTTTGAAAAAACTGCCGCCGTTTTTTCATCCGCGTATTGAATTTTTGCTGAAATTAAAAAAGAAAAACGGTGAAGGATCAAAATTGTATTGGGCAAAAGTGATGGGGGTTCAGGGGAACACCATTCAAAAATGGCGTACGCTTTACAGAAAAAAGGGCATAAAAGGATTAATTACTCTTCCCAAAAAAGGTTTTAAAATTACGGTCATTGATGATAAGCAAAGAAAATACATCAAAGATATTGTCAAATCCAAAAAATCAGTAAAAAGTATCGGGGAACTTACCCATATCCTTAACAAGAAATTCAAAACAAATATTAAGTATGCAACCTTATTGGCTTATTGTAAAAGGCATCATCCCTCTTTTGTAAAAGAAATCGTAAATAAAAGACTCCACTACAAAAAGAAAAAGAAATAAAGATTATTTTTTAACGCGCGAAAGTCCGATATACCCCAAAATAAAAAACATCATCAAAGCCAACACCGAATTTCGCATACCCCCGCTTATCTGACTTATTAATCCAAAACTGAACGTTCCCAAAATTATGCCAACCTTTTCCGTAATATCGTAAAAGCTGAAAAGCGAGGCCGTATTTTCAGTCTCGGGAAGAAATTTGGAAAAGGTGGATCGGGAGATCGCCTGAATCCCCCCCATCATCAGTCCTACCATGGCTGCCAATACATAAAAATCACCGGGATGTCGGGCAAAAGCATATGCATATACACATACAGCTAACCAAAGTAAAATGCTTATCCTTAAAGTTTTTATGTTACCAAGATGATATGAAAGTTTGGAAAACAACCACGCACCAGCCACCCCCAAAAACTGTATCAGTAGAATACTGACTATAAGAGAACTTGTTTTGGTTTGTTCATCCGACCAGGATATTTCTTTTCTGGCAAATAATACTGCCATTACCATGATGGTTTGCACACCCGTATTGTAAAAGAAGAAAGAAAATAAGAAATTTTTTATTTTTTTATAATGTCTGACGTCCATCCATGCCTTGTTTAACTCCCTGAATCCGGAAAACAAGGAGTTATTGATTTTTGCTGATTTCATTTTTTTTTCCGGTATGCCGGCAATGGCAATTAATCCGAAAACCAACCACCAAACAGAAGTCAGAACAAAAGCATAAGGGACTTTAAAAAAACCATTACCCGTAACCGGATCATATTTAAAGAATAAAATTCCAGAAATACAAATCATGAGTAACAATGAACTGCCAATATATCCCATGGAAAAACCACGAGCACTAACGCGATCTTGCATATCTTTGGTAACCAATAATGGCAGAAATGAATTGTACAATACCACACTTCCCCAAAATCCTAATGTAGCAGTTACAAAAGGGATAAGGGTGAGCAAAATTTTTTGGCGATTCAGGAAATAAAGGAAAAATGTAGAAATTGCTCCCAGCAAGCAAAAAAAAGTAAGGAATTTTTTTTTACTTTGATAATAATCGGCCATTCCGCTCACCAGGGGTATGATTAAAACCACCAAAAGTAAACCAAAGGCATAAGCATAAGAATATAAATCCTGATTTTTTATGGCCATACCAAAAACAAAAAGTACATCACCTGTAGGATTTCCTAACACATCATGACTGGTTACATATTCGTAATAATTGGGAAAAATAGCCGAAGTAATAACCAAAGGAAAAACGGAATTAGCCCAATCGTAGAGCGTCCAGTAAAAAATATGTTTTTTATTGTTCATAGGATTCCGTTTTCGGCAAAGCTGAAGAATGAATGTTGATGTATAATCAGGTGGTCGTGTAATTTAGCGTCGAAGAATTCCAAGGCCGATTTCAGTTTACGGGTCAGTTCAACATCTTCATTTCCTGGCCTTAAATGGCCGCTTGGATGATTATGGGCTACTACAATTCCATAGGCCCTGTATTCCAAAACCTTCCTGACGATCCACTTAATATCCACCACTGTGGCACCATCACTACCGGTAGTGTGATGCAATAAATCCAACACTTTGTTTGCCCTGTTCAGGAAAAGCACATAAAATTTTTCTTCCGTTAAATCCATGAACTTGCCTTTCATAAATTCAAAGGCCTTCCGGGATGTATCGATGATATCATGATGGGTAAGCGTATGGTCAACCCTACGGTTACTGAGTTCCAATGCGGCTTTAATGGTAATGGCCTTGGCCTGCCCCATTCCTTTAATATTCATTAGTTGAATCAGGGAAAAACGGGCAAGCGTATTCAGGTCATCCCCGGCCAAAGCCATGATTTCTTGTGCCAATTGTATGGCCGATTTTTCTTTTGAACCTGTATTAATCAAAATGGCAAGGAGCTCGGAATTGGTAAGTTCTTTTTCTCCTTTTTGCAACAGTTTTTCTCGGGGTCGATCGGAAAGGGGGAGAGATTTAACTTTGAATTTATTGTTTTCAGGCATTAATATTTCTCGGTTCTTTTTTTGCCTTTGGCATCATAAATCACCCATGAACCTTTTTTTGTAAACTTTTCCGGTGACATGCTTTCCAAAACCACGGCACCCTGCTCCTGAATTTTTCCATCAGAATAATACTTACTGCATGAATACAACTTTTCGTCTTTATCTTTCAACAGATATTCTGCTTTTAGGTTACCTCCGGGATAAAATTCTTTTTTGTATTTGTAAATATTGGTTCCCGGTTCGGTTTCCATAATCATTTTTAATATACCGTTCATATAGTATTCCTCTTTTTTTACGGGTTTTCCTTCAAAATAGGAAGTTTTTGATTTCGTTTGTCCGTTTTCATAAAAAAGTTCCATCGAGCAATGTAAAGGATCCGGATTTACGAAGGAACGTTCTACTTTTCCGTTTTCATAGAAATTTTTAAATACGATCACTTTACCGTCAATATAATAACCTCGGTGTAGTATTTTTCCACTGACGTAATAATCTTCGCCCCAACCTTGATGGTTATAACCGGCTTTGGTATATTTGATGGAGTCGCCTCCTAATTGATCAATAAGTTTATCATACATCCAAATTCCACGAACAGAATCATAAACCTCTTTTTGTTCATATCTTCTGATTTGCGGAACCTGATCGGCAAAGCGCTGTGCCGTCAAAAAACTAACGCAAAAAATAAAAAAAGCAACACTTATTTTTTTAAATAATATCATGCCATTTCCGCATGCACTTCTTTTGAAGCCAGCCATCTTTCCGCATCCAATGCTCCCATACATCCGCTGCCTGCAGCCGTAACGGCTTGCCGATAAACTTTGTCGGCACAATCTCCCACAGCAAAAACCCCTTCAATATTGGTATGTGTTGAGCCCGGTTTAACTTTTATGTACCCCTGTTCATCCATATCGAGTTGGCCTTTGAAAATGTCGGTATTGGGCTTATGGCCAATGGCAACAAAAAAACCTGTTACGTCCAATTTTTTTTCCTCACCGGTGAGGTTGTTTTTAACCAAAACACCCTGAACACTTTGTTCACCAAGTATGTCAACGGTCTCGGTGTTCCAAAGCACTTCAATATTCGGTGTGTTAAACACACGATGCTGCATGGCTTTGCTTGCCCTGAGCTTGTCTTTTCTGACCAGCATATACACTTTTCGGCAGAGCTTAGCCAGGTAGGTTGCTTCTTCAGCCGCTGTGTCGCCACCGCCAACTATGGCCACATCCTGCCCGCGGAAAAAAAATCCGTCACACACGGCACAGGCACTTACCCCCCCTGCATTCATGCGAAGGCGGGTTTCATTGGGAAGGCCCAGCCATTTGGCACTGGCTCCGGTGGCAATTATCACGGCATCGGCCGTAACCTCTTTGGTATCATCAATCCAAATTCTTTTAGGATTAGCCGTTAAATCGGCTCTGGTTACCATTCCGAAGCGAACCTGAGTTCCAAACCTTTCGGCCTGATTTTTCAAATCCTCCATCAATTCCGGGCCTTTGATGCCTTTCGGATACCCGGGAAAATTATCCACTTCGGTGGTCTCGGTTAGTTGCCCGCCGGGCGTCAAACCGGTATAAAGGACAGGTTTTAAATCGGCACGTGCGGCATAAATAGCAGCCGTATATCCGGCCGGGCCGCTGCCTATAATGAGGCAATGGATATGTTCAATGTTACCACTCATCTTGTTTTCCTGCATTTTCTTTGATCATGAATTCTTTAATGTCGCTAATCACTACCTGAGCATTCCTGATGGCTTCCCCTTTAATTTTTTTCCAAGTAATTTCATCCATGGCCATGCTTCCCGATTCGGGTACAATATTGTCAATGCTTCCGCCATTTACCTTGCCACTGTTGCTTTTATGTTGAATATTGTTGATGGTGTAACGATATTTTCCGTCTTTAACTTCAATACTCACTTTCATCGTAATTTTTCCTGTATAATCAAATTCAGGATTCAACTGTTTGGGTTTCGTCGTGAATGTAGCGATACACTCCACCCTCGATCCTGAACTAACTCTATTTGACTTAACATATTTAGGAGTTTCCAATTTTGCCCAATTAACAGCTCTTTCCAAAATTTGTTTAGAGGGCACGGAATCCAAAAAAACCACTTCCGAAAATTTGGTTTCATTTTTGGAACCAACAGAACTTTCGTTTTGGGAAAATAAGGAACCTGAAATATTCATTACCAAAAGCCCTAAAATGACCCTTTTGATACCAAGAAATTTCATTTTCATGTAATTTCAAAATTACTGAATTTTAAAATTACGATAGTAAAAATTATGCCCAAATCAATAATTTTAAATTGTTTGTATTTTATTAAAAAAAATTAACAAGAATGGCTTTAAACTTTTATCAATTAATTATCATTGCAAAAATTACCCGGAATGGAACAAACCCTGAATAAAAGAGAATTCCTTAAGCAAACATTTCCGAAAATGCTTGAGGCAGTTAATCAGGAACCTTTGCCTCTGTGGGGAAAACTGAATTTTCAAGGGATGATTGAACACATGAGCGAAAGTGTGGCCATGGCATACGGGAAAGTGGTTTTTCCGGTTCAGGTTGATGAAGCTACCATGGAAAAATTAAGAAATTTCATGCTTTCCGACAAGCCCTTCCGCCCGGGAACACCGAATACCATAATGGGAGAACACCCTCCGAAATTGATTTTCGAAAACAGGCAAATGGCCCTTGAGGATTTAAAAAATAATATTCATGAATTTTTTGATTTCTACGCAAAAAATTCCTGCCACATTCAAGCCAATCCCTTTTTCGGAAAATTGAATTTTGATGAGTGGGTGCATTTGTTGTGCAAGCATGCGCGGCACCATCTGAACCAATTCGGACTCCTGCAAGACCCTGAGTATGCCCTATATTTACGGAATTCAACCCATAAGTGAAGCCCTGGCTGCAAAGAAAACTTTTGTTAAAATTTGGTTCCAAAAAGGTTCCGAAAACCCTTCGTTGAAGAATATCCTTTCCGAAGCCAAAAAGCAGAACATACCATTTCAATTTGTCCCGCCCGAAAAAATCAAAAAATTAATTCCGGGCAAGGCCACACAAGGCATGGTAGCCCTGATTACCGATCTTGAATTTACTACGGCGGAAGATCTTGTCCCGTCTCTTTTCGACAAAGGAGAAATGCCCTTCCTTATCGTCCTGGATAAAATTACCGACGTAAGGAATTTTGGATCGATTGCCCGTACTGCGGAATGCCTGGGCGTTCATGGAATTATATTTCCGGCACTGGGTTCTGCCGCCTTAAATGAAGATGCCGTCAAGGCCAGCGCCGGGGCTTTGCTGCACATCCCTCTGTGCCGGGAATTCAATTTGAAAAAAACCTTTGAATTCGTTAAAGAAAGCGGCATTTCCATCATTGCCATACATGAAAAAACCAATAAAAAAATCCATGAATTAAACCTAAAATCCCCCATCGCACTCCTTTTGGGAAATGAAGAAAGCGGCATCAGCAAAGAATACTTAAAGTATTGTGATGATCAGGCTAAAATTCCGATGTCGGGTAAAACAGCATCGCTGAATGTGTCGAATGCGGCTGCCATAGCCCTATATGAAGCCGTAAGGCAAAGGCATTCCTGAAGCCTCAGGCCGTTTGGGGGCGAAAATATTTTTTCTTAACCCAATCGTAAATGCCGAACAAAATCACCGAATAAGCCAATGTGCCGCCCAGCGTACCCTTGAAAAAAGGAATGGCTGCCACATAGCATTCCATCAGGCCCGTAAAGTTTTTCGGATACATATTTCCCGTTGCCCAAACACCGAAATTCGATATCATAAAAAAAAGCAGTGATCCCAAAATAGAGGATGGAATTACCCATAACAAGCGGGATGCTTTAAGGAAAATTCCCGACAAAAGAGCCACCATGGCATAAGCACCGTATTGCCAGTAAAAACCATCGTAAAACCAGACAAAGCTATTAAAAAAATTCCTATAGAGTATGTTGTTCACAAGCAAATCACTGATCCATACAAACAGTAAAGGAATTAATATTCCCCAAATCCTTCCAGCAACGACAAAACCCCCGAACATGGCCATGGCCAATGCCGGTGTAAAATTCCAGGGGTGAGGGATAAGGCGTGCCACACAGCTAATGAACAAAAGAATTAATGAAACTAACGTTAGAATGATATTGTTTGATTTATTTTCCATGATGAACAAATTTATACAATTTTCAGCAGTTGCTCATTTGTTGGAAAGTTTTACGGACAAGTTACACAATTTTTCCAATGCATCCTTTAAAACGTTAAAATCAATATTTAATGGAGGAGCTATCCTGATGGACTTGGAATTGAACAAAAACCAATCGGTTATAATGCCTTCCATAAGGGCTTGCCTGCATAACTCAAAGGCATGCGCTTCATCCTTTAATTCCAGCGCTCCGAAGGCACCAATTACGCGCCATTTAAAGCACGTATCCTTTAGTTGGCTTTCAAAAACTGCTTGTATTATTTTTTGAATTTCTTTTGCCCTTTCGTGAAGTTTTTCCTGAAGAATTGCCTCCAGTGTTGCTTTGGCAGCAGTACAAGCCAGGGCATTTCCCCCAAAAGTGTTCATGTGGCCAAGAATGGGATTTTTGCAAAGTGAGGCCATGATTTCACCCGATGAAATGCAAACCCCGACAGGCACTCCGCCCCCCATCGCCTTAGCCAGGCATAAAATATCGGGAACCACGCCAAAATGCTCGAAAGCAAACATTTTTCCGGTGCGACCAAATCCGGTTTGAATCTCATCGAAAATCAGCAATACCCCTTTTTCTTCACAACGATTGCGTAATGCTTCCATGAATTCTTTTGACGGAATGTTGACCCCCGATTCGGCCTGAATTGGCTCCGTAACCACGCAAGCCACATCTTCATCCACAAGGCCAATAGCATCCATGCTTCCAAATTCTGTCCTGATAATTCCCGGTAACAATGGTGCAAAGGCATTCAAATGATGCTCCAAAGAACTTAAGCTTAAGGCGGCCCAGGTGGAACCATGATAGGAATTTTTAAATGCCAAGATTTTTTTTCTTCCGGTAAATTTTCTGGCAATTTTCAGTGCCACTTCAATAGCTTCACTTCCGCCGGTGGTATAATAAAAATTATTCAGCGACGGGGGCAACACTTTCATCAATGCTTCAGCCAGCAAATTCTGGGGGCTTTGTATCATTTCGCCATACACCATCAGGTGCATAAAACGGGATGCATGTTCCTTTACTGCCTCCACCACTTTGGGATGGCAATGCCCCACCGAACTTACGGCAATCCCGCTGATTAAATCCACATATTTTTTTCCTTCGGCATCCCACAAAAATTCTTTTTCGGCCCTGACGATGTGCAAAGGATTTCCCAACATGGGTTCGGGGGAAGTTTGAGCGATGTGACGAAAGAAAAATTCCCGATGATTCATAAATTACTGCTGCTTCTTTCTGAGTTCCATCCACCATTCCCTACCCTGCCTGGGTTCAATGGAATTCCGGCATGGTTCCCATTTCAGGACTTCCCAATCATTTAAATCCAACAACTGATAATATTCATCAGCATAACCCCCAAAAGGGGGGCCTGCATTTTCAAATACCGTATTAAACAGCACCCCGGCTAAAATTCCGCCCGGCTGAAGCAGGGTATGACATTGTTCAAAATATTTTTTTCTTAAACCGGGATTAATGGCACAAAAAAAAGTTTGTTCCAAAATCAATTGAAATGAATGGTTTTGTAATTCAAAAAAATCCGCCATAAGAATTTGTGCTTCGGGAAAATCAGGATATCTCGATTTGAAATATTCCACGGCACTCGGGGCAAATTCACAAATCCAAATATGTTGATATCCTAATCCATACAAGCTGCCGGCTTCATGCGAAAAGCCGGAACCGGGAATTAAAATTTTCCAATCCTTGGGTACTTTATTAATAACGTACTCCATTAAGGGCGGCGAAGGATAACCGATATCCCAACCGGTGCTTTTTTCCTGATAACGATTATTCCAATAGTTTTTTGTAAGGAACTCTTCGTTCACGAATCAGCCTTTTAAAACAAATTTAACCTGTTCCACATTTTTCTGGTTTCTTTTTAAAATCGTTATTTCATAACCGTCTTTGGTAATTTTTTCATTTTGTGCCGGAATTTTTCCGAAGATAAAATTTACGTAACCCGAAACGGTCTCGTATATGGGATTCTCCGGCAACGCCAAAGGCAATACATTATTGGCATCCACAATGGTTGTCGAGGCATAAACAATAAATTCCCTGTCGTTGATTTTTTGAATGGATGGTTTTTCTTCATCGTGTTCATCGTGAATGTCGCCTACCAACTCTTCAATTATGTCTTCCATGGTAACCAGCCCCGTCGTGCTTCCGTATTCATCTATCACGATGGCAATTTGAATGTGGAACTTTTGAAAATCTTTCAAAAGCTGGTTTATTTTCATGGTTTCGGGGACAAAATGCACCGGGCGCATCAGGGTTCTAATGCTTTTATAATTGTTTTCCACCACCGATTTTAAAATATCGCGCGCATGGACAATTCCGATAATGTTGTCCAAATCTCCGAGATAGACCGGAAAGCGTGAAAATCCTTCTTCAATAATCAGCCGGACAATTTGTTCCCTTCCCAATTCCACATCCAAACCGGAAATTTTATTCTTGGGGATCATCACCTGACGCACGATGCGGTCGTCGAAATCAAAAACGTTTTGGATGAGTTCATGTTCACTGGGCTTGATGGCCCCTCCTTCTTCGCTTTCCGTCAAAATCACCTTAATTTCCTCTTCCGTATGCACATCTTCCGACACCTGCGGAATCCCGAACACATTCATGAACAGCCGGGTGGATTTGTTCAATATCCAAATGAAAGGCGTAAACACCACATAAAAAATTTTCAGGGGCAATGAAACTAAAAGCGCCATCGTCAGGGCATAATTAATTCCGACCATTTTAGGGATTTGCTCTCCAAGGGTTATGTGTAAAAACGTAAGAAAGGAAAAAGCTACAGATATAGAAACCGTATGAGCAAGAATGGGATTATGCCCCCATCCTGCATTTTCAAACAAACGAATAAAAAATCCCGAAAACACCTCTTCCCCAATCCATCCGAGGCCAAGGCTGGTGAGGGTGATGCCCAACTGGCAAGCCGAAAGGTAGCCGTCTAACTTCTCCAAAATGGCCTGTGTAAGCAATGCACGGCGGCTTCCTTTTTGTACTAATACTTCCAACTGGCTGGGCCTGACTTTTACCAGTGAAAATTCAGAGGCAACAAAAAAAGCATTAAAGAATAACAACAAAATCGTGATGAACAATAACATAAAACAATACTAACAATTTTACCATAAATTTACAACGATGAAAAAATATTTTTTACACATTGCTTTTTTGTGTTTTGCGTTCACCCTCGGCCAAATCAAACAAGGCGATATTATCCTGCATGCCGGAAGGGGTTTGGAATACTTCAGGGAAGTATCGTTTAATTATAAGTTTAAATTAAACAACCAGGTAGTTTTAGATACCACGGTAAAAGACGACGCAGGAAATTTTCACTGGGTTTTTGGGGCAGATTATGCCATTATGAAATGGTTTTCTTGCGGATTACGGTTAAAAACTAACCAATATGTGACAGAAAAAGATAAAAAAACAGGACTAACACCCTCTGCAAATTCATTGGATATTTCTATTCCGCTGAATTTCAGACCTGTCAATACAAAAATATTTTATTTATTACTGGCACCTGAATTTGGTTTTACTTCATTAGAATATAAAACAAATAACCCTAATGACAATTTGGTATTAACCGGAAAAGGAGGATATTTTATTTTTAATATACAACCCTCTTTTATTTTTAAAAACTTCGGATTTTATTTAAGCCTTTTCAGATCGGGTGTAAATTATAAAAATATGGAAAGCAACAATCAAAATTTCAATAACTTTATTATAACCAACTGGTCGGGAAGCGGGGTGGGCCTGCAATTGGGGATACACCGCAGGTTGTCAACCAAAAAACAAAACGAAAATAAAAAGGAGGGCTAAAAGCCCTCCTTTTTATACAATTTTTTGGGTGTTGATTTAATCTTTACGGAAAATCAATCTACTTCCAAGCAATTTTCCATCTGATAATACTTTAACGGTATAAATACTTTCAGGCAAATCTTTCATGTCGATTTTAATGGTATTGTCGAAACCTGATTTTTTTGATTCGCTTTCATAAACCATTTTTCCCGTGAAATCAAAAATCTGAACATAAGCACCTGTAATATTACTTTCTTTATTCAGTTCAACTGTAATAAAATCTTCAAAAGGATTAGGATAAACATTAAAAGAGTTTTCGGCAGGCAAATTTTCTTTAATTCCACTTGTATTGGCAGGAGAAACAGAGAGGGAAGTTGTCATAACAAAATCACCTGAAGTGCCGCCGTTTCCGTTCACTGCATTTACACACACATAGATATTGGCCGTACCTGAAGTTGGGGCTACCCATTGAAATGAAAAGGTTACCGGAGTTCCGGATTTTGGTGCAGTTTGTGTGGCATTATTCCGTCCGTTTCCGGCTGTCAAAAAATGAACGCCCGGTCCGGGATTTTGCATGGTTCCGATATTTGAATTATTGGAAGCATTCAAAATTTCGCAGCCAAAGCCGTAAGAATTATATCCTTGGGCAAAAGCTCCAATAGTAATGGTGTAGGTTTGGCCCGGGATATACTGGTTATTGGTAAATTGAGGGCTTGCAACCACGGATACTCCGGATAATGCAGCTGTCCCTCCGCTATGGCATGCACCACAGGTGCTTTCACCGGGCGATCCGGTATTGCCGGCTTTTCCCCCCGAATTGATTTGGGTTCCAAAAAAAGAAATTGCCGCAATAAGGGCAACCATTAAGATAGAAAGATAAATTTTTCTCATAATTTCAATTTTTTTCAAATATAAAACAATCTTTTTAAAAACAAGTTGTCATTTTTATATTTTTTCAACATCCCGTTTATTTCTTTTAGTTGTTTCTCCGGATGATGCACGGGCTTTTTTAAAATAGTGTTAAGATGTTCATTTAACAGTCCGGTATCTTTGATTTCACCTACATCAATAATCATTCCCGAAAGGGCCAAAAAAACTTCCTTATTGAAGTAAATTTTATTTTTTTCATTTGAAACGGGAATATTAATGAACGGATTTTTTAGAGTTTTAGGCTTAATCCAGTACTTTTTTTGTGCAGGGGAAAAAATTTTCTTGTCCTTTAATGCAATCATACCTTTCAATGCCCAAGCATAAATGCTGAACCAACGAATGTCCCTGCGGAATTCGTGCACCTCTTCTTCCATTAATGTAAACGTATAGTTCCGTTCTTCCAGAAATTCATGTAAGGAATCGATTTCCTGCACCATGCTTTCTTTAATTTGCTCAAGGTGATTCTTATCGAAATTCAAATCCAGTTTTTCTGTTCTTTTTAATATTTTTTTTGTCCATTTTTCTAAATCAAATTTTTGATCAAAATACTTTTCGCATTCCTGACGGATAGCCTTAAGCCGGTTGTCAGCATCTCTGTTGATGGAAAATTTTTCCGCAGGGTTTAATTTTTCTTTTTTAACCATTTCTTTCACCCAAAGATAAAAATCCAGTTTCCCAAGAAGATCTTCCCCTTTTTTAAACCGCTCCAGCCATCTGGCCATTTTTTTATGTTTTTTGGAATCAAGTCTTGCTAGCCCTTCCAGGTTAAATAATGTATTTCTTGTGCCTGTTTTCAATAAAGAATCAGGGAAGTCTTTTTTCTTAGCACATTTAATTTTATAACTCAACTCCTTTAAATGTAACGAATACAAATTTTCCATAATTTCAATTCTTACCACGAACCGCCTGCTCCTCCCCCACCGCTGCGTCCGCCAAATCCACCAAATCCTCCCCCTGAATATCCTCCTCCTCTGCTCCAACTACCACCATAGGGAAATTCAAACATACGCCCTCCTCCGGAATATATAACATTTCCAAAGCCCCTCCTTGCTATCTGAAAAAAAACATACAACAAAATCAAAACAATTAAAACTTCCAACCAACCGATTTTCTGCTCCTCATATAAAAATTTCATTTTTTTCTCATATTTAAAATCAGGATGAATTTTTTTAACGATTTCATTTATACCTTCCCATACCCCTAACTCATAATTGCCTTCTTTAAAACGTGGCAAAATGGTATGACGGATAACCCTTCCCAGAAAAATATCGGGCAAATCCCCTTCCACCCCATAACCGGTAGCAATGAATATTTCCCCTTTTTCATCGTTTTTCTTTGGCTTTATCAGCATCAGGATACCGTTGTCTTTTCCTTTATTACCTAATTGCCAGGCATTTAATAACCCTGTGGCATACTGAGTAGCATCTGCACCTCCCAGGTCAGTTTTTATCACTACCAACAACTGAGTAGATTTCTGCCTTTCCAACTCCTTTAAATAGCCCGACAATTCCTGCCTAAAGCCCTGCGAAAGAAAATTCCCTTCTTCCGAAAAATCATAAACAAATTCAAAGGGCTCAGGGCGGGGCGGATATTGTGAATATACTGCTCCGAAAATACAAATGAATATGAAAATCAATTTAACTTTCATATTCAATTTCATCCGACAGTTCATTCGGATTTTCTTTCCCTTCGGCAGGAAAAAATTTTCTTAAAGCATCACCACAATGCCGTATTGCCGATACTATTCCATCAACACCATGATTTTCTTTAAAATTCCCCACTATTTCTTCAACGATATTTTTCCAGAATTCTTCCCCGGCTGCCTTGTAAATTCCTTCATCGGCCCAAACCGCCACTTGCCTCTTTTTCAAACACAATACAAACAAAACTGCATTTCTATTATTTGTATTGTACATTCCCATCTGATGAAATTTCTTTTCAGCAAATTTTAGTATATCATCGCTAATATTGGCAGCCACCAATAAACGGATTTCACCTGTCGTTAATTTTTCGGATTCCCGAATGGCTTGCTGGATTTTTTTTTCCTCTTCTTTGGAAAATGCTTTGAATTTAAACAAAGACATTACTTAATTTCAATATCCACCTTTGGAGCTTTTTCGGCTCCGGCTTCTGCTTCAAAATAGGGCATATCGGTATAACCCCACGCAAAAAGCGAACCCGGAATTTTTTTGATTTCGACATTAAAGTTTTTTACCTTTTCGTTAAAACGCATTCTTTCGGTACTGATACGGTTTTCGCATCCCTCCAGGGCCACACGCAAATCGGCAAAGGCCTGATTCGATTTCAAATTCGGATAATTTTCCGCCACCACCAATAATCTCGATAATGCACTACTTAATTCACCTTGCACTTGCCTATATTTCTGCATATCCTGCTCTGAAAAATTTTCCGGATTGATTTTTACCTGCGTGGCTTTCGCTCTGGCTTCAATCACTTGTGTCAATGTTGATTTTTCAAAGTTAGCTTCGGCCTCAACAGTTTTAACTAAATTAGGTATCAGATCCAAGCGGCGCTGATATTGGTTTTCCACCTGTTGCCACTGGCTTTTGGCTTCTTCTTTGAGCATCATGAATGTGTTTCTTTTGTTGCAGGCATATATGCCTCCAAAGAGGAACAACACGGCAAAAACAACCAGGGTAATCGTTCCTTTATTCATAAATTAAACTGTTAAAATTTCTTTTTCTTTAGACTGAATATGCTGGTCCACTTTTGCTACATACTGGTCAGTCAATTGTTGAATTTTATTTTCGGCTTGCTTGACTTCATCCTCGGGCAGGCCTTCTTTTTGAAGTTTTTTTATGGCTTCAATCGATTCTTTACGAATGGAACGTATGGCAATTTTAGCTTCTTCGCCTGTAGATTTAGCCAGCTTAGTTAGCTCTTTTCGCCTTTCTTCGGTTAGAGGCGGGATAGTTATGCGAATAACAGTACCATCGTTTTGCGGATTCAAACCAAGGTTAGCTACTTGAATGGCTTTTTCAATGGGTGTAAGCATGCTTTTTTCCCAGGGCTGAATAACGAGGGTCCGAGCATCCTGGGTGTTTACGCTTGCCGTTTGATTGATGGGTACTTTTGAGCCATAATATTCCACCAACACATTTTCAAGCAAAGCTGGATTGGCTTTACCGGCCCTTATTTTAGCCAATTCGGCCTCCAGGTGTTTGATGGACTTTTCCATCTGAATTTTGGCATGATCGTGTACTTCCTGAACTGTTTTCATAGTTAAATTAAGGCAAAATTAAAAAATTAAACGGCTACATCGGCTTTAATGTGGGGATGAGGATTATAGTTTTCCAGGGTAAAATCCTCATACTTAAAAGAAAAAATATCTTTTACATCCGGGTTTAATTTCATTACCGGCAGTGGCCTGATGTCGCGCGAAAGCTGCAGGCGGGCTTGTTCCAGATGATTGGAATACAAATGGGCATCGCCCAGAGTGTGGATAAATTCCCCTGCCTTCAACCCGCACACTTGAGCCATCATCATGGTTAACAAGGAATATGAAGCAATGTTGAACGGTACTCCCAAAAACACATCGGCGCTGCGCTGATACAACTGACACGATAAATATCCGTTGGCCACATAAAACTGAAACAAAATATGGCATGGAGGCAATTTCATTTTTTCAATCTGAGCCACGTTCCATGCACTTACGATCAACCTCCGGGAGTCGGGATTGGATTTTATCTGATTTACCACCTGAGTAATCTGATCAATGGTGCCTCCGTCATAATCAGGCCAACTTCTCCACTGTACCCCATAAATGGGGCCAAGGTTTCCGTTCTCATCTGCCCATTCATCCCATATACTCACACCGTTATCCTTGAGATATTTAATGTTGCTTTCTCCTTTCAAAAACCAAAGCAATTCATGAATGATGGATTTTACATGCAGTTTTTTTGTGGTAACCAGGGGAAAGCCCTCCCTCAGATCAAAACGCATTTGGTATCCGAAAATGCTGAGGGTTCCGGTACCCGTGCGGTCGGTTTTCTTAATACCGTGATCTAAAATGTGTTGCAAAAGGTCGTGGTAAATTTTCATGGCAGGAGAATTTTTTTTGTTTGAATATGGTTTCCGTTTTGTACCGATATAAAATAAATACCGGAAGCCCAACGGCTCAAGTCACAATTCACATCATGGTCCGATGAAGCAAACAAGGTTTTACCATTTAAATCATAAATCTTTTTTATTCCCGGACAGGTAATTTTCAATTTTAAATCATTGATTGAAAAATCAAAATCATGATTTTTATAATTATGCAATATGGCAGTTGTATTGCAACTGTAGGGAATGGATGTTGTGGCGGTGTTCAACACTCCGTTTATTACATAATAGTTCCTCCATGTTCCTCCGTTGAATTGATTTTTGTTTTTCCACTCCACGAGGCCGTTTCCGGAAGGAGTACCTTTCACCTGATATACTTTAACGGCCTGTTGGTTACGGTTCCAGTGCAAAGGTTGATTTTGCATGCATATTTCGGCATCATTTGGCATGGCACAATTGGGCAGTAGAAAATAGGCGTTGTCATCATACGTAGGAAATTCTCCATACACTTTACAAATTCCGGAAGAATCCATGCAAACCGATGTATATTCATCACATGCAATGCCGAAATAGGTTCTGCCTAAACTGTCGTTCATCAAACGAGCAAGGAAAGTGATGTGCCTGCCCCTGCGATCGGGATTGTCGTAATGTGTATCGGTGATGGTTCTGAACATAAGGGGATGACGGATAAAGTCATTATTTCCCAAAGTTATCATTGGGCCTAAAGGATTATTCAATGCAACGGATGAAGTAACGGAACCGGCCGAAGCATTGTAGTATGCTTGTCCAAGTATTGCCATTCCGGCACTGGTTCCACCTACAGGAACTTTTCTGACGTGAATAAGATAATGTATGGCCGAGTCCACCGATGTGTTTTTCCAGAATTGAACGTAGTTCCATTGGTTACCTCCTGCAATAAACAAGGCCTCGGCATTTCTTATTTTATCACGAACATAGGGGTGATTGGCAGCACTAACGGAAGGAATAACCAGAGTTTCCACTGAATTCAAAGTCAAACCCAAAGACATCATATAAGAATTATAACCGCTTCCCCCGCTTGCCCTGATTACCACTATATCGCCACCTCCCGATCTTTTCAGGAACCATACCATGGCACTGTCGTTCTCAGTGGCTCCGCCCATAAGGCAAAGCCCGCCCTGAGTGGGTGTAAGTGTATTGGAGGGGTCACCGGATATGTAGGAAGTATAAGTACTTTGGCTAAAAAGTTTCAAAAAGGTAAAGCAAGAAAATATAAAAATCACTTTTCGCATTTAAGGCATAAAATAAAAAAACCTCCACGATTTTCATCATGGAGGTTTTAAAAAGTTATTAAGGTATTATTTCAATAGAGTTACGTGGCCTTTAAATTCCTTCTTTCCTATGCTACCATTGCCGATGACTCTTACCTGATAAATATATACCCCTTCTTGCGCAGGCACCCCTTTGACAGTACCGTCCCATCCCTTGTTGATGTCTTTGGTCTGATAAATTAGGTTGCCCCAACGGTCAAATATCTGCATCAGGTAGCGTTCCGATTTCAAGCCCGTTCCCTTCACATTGAACACATCATTCAATCCGTCTCCGTTCGGCGTAAATACATTCGGTATGTACACCACAAAATCCTCCGCCACCTCCAATACCTTATACACCGTGTCTATACATCCGTACTCGTTCTTCGCTACCAACATCACCGGATATTTTCCGTTGTTCTCATATACCCGCGACGGCCTGGCC